>JAXDIE010000021.1:0-52236 GCA_034664165.1 Thermoleophilaceae bacterium | reverse complement strand
ATCACGCGGTCGAAGCGGACGATCCGAGCTTCGCCGGCCAACCGGTGCACTACGAATGTGCGTTCTCCCTGCCCAGGGAGAGCCTTATGAATCGGGTCGCGGAGCGACTAGCCGCCTGACCGACCATCCCAATGAATCGCGCGGGGATCATCGGCGTGTGGGTGGGGATTGGACTTGTTGCTGCGGGTTGCGGTGGACCCATCAAGTCGGATGAGCTGCGCCGCGAGATAGAAAGCCTCGGGAACGACGCCGCGATCGCGAGCGCCCTGACCAAGGGGGTCGTCGATCGGCGAATCGAGACGACGTTTGTCCGGGTATCGGCGCGCGACCTGGCCGACACCACGGATCACGAGGCCGAGGCACTCGCCGACGCAACCGGGCGGGAGCCGGCGAGGCAGCAGGCCGTGACGCTGGCGCAGGACCTGAGCGATTTGATCCGGCAGCTGCAGGTGCATCCAGACGATCCCGCCGCCGCGCTCCGCCTCCGGGCGGGCCTCCAGGACATGAAGGCCAGAGCGAGCAACCTGGCGGAGAGCCCATGAAACGCGTCCTGCAGCTCGCGCTGGGAATCATCGCCGCGATCGGCGGGTTCGTCGACATCGGCGACCTGGTGTTCAACGCCCAGGCCGGCGCGAAATTTGGCTACGCCCCGCTCTGGGCGGTCCCCATCGGCGTGGTCGGGATCATCGTGCTCTCCGACATGAGCGGGCGTGTTGCGGCGATAACCAAGAAGCCGAACTTCGTGACCGTGAAGGAGTCCTACGGAAGACGCGTCTCACTCGCGGCGCTGGTGGCCTCGCTCATTCTCACGTTGCTGACCCTGGCAGCCGAGCTGGGCGGTCTGGCATTCGTCCTCAACTACGTCTTCGACGTCAGCGTCGGCTTCTTCGTCCTGGTCGGCGTGATCCTGATGCTGCTCGCTTCGTGGTTCCTCTCCTTCCACATGATCGAGCGGCTTTTCGGCTACGGAGGGCTATGCCTGCTGGTCTTCGCGGTGGCTGCCGTTCAGATGAACCCGGACTGGGGCGCGGTGGCCCAGGGCTTCATTCCCAGCGGTCAGGGCTCACTTCTGTATTGGTACGTGGTGGTGGGGCTGATGCTGGCGGCCTTCATGCCCTACGAGATCTACTTCTATTCGAGTGGCGCGATCGAAGAGGACTGGTCGGCGGAGGATCTGGGCATCGAGCGCGCGAACGCCACGCTCGGGTTCACGCTCGGTGGCCTGCTGGCCGTGGCGATCCTGGTCGCCGCAGCACAGACACTCCGGCCGGCCGGCATCACTCCGGAGTCGATTGGGGACATCGCTCTGGTGCCTCAGACTCCTTTCGGCGCCTGGGGCCTGGCCCTGGCTCTGATCGGGATCTTTTTCGCGGTCGGGGGCGCCACCATCGACACCGCCTTTTCCTCGGCCTACAACCTTGCGCAGTACCAAGGCTGGAAGTGGGGCAAGAAGGAGGGGATGACCACGGCCCGGCGCTGGAGCGCCGCCCTGCTCGGTGCCTTCGGCATCGGCTTTGCAATTGCCTCGACCGGCGTGGACCCAGTCCGCCTGACCGAATACGCGGTGATCCTCAGCGCGGCCGTGATGCCGCTGACCTTCTACCCCATCGTCCGGCTCGCCGGAGACCGCTCGGTCATGGGCGACCATGCGAGCGGCCCGTTCGCCCGCACGGTCGGCTGGCTCTACTTCAGCCTCATCTGCGTGTTGTCCGTGGTGGCGCCGGTTCTCCTGATCCTGACGAACGGCGGGGGCGGCTAGCCGGTCCCGTCAGCTGTCGCATCTCGGACCGCACGCGCTCGACCGCCCTGGCGATACGGCGGTCGCGGGCGGTCCCGTCGGACTTGACGCGCTTCATCCGGTGCGGGTGGTCGAAAGGTCCGGCGCGAACGCGAGCTCGGCTGCCGCGCGCCGCAGCTCCTCGAGCAGGGAACGCTGGGTCGTCGCGCGCTCCGCGAGACGCTCCAGCTCCGCGACGTCAAGCTCCGGGATCGTCTCCGCCAGCGGCAACAGGGCCCACCATAGGCTGAGCTTCCCGGTGACTCCGAGCGTCAGCCCCTCGAATTCCACCAGGCGGCTCAGCGGCGAGTACTTGAACAGCTCGCCGTTCAGCTTGAGCCGACCGGCCTTCTCCATCAACCAGCCGCCGGCCTCCTTGAGCGGGCTCCGCTCGAAACCGAGCGCGTCCATGATGGCCAGCAGGCTATCCCGGTCCTCCTCGATCTCCCGTGCAAGGCCCTCGAGGGTCTCCGCGATGATTGCGTCCTCGTTGTGCTCAGCCAGGCGGTGAGCCAGGTCCACCCCGACGGCTGCGCCGGCGAGGTGGTCCTGGAGATAGATCTTCAGATAGCGGCGATCCTGATCGCCCATCAGGTCTTGCGCTCGAGGTCGGCGACCTCGTCGGCCTTCTCGTCGGCACGTTCGTCGGCACGATCGAGATCTTCCTTGGCCTCGCCCTTGCTCTCCTCGAGTTGGCCCTCGTTCTGCAGGTCACGGTCGCCCGTGATGTCCCCGATCGCCTGCTTGGCCTTGCCTGTGACTTTGTCCTGAATCTCGCTCATCTCAACCTCCGTGTGGGTGGTGTGTCGCATCCCTGCGCCACACATCACCTACCCAATTCCGGGCGAACCTAGTCCGCCGGGTCGGCCGGCTCGAGCACGAGGATCTCGAAGATGCGCGGTGGGTGGAAGACGATCTGGCTGTGGTAGTCGAGCACCCGCCGGCCGACTATCTCGCTGAGCGCCTCGAGTGCGGTCGGCGCCATGGTCGCCTGGAACTCGAGTCTGTACGAGCGCACGAGCTCCTCCTTGCCGGCGGCGATCAGCGTCTCCTCGCTCTGCGTGAGGCCGCCCTCCATGACCACGAAGACGTATTCGTCATGGATGAACGCCCGGGCCCGCTCGGGGCCCTTGCCGTAAAAGCGCTTATGGAGGCCGACCATGGCCTTCGCCACTTCCGCCTTGACCGAACGAGCTGGATCCTGCGCCACCGCATCGGCTGCGGCGTCGATCAGCTCCTGAGGGTCCAGGTTTTCGTCCTTGAGCTCGCCCTTGCCGTCCCGCTCCTCATGGGTGCGCCCTTCGTGCCCGTCGGTGCCGGCGCTCATCCAGGGGGCCCGTCCTTCCAGGGGAGCCGGTCTCTCACGCCGGCGATGTCCAGAACGCGCCGGACCGCCGCCGAGGGATTGGCGAACGCGCAACGCGAGGCTCCATCCTCTGCCACGGAGAGAGACAGAAACAACCTGATCCCGGACGAGTCGATGAACGTGAGACCCGCGAGGTCGATCACCACCGGTCCCGAGCTTTCCCTGCTCGCGGCGCGGAGCATCTCCTCGACCTGGGACGCGTTCGAGAGGTCGACCTCTCCCTTGAGCAGCAAGGTCGTCGTCCCATTTGAAGTCGAAGCGGAAATTTCCAGCAGGGGCCCGGCATGACCCGGACCGGCATCCACATCCTGCACATTGGCTCCTTGGGTTTCTTTTGTTCCCGGGGACCGGAACCCCCCAAGGAGCGTCCCGGCCAAAACCCGCTGCGAGCCTGTGACGGCTGCCCCTTGTTCTGAAGGCACCGCCGAGGACCATTCTAGCGGGGCGCTGGGCCTCGGACTACTCCGGCTTCAGCCCTTCGGGATCACGCTGATCCTGCCGCTGGTCTCGAGTACGGCGAAGCGCACATCAGCCAGTGAGCTGACCTGTTGCAGGCGGGCCTCGGATTCGAGCTCCCCGACGGTCAGGCGCTCGCGCCTGAGGTTGCGCTCGAGCACCTCCCCATCGCTCACCAGCACCACCGGCTGGCCTTCGAGCACGCGCCGCATCGGCCTGAAGCGGAAGTTCACGTACGCGGTCGCCACCGTCAGCAGGCCGATGGTCACGATCGCCAGGGCTCCGCCCGTCAGGGAGTTGTCCTGCTGGGTCACGCCCTGCTGGACCAGGTCTCCGATCACCACCAGCATGATCAGGTCGAACGGCTCGAGGGAGTTGAGCTCCCTCCGCCCGACAACGCGGGTGAGAAGGAGGATCAGGAAGAAGATGACTGCTGCGCGGATGACGATGTCCATTACGGGAAGAACCTCACTTGCCGTGATGTGGTGGCGATCGGCTTCTCCCCGTCGCGCAGCGTGACGCGCTGCAGTTGCGCGCCGAGCGTTGTGGGATTGACCTGGTAGTCGAGCCAGACCGTGAGCAAATCGCCCGGCTCCTGGGGCGGGAAGCTCAGCACCAGGTTGCCGTCAACGCTCTTCTCGTCCACCGGCGAGGGCTCCAGGGTGTTGAGGGTCAGGCCGTCCATGAAGCCGCGGGACAGGACGAGCTTGGGGGCCTCGATGCCGGCAGTCGGCGCCTGCACGGTCATCTTTGTCTGGTAGACGAGCCCTCCGCGCAGGGATGTCGGGGACTGGACACTGAGCGTGGCCCCAGCCCCACCGGCGGTGCTGATCGCCGTCGTCTGCCCGAACACCGAAAGCAGGCCGGCCACCACGAACGCCGTCAAGAGAGCCAGCAGGATGCGGCGAACTGCCACCTCGGCGCCCCGGCCCTCGAGATCACGATGGTAGGGCCCGTTCAGGCTGCCGGGCATCGCTTCGGGTCCTCCTGCCATGGCGCCGGTGTACCCGCCGGGCTCAGATCTGAACCGGCGGCTCCCCGGGCGTATCCGGGAACGGGCGGTCCGGCTGCGGCGAAGGCGGCTCAGGGTCCGGGATTACCGGCGGCTCCGGTGGCTGCGGCGGCTGGGGGTCCGGCGACGGATCCTGCCCGGGCAGCGGAGGGTCAATCCCCGGGCTGCCGGGCCGTTCGGAGGCCATCAGCGGACCTCCTCGGCCACGGGATGGCGCCCCTCGGCGAACTCTTCCACGATCTTGGCGCAGAAAGCCGGGAGATCGTCGGGGTTCCGGCTCGAGACAAGTCCCTGATCGGTGGTGACCTCGCGGTCCACCACGGTGCCGCCGGCGTTGCGTATGTCCGTCCAGATCGACGGGTAGGCCGTCAGCGTCCGATCCTTCACCACGTCGGCCTCCACCAGGGTCCATGCCGCGTGGCAGATTGCGCCAACCGGCTTTCCGGCCCTGAAGAAACCGCGCACAAACTCAATGGCGTCGGCGCTCTGGCGGAGGTTGTCCGGGTTGGCGACCCCGCCGGGAAGGATCAAGGCGTCGTAGTCATCAGCTGATGCCTCGGCCACTGTCGTGTCGACGGTGAGCTTGTCTGCCTGGACCATGTGATCCATCGCCTGGATCTGACCCGGCTCAAGCGAGACCAGGTCGGTATCGGCGCCGGCTTTTTCGACAGCCTCGCGGGGCCTTGTCAATTCGATCTGCTCGACGCCGTCGGCCGCCAGGACGGCGACTTTGCGGCCTTTGAGGGACTGGGTCATGGTTTTGCTCCTGGCCTGCCGGTCGGGAATTCACCTGGACAAGCGCTACCCCCACATGGCGTCGCGCTAACTCGCGACCGAACCATCCGCGATCAATTCGAGGGTCGCTCGCTCCACCGCAGGGCCGATGCGAGGCGCTGTCTGGTCACGGTCGAGCCGCGGCAGCCGCAAGCCGATGACCTGCCCCTCGAGGAACCTGTCGATGACGCGCGGGTCGATGTAGGACTTGCGACAGACGGCGGGAGTGTTGCCCAGGTGCGCGGCCACGATCCCGGTGGCAGTCCTGACAGCTCGCTTGTCGCCGGGGTCGAGCCCCGCGAGCGCGATGGCTGCCATCACGGTGCCGTTCCAGGTACGGAAGTCCTTCGCGCTGAAGCGGGGGCCCACCTGCTCCTTGACGTAGGCGTTTATCTGCTCGGCGTTGATCTCACACCAGCGGCGGCCGGTCTTGTAGGCCAGCAGGCCGGTGGCGCCCCGGCGCCCTTTAAGCCGGCGGATGACGTCTGCTGCCGCGGCATCACGAATCGAGCGCTCGTGGGTGATCGAGCCCTTGCCGACGAATGTGAAATCCATCCGTGGGCCATCGAGGGCGACGTGCCCGGGCTGGAGCGTCGATACCCCGTAAGTCTCGTTCTCCTCCGCGTACTGCTCGGACCCGATTCTGAGCGACCCGCGGTCAAGAAGCCGCACGGCGCAGGCCAGCGCCCGCTCTCGCGGCATCCCCGGCAGGGCGAGATCGGAGGCGATCCGGCGCCGGGACCGGGGCAACTCTTCGGCGAAGCGCAGCATGTTGTTGAACTTGGCCCGGCCACGGGATGTGCTCCAACGCTGGTGGTACAGGTATTGAGTTCGTCCCGCGGCGTCTACGCCTGTCGCCTGGATGTGACCCAGCGGGTCGGGGCAGATCCATACCTGCTCCCAGGCCGGAGGTATCGCGAGCGCTTGGATCCGGCCCAGCTCGGCTCCATCAATCCGCCGTCCCCGCGGGCCGATGTACTCGAAGCCACGTCCGCGCCGTCGCCGGCCGATCCCGGGCCCCGAGCAATCCACCCTGCGCAGGCGCCCGCCGCTGTCTGTCGATCCCTGTCCCATGAGTGGCGGCATCGATTACCCGCTGAGGCCCTAGGGTAGTCATGGCCGATGCGGGAAGACGAGACCAAGGAGGAGCGGCTCGACCGCAACCTGATCGAGTTGCTGAACGAGTTGCGCGTGGTGCTGCCCGGGGTCCAGGTGCTGTTTGCATTCCTGCTGGTAGCGCCCTTCAACTCGAGGTTTGCCGAGACCACCGCCTTTGAGCGATACGTCTACCTCGGGACATTGCTGGCCACCGCGCTCTCGGCAATTCTGCTGATGGCGCCCAGCGCCCATCACCGGATTCGGTTCCGTGACCGTGACAAGGAATTCATCGTCGTGATGGGAAACCGGCTCGCGGTGCTCGGACTCATCAGCATCGCCACGGCCATGTGCGGCGTGGTGCTTCTGGTGACCACCGTCGTCTTCGAGCCTCCCATATCGGTCGCCTGCACCGCCGGCGTGGCGGTGGCCTTCCTCGGCCTGTGGTTCCTGATCCCGGCGCTCCGGGAGTTCCGGAAACGACCGGATTCAGACGCCTCCTGACCGGGTATTTCCGTCCGGCAACCCGAGAAAGGAGCAAGCATGGCGAAGGACCACGGAGCCAGCATCAAGGACGACGAGCTCTACGAAGAGTTGCGCGATGACGGCGCCAGCAAGGAGAAGGCAGCCAGGATCGCCAACGCCAAGGCCGGGGGCACCGATGTCAGCCGAAAGGGCGGCGAGGCAGAGGACTACGAAGACCGGACCAAGGACGAGCTCGAGGATCGAGCCGCGGAGATCGGCATCGAGGGCCGCTCGAAGATGGACAAGGGCGAGCTGATCGACGCTCTGAGGAACCACTGATGCGCCCACGTGAGCGGCCGCCGGGCCAGCCCGGAGAGCCCCCGCCGGCAGACGGTGAGCCCGCCGAGCCCAGCGCTGCGTAGACCTGCCCCTTCCGGGCCGCCGCCGGTAGGATCCCCGGCCGTGACCACAGCGAAGGGATTCTCGATGAGCAATGGACGGCTACGACAGGTTGGGACTGCGGCGGCCTTGATGGCGCTCGCCGTCATGGCGGTGCCCGCCGGCGCGGCGGCCAAGAAGGACGCCGAGGCGGCGCCGGGCGTGCCGAAGGGGCCTGTACGTGAGGCCTTCTACAACCCGCCGGCCAAGCTGGGCGGCGGCGGCAACGGCTCGCTCATCTGGGCCCGGGAGATTCGCGCTCCAAAAGGGGCGGATGCGTGGAAGGTCCTGTACCGCTCGACGCTCCAGACGGGCAAGCGCATCGCTGTCTCGGGGATCGTCGTGGCGCCCGAGGGCAAGGCTCCCAACGGGGGCCGTCCGGTCGTCGCCTGGGCCCACGGCACCGTCGGCGGCGGGCGCCCGTGCGCGCCCTCGGCCGCGCCCAACCCTGCCCGTGCGCTGGTCGACTACTTCACCTTCGAGAGCCCATTCAAGCTTGACGTCGGCGTTCCCGCGCTGCCCCGTCTGCTCAAGGCCGGGTACGTGGTGGCGGCGACCGACTATCAGGGCCTTGGAACGCCGGGCACGCACCAGTACGTGGTGGCCGACACCGAGATCCGCAACATCTTCGACTCGGTCAAGGCCGCGCAGGGCCTGCCCACCGGCGCGGGCAAGAAGATGGCGGTGCTGGGCTGGTCGCAGGGCGGCGGCGCATCGCTGTTCGCCGGCCAGGACCCCGGCTACGGCAAGCCACTGAAGGTCGTCGGCGTGGCTGCACTGGCCCCCGCGGCCGACGTCGGCCCGCAGGCAGCCGGGCAGGTGCCGGCAGGCCCGGTCTCGAACCGCTCCCCGTGGCAGAGCAGCGGGCTCCAGATCAACCTTTTCCGGGGCATGCACGCGGCGTACCCGGAGCTCGACCTGGCCCAGGTCCTGAGCCCGACCGGCCTGCAGGCCGAGCCCGGGCTCAAGGTCGAGTGCATCGAGCATTTCGTCGACGTCCTCCAGAACTATCCGGACCCCGCGGTCCTGTTCAGCGGCTCGATCCCGGCCGACTGGCAGCGGCGCCTGAACGAGAACACGGCGGGCAACGCGCCGACCGTGGCCCCCGCGCTGGTCATGCAGGGCACCGCTGACACGGTGATCAATCCCAACAGCACGACGAACTACGTGCAACGGGCGTGCCAGTTCGGGCGGCCGATCCAGTACTCGGTCTACCCGAACCAGACCCACCAGACGATTCCATTCGTGGCGCGGCCCGAGTACTTGCCGTGGATAGCCGACAGATTCGCCGGCAAGCCGCCACCCTCGAACTGCTGAGGCCGGCGTCCGGGCCTAATGGGGTGCCGCGGGCCCCGCGGTGATGTCCGCGACCCGGGACTTCCCCAGGAACAAGGCGCCGAGACCCGCCGCCACCATGACCAGGCCCCCGACCAGGAAGCCGCTTCCGTAGGCAGCGATCTGGGCCTTGACCGCGATCAGCGGGGCGATGCTCTGCGCCATCGCGGGGTTGTCGATCGTCGTGCCTTTCGACAGGTCGAAGACATTGATGTCGAAGAGGTTGCTGGACAACGTCGCCACCAGCGCGATCCCCACGGCGGCGCCCATGTTGCGCGACAGGTTGAGCAGGCTCGATGCGACACCCGCCTCGCTGATGTCGACCGAGGCCGTGGCGGCGGTCGTGAGTGACGGGAAGCTCGACGAGATCCCGATGGCCATGACCACCAGCGGCATCGATAGCTCGAGCCAGGTGGTCCGGGCGTCAATGCCGCTGAGCAGAAAGAGCCCGATCGAAGCAGTCAGAAAGCTGCCGCTGACCACCACGCGCATCGGGAGGTTGGCCGTGAGGCGTGCTGAGAACGCGGAGGCGATCATCAGGGTCGCCGACATCGGTAGCAGCAGGAAGCCGCTGCCGGTGGCGTCGTAGCCGAGCATCGACTGGGCAAAGACGGGCATGAGGAACATCGACCCGACCATCCCGATGAACGCCACGAACGAGACGGCCAGGGACACGGTCAGGGTCCGGTGGCGGAGCATGGTCAGCCTCACCATCGGGTCGGGAGCGTGGTTTTCCCATGCCACGAACCAGGCGGTGCCAAGGGGCACGACCGCGTAACAGAGGAAGGCGCCCGGCGAGCCCCATCCCCATTCCGGGCCGCGCTCCAGCACAAGCGTGAGAGCAGTGAGCGGCAGTGCCAGAAGCGCTGCACCCTGCCAGTCGAATGCGCGCAGCTGGATCTTCTCCTTCTGCTTCTTGATGAGAAGGACGACCATGACCATTCCGAGCACCGTGATCGGGAAGTTGATCAGGAAGATCCAGCGCCACGAGAAGTTGTCGATCAGCGGGCCGCCCACCAGGGGGCCGAGCGCGATCGAGACCGCGAATGACGCCGACCAGATCCCGAAGGCGCGCGCCCTTTCCCCGGGGTCCGTGAAGGCGTGGGTAATCAGAGCCAGCGACGTGGGGAACACCGCGGCGCCAACCAGGCCCTGGAGCACCCGAAGTACCACCAGGAAGCCGAAGCTGGGCGCAAGCCCGCACAGCACCGAGGTGACGAGGAACCCCCACATCCCCCACATGTAGACGCGGCGTGCGCCCACCATGTCGCCGAGCTTTCCGAAGACGGGAATGAACACGGCGTCGGCGATGATGTACCCGGTCCCCAGCCAGCTGGCCGTGGGAACCGTCACGTCGAAGTCGGAGATGATGTCGGGCAGGGCGAGGTTGACCACCGTGCGGTCGAGCCCGACCAGCAGCGTGCCGACCATCACCGTCGCGACAACGCCCCACGGCGATCCGGCCTTCGAGGAGAGGCCCAACCTCGGCGCGATGCTCGCTGCTCCCGCTACCGCTGTACCTCGATCTCGGCCGACATACCGGGGCGGAGCTCTGCCGGGGGATTGTCCATCTTGATCTTCACGTCGTACTGCTGGGCCTGGTCGCGGTCGGCGATGCTGAAGGACACCTGCGGCTTGTGCGGCCGCTCGCTGACCTCCTCGACCGAACCGGCGAAGTCCTGGCCGGGGAAGGCGTCGATTTTCACGCTCGCGCGCTGGCCGACATGGATATCGGACAGGCCGGCATCCTCATCGACCTGCCCGGTGGCCCGCAGCTCGGCCGGGTCGATCAGCGACGCCACGACGGTGCCCGGGGCGATCTCGGCCCCAAGGTCCTCGCGAATCGAGACGACCGTGCCGGTCACGTCGGCGGTGATCACCTCGGTGCCCACGCGGGCGATGGGACGGTGGGCCCGGACCTCGTCGCCGACGGTCGCGTAGACCTCGGTGAGGGTGCCGCCGGCATTGGCCTTGAGATCGACCTGCGGTGCGGTGATGGCGGCGTCGTCCATCTTCACGAACCCGGCCCCGCGCAACTCCGAGTAGCCGAAGATGCCGCCGCCGACCAGGACGGCTATCACGGTGATGACGATCAGACGCCGCGGGATGGCACGTCCGTTGGTCGGCGTGGCCTCAGGCTCGGTGGCGCTCACGATCGGCTCCTTTCCACCGGCGCCGACACCGTGTCGAGTATGTGATCGCCCTCCTCAAGGCCCGATGTGATCTCGATTCTGTCCCCGCTCTGGATCCCCGTGGTCACCTTGCGGGCTTCCTCCCGGCCGTCGGTGCCGACCACAATCACATTCGGGGTCAGTCCCTCTGGCGATCGCACCGCGCTGCGCGGCACCGTGACGACGTCGTCGGCACGAGCCAGCTCGATGTTCACCGTCGCGCTCATGCCGTTGCGAAGGCCCTTGGGTGGATCGGAGAGGACCAGGGTCACCGTGTAGGTCACCACGCCGGCCTGCGTGTCCTCGATCGGGTCGATGGAGGTGATCGTGGCGCCGATCCGCCGGCCCGGGAAGGCGTCGACCTCGACCATTGCCTGGTCGCCGGTCCGGAGGCTGCCGGCATCGAACTCCGACACCTGGGCCTCGACCTGCATCTGGCCGGTCTCGGCAAGCGTGATCACGCCGGATCCGCCGGAGGGCGCGGCGCCCGCTCCTGCGGCGGCGGCCGCTGAGCTCGCAGACGGAGCCTGCACGGGGCGCTGGAGAGTGCGCGGGAGGCCGGCGGGGGCGGGTGACGGAGCGCCGCCGGAGGGCCCGGCGGGTCTGGGCCCGGAGCCAGAGGCGAGCTCGCCTGCCTTGACATCGATCTTGCCGACCACCCCTGCGGCCGGCGCACGGAGCAGCCTGTCGTGGATGGCCTTGCGGGCGTCGGACACGGCGGAATCGGCCTGGCGCACCCCCGCCTCGGCAGCGTCGACATCGCGGCCCTTGACCTGAGCCTCCACGTTGTTCTGTGAGTCGACCCGGGCCAGCTCTGCCTTGGCGGAGCTGACGCTCGACTGGGCACCCGTCCGATCGCGGTTGGCATCTGCCTTGGTGACCCGCAGGTCATCGACGGCGTCAGCACGGGCATGACGGGCAACCCTCAGGGCGCTCTTGGCGCGCCCGACGGCCTCGTTGGCGGAGCCGATCGCGGCCTCGGACGCCGTCAGCTGGGTGGTCAGAAGCGTGTCGGGGCCGGACCGCCGGTACTGGCGCTCGAGGCCGGCCAGGCGCGACTCGGCCTGCCGCACGCGACCCCTGGAGCTGCGAACGTCCGCCTTCGCGCCGCTCACCCCCGCGCGCTGGATGGCTCCGCGGGCGCGGGCGATCTGGGCGTTGCCCACGCGCCGGGCGGAATCGAGGTCGCGCCGGGCAGATCGGACATCGACGCGAGCGGCGTCGGTCTGCCGCCGAAGGTCGGCGAGCTCGACCGGGGTGAGGCCTCGCCGGGTCGCCTGAAAGGTCGACTCGGCCGCGTCGCGATCGGCCACCGCCGAGTCGAGGTGAACACGCTGGGAGCGGTCGTCGAGCTGCGCCAGGACCTGGCCGCGGGAGACCTTGTCGCCCTCGTCGACGAACACGTGCGTCACGCGCCCGGAGCCCTCGAAGGCCAGCGCCAGCTGCTCGTGGGCCTCCACCTGCCCGTCGGCCACCACGCGCGAGACCACCGAGCCGCGCTTGGCGGTGACAACGGTGGGGCCGGGGTCATCGCCGCCGGTGCATCCGGTCAGAGCCGGGATGCACACCGCGAGAGCCGCGATGGACGCCAGAGCGGGCGGGCGCCGGGATGAAAAGCTTGCAGGCTCCACAATCGAAACAGTACAGTACTGTATCGGTATGTCCGACCCCGCTTTGAAGGTCGACCCACGGGTGGAGCGCTCACAGGCTGCGGTGCTCGATGCCGCGCGCGAGCTGTTGCTCGAACGAGGCGTGGCCGCCCTGACCATCGAAGCGGTGGTCGAGCGCTCGGGGGTCGCCCGCTCGACGATCTACCGGCACTGGGACTCGCGGCGCGAACTGCTGATCTCGGCCCTCGAATACGTGATGCCCTACCCGCACGACCCTGCCCCCGACGGGCCTCTGAGGGAGCGGCTCATGGCGATCGGCAACATGCACGTCGAACGGCTGGCCAACGCCCCCTGGGCCTCCGCCATGCCGACCATCCTCGAGGCCACCTCACACGACCCGGAGCTCGCCGGGGTCCGGGAGCGAATCGTCGAGGCCAACAGCGGTCCGACCAGGAGAACGCTGGAACTCGCCATCGAGCTGGGAGAGCTGCCCGCGGACACCGACATCTCCGAGGCCATCGCGCAGCTCGCGGGGCCCGTGCTCTTCCGTCACCTCATCGTCGGCGACCCGCTCGACGAGGACTTCGTGCGCCGGAACGTCAGCCGCTTCCTGGCGAGCTTCGGCGCCTAGCCTTCGCGCTCCGCGTCGTAGGCCGCGACCGTGCGCTTGGCGGACTTGATGCGCCAGGCCTCCTCGATCAGCTCCGCCAACTCGACAGGGTCCACCTTCTCCAGGCGGACGAGGATGTAGGGATAGCCGTCGTAATGAGGAGTGCTGAAAAACACGTCGGGATCGCCCTGCAGCATCGCCTCGCGCTCGAGCATGTCGGTCACCCGGATGACCAGCGCGTCCGGGTTGGTACGCAGCCGGCAGACCATGCCGCGCTTGCCCGCCTTCAGCGCCGGCGTGCCGTAGGAGGTTGACTCCTCGACTCCCGGGAATCCCAGGCCGATCCGGCAGACGTCCTTCCAGTCGGGCATGGCCCGGACGATATCCCTCAGGCGGTCTCGCCCGGAGTGGAGGTGGGCTCGTCGGCGGCCTCGCCGGCTTCCTTCGGCCCCGGTCTGAACCGGCGACCGGCGCGGAAATCCGGATGGGGCGGCTTCAGGTCGCTCGCGGTGCGATCCGGATCGGGCTCTGGCTCGGGCTCGACGCCGTCCCAGACCTGCTCTGGAGACCAGTCGACCAGCCGGGCGAAGTCATGGGCGGGCACGGTCGGCCCCGGCGAGGGCCGCGCCACGCCGGCGGCCGGAGCCGCATACGCGTCCAGGTGCGGCTTCACGGGGCGGAACAGCCAGATGGGCCTGCGCAGATCGCCCTCCGCGGGCCGTGCCAGCGCCAGCCACTTACGGTAGACGTCCCGGGCCTTGGCGTGGTCCACGTGGATGTCGGCGTACTCGTCACCGGGCTGCGCCGGGCGCACACGCACCTTCTGATGCCAGCAGTGCATGCCGCTGATCGGATCCGGGTGCACCGGGAAGGTGATGTTCTGGTGCACGCCCGCGTCGCTCCACCAGACGCGCTGCGAGCTCGGATCGCTTGACTCGAATGGCTGTACGCCGTGGATGCGGCGGAAGTCGACCGTGTCCTCGCCCTCGGTCATGTCCACCAGCGCCGAAGACCAGCGCTGCATGCCCTCCTGCTCCTTGAGGCGCCAGCGGCCCATGTGGTGCGAGGCTGCGACCACGCCCGGGCGGATGCCCTCGGTGACGAAGGCCTTGATCACGAAATAGCCGATCTCGGTCTCGATCCGAGCCAGATCCCCGGTCTCCACGCCGATCCGCTCGGCGTCCTCGAAGCTGACCAGCAGCGGGTGCGAGTGCGAGAGCTCGTTCAGGTACTTCGCGTTGCCCGAGCGGCTGTGGATCATCGTCGGCAGCCGGTACGTGGGCAGGAGCACGTACTCGCCGCGCTCGTGATCGATCAGCGAGTGGTGCACGTGGCTGATGGCGTAGTCGGGGGTGGCCATCTCGGGCCAGCCCCACTCGGCCAGGGTCTCCGAGAACAGCTCCAGCTTGCGGGATGGGGTGTTGAAGCCCAGCCGGGGAGTGCCGTCGACCATTGCGGCCACGCGGTCGGCGCGGCCGGTGAGCGGCAGATGCGCCGGGTCGAACGAAGGCTTGGTCACCGTTTCCTCGGCACCCTCAACCATGTGCTCGTCGGGCATTTCGACCTCGGTCTCATGCTGCTTGTAGTCGTCGGTCGAGATCTCGACCGCGCCGTACTTGCGCATGTAGGCCAGCGGCTCGAGGCCCTCGGCCTCCGCCTTCTCGGGCAGGCCCGGCACCGAGTTCTCGAACATCCAGCGGTAGTACTCCTCGAGCTTGATCTTCTCCCCCGGCCGGTAGGGGGACTCGTAGTACTGGCGGATGCCCAGCGAGCCGTCGGGATCGGCGCGCCAGGACACCTCGATCCAGAACTCGCCCTCCTCCCAGACCTCGCCCGGGTTGGCCTCGTAGGTGAAGTCGACCTTCTTGCCCATGCGCTCCATGGCCACCCGCTGAACGGGCTGGCGGAAGCCGAGCCAGCGGCCGGAATGGGTCTCGTAGGAGTGCGTGTCGTGGCGCTCGGGGCCGTGGCCCATCGGCAACACGTAGTCCGACCACCATGCCGTCTCCGACCACATCGGGGTCATGGCGCCGTGCAGGCCCACATGATCCTCGCTGCGCAGCGCCTTGAGCCACGAGTAGCCGTCGGGGTAGGTCCAGATCGGGTTCAGCACCCGCGTGAACAGGACCTCCTGGCGCTGGCGCCCGTCCAGGAGGAAATGCGGATAGAGGATGCTCATCTCGTTGTGCGCCAGGGGGTACTCGAGCGGCCAGCTGGTCTCGTTCCAGACGGTGTTGGCGGTCGGCTGCTTCCACGGCGCCGGGATGAACTTGTTCCAGGCGTTGGGCGAGGTGCCGCCCTCGGCTCCCACCGATCCGGTGAGCGCGTTCAGCAGCATCAGGGCACGGGTCACCTGCCAGCCGTGCAGGTTGCCCGCAGCGGCAGACCGCCAGATATGCGACGCGAAGGCCGGCGCCGCAGCGGCGATCTCGCGGGCGATCTGAACGATCTTGGCCGCGGGCACCCCCGTCTCGGCCTCCGCGAACTGCGGCGTGTAACGCTGGTACTCACGGCGGAGCTCGACGATGAAGTTCTTGAACGTCGGCTCCGAGCCGGGCGCCTTGTGGGCCATATAGGTTTTCCAGTTGACCCACTTGCGCACGAACTCGCGGTCGAAGATGTCCTCGTCGAGCAGGACCTTGGCGATGGCGAGCAGCAGGGCGGCCTCGGTGCCCGGCCAGGTGGGCAGCCAGTGGTCGGCCATCGACGCCGTGTTGGACAGGCGCGGGTCGACCACCGCGATCTTGGCGCCCTTCTGCTGGGCCTCGATGATCCGCTGGGCGTGCGGGTTGAAGTAGTGGCCGGACTCGAGGTGCGCAGAGAGCAGCAGCATGAACTTTGCGTTGGCATAGTCGGGCGAGGGCCGGTCAGTGCCGCACCAGAAGCCGTACCCCGTGCGCCCGCCCGACGAGCACACGTTGGTGTGGGAGTTGTGGCCGTCGCAGCCCCAGGTCTCCAGGAAGCGGTCGGCGAAGCCGTCCTCTCCCGGGCGGCCCACGAAGTAGAGGACGTCGTTGGGCCTGCCGGCGGCGAAGCTGTCATGCATCTTCTCGGCGAAGGTGTCAAGCACGTGGTCCCAGCTGACCCGTTCCCACTCGCCGCCGCCACGGGCGCCCTTGCGCCGCAGCGGGTAGAGGATGCGCTCAGGGTCGTTGATCTGGTTGAGCGTGGCCGGGCCCTTGGCGCAGTTGCGCCCGCGGCTGCCCGGGTGGTGCGGGTTGCCCTCGAACTTCTGGATCTGCAGGGTCTCGCGATCGACGTATGCCGTCAGCCCGCAGGCGGCCTCGCAGTTGAAGCAGACGGTCGGGACCAGCGTGTAGTTGCGATCGACCTTCTCCGGCCAGGACTTGGCGTCGTACTCGGTCCAGTTGTCCCACTTCTCGATCGGCGGGTACTTGCTGAGCTTGGAGTCCGTGTCGCCCATCAGCTGAGTGGCACGCTCTGCCCGGCGCGGACCCAGGCATCCTCGTAGAACCACAGGCCGGCCAGCGCCGCGATGCCGGCGACCGCCGCGACCGCCACCGGGGCGCCCGCGAGGAAGGCAATCGCCAACATGGCCGGGGCCGCCAGGCCAAGCGCGATGCCCCCGATCCAGAAGCGCCGGCCAAAGCGGTCACGCCAGAGATTTGTGGCGGCACGCTCCGCCTGTGCCGTGTGCTCGCTGCCGAAGAGGTCAAGAGCGATCAGCAGGGCGCTGACGACCACCCCGGCCAGCAGCGTCCAACCGAGGGCGCCGGCGATCGCCGTGGGCGCCCCCAGGACACTCGCGACCGCCAGCAGTGCGCCGGCTCCGGCGATCAGGGCATTGACGATCGTGTGCGGCAGGAGCAGCGGGCTCTGCCAGAGGTCACGCCCCTCACACTGGTTGAAGAGCAGAGCCGTGTAGGCGGCGAGCAGCGCGCCGGCAGGGATCAGCGGCCACGCCAGCACATCGCGCAGGCCGTCGAGGCCCAGTAGCGCCGCGACCGTGAACGCGAACGCCAGCAGTGCCGCCAGGTTGATGGCCTGCGCGCCGCGGGCAAGCCACGAGCGCCACTGCGGCCGGGTGAACAGGTAGTAGAAGCGCTTGGGCTGTTTGAGGTCGGCGACCAGGAAGTAGCCGGTGGCCGCGATGCCCACCAGCGCCAGCATGCCCGGCACGATGCCGGCGATATCCGCGTCGGGGGCAAGGGCCAGAAGCAGGGCCGCGAGCATCATCACGCCGGCGGCGATCCCTTTGGTCAGGAAGTAACTCGAAACGCGCCAGCCCCACGGAGGGTCATGCCCGATATCGCCAGTCACACGGGCATCGCCATCGAGCGTCGAGAGCTTCTCGGCCTGCGAGGCCGGCACCTCGGTCATGAGGTACGCATCCCCGGAGACTGCCAGCGGGTCAATGGCCGCCTCGTGCGCGCCGATGTAGAAGACGTTGGGGCCCGTGCCCTGCTCGGGTGCACGGACCTCGGCGCCCACCTCCTGGATCAGCAGGCTGAGCTTGGACTCCGGGTCGTGGAGGTCGCCGGAGATGATGGCCTCCTCCGGGCAGACGATCTCGCACGCCGGCTTGAGCCCCACGTCGATCTTGTGCGCGCAGAAGTTGCACTTGGCGGCGGTGTTGCTCTGCGGGTCGATGTAGAGCGCGTCGTACGGGCACGCATTCATGCAGGCCTTGCAGCCGATGCACGCGCTGGGATCGAAATCGACGATCCCGTCCTCGCGCTTGAAGAGCGCCTTGGTGGGACAGATCTGGACGCACGGCGCGTCCGTGCACTGGTTGCAGCGCAAGACCGAGAAGTGCCGGCTGGTGTCCGGGAACTCGCCGGTCTCGATGTACTTGACCCAGGTCCGGAAGACCCCCAGCTCCACCCCGTGCTCCTGTTTGCAGGCCACGGTGCAGGCGTGGCAGCCGATGCACTTCCTGTGGTCGATTGCGAAGCCGAGCTGGGTCATGAAGACCTCACGAGGGTACTAGGGAAACTCCACCGAGAAACCATAGAAACCTGAGGGATATCCCTCAGTTCGGGACAGATCGTCCCCGACGCGGCGGCTGGAAGCCGCCCTACCGGGGGCGTGGGATCTTCTTGCTGTCGACGACCTTGAAGTCGCTGCCGCGTATGCGATCGAGCGCGTGAAGCTGGTCGTTGTCCCACCCGGGATCCGGCGTGCCACTGATGAAGAGGTCCGACCCGTTGTCGGCCACGATCATCCCGTACCGCTTGAGAGCGTCGGCGATCACGCGCGCCTGCGGGGGAAGCGAACTGGTGTTGAAGCCCGGCTTGAGCTTCAGCCGCAGCCCCATCGGCGGAAGGTTCTTCCCCGAGGACCCGGCGTCGTGGCGCGCCGGATAGATGTGGCTGTTCCTGGAGCGCGAGACGGTGAAGCGCAGTGCATGGTCGATGACTCCCGACTGGACCTCGTCGAAGCGGGCGAGCCCGGGAAGGATCGGCAACCCGGCCGCATCGGCGGACGTCCAGCCGTTGGGCCGCACCGCGTTGGAGTTGAGGTCGAAGATCGCGCCCGAGCCGGCGGTCCAGCTGGCGCCGCCACCCACCGGATGGGCGTCGTAGAGCTCGTAGAGCACGCAGTCGGCCCGATCGATGACCAGGACGTGGCGATCGCCGTCCGCACCTGCGCCGCCTTCAATGGGCGCGCCCGGCGGGATGGGATATGGGCCGGGATCCGATTCGTCGGCGTAATCGAAGGAGACGGGCACGCGTGGCTGCGAGGCGCCGACCGTGGTGTACGGGATCCCGATGGGACCGCCGGCGTACTCACCCGAGCCGAAGTCGGCATGGATGTGGTCGTTCTTCCCGATCGACTTGATGATGGCCTTGGAGTTCTTGGCCGCGGGCACGCCACTGAGCGGCTGGTTCCACGGATTCGACGCCGGAAGGATCCGGCACCCAGGGGCGTCGGACGGGGCGCTGGCTGTGGCGACAGACGCCGCAAGCGCCGCGAAGCCGGCACACGCCAGGATGATCGCCCTCCTCATATCCTCACCTTCGGCCATTCCGGGGGTTGGCACAAGGGATGTGGGTCACGGAGTGGACCCTTTGACCAGCGCGATTTCGTCCTCGAGCTCGCTGAGCGCATCCCTGACCGACTCAAGTTTCTCGGCGATCATCTTGAGCCCCTCGTCGGGATCGATCTCGTGATCGCCGTCGGCCGCGAGGATGAGCGCCCGCCGTTCCTCGCGCTCGCGCTCGTGCTCCAGGGTGCGCGCCTCGTCCATCGAGTTGATCACGATGCCGATCAGCACGTTCAGCAGGAGGAAGGACGCGATCAGGGCGAACGAGACGAAGTAGATCCACGACCAGGGGTGGACCGCCATGCCCTCTGCCAGATTGTCCGGGAAGTTCTCCAGGGTGAGCATCACGAACAGGTTGAGCATGGCCGTGCCCACATCCCCCCAGCGTGCGGGGATGGCCTGGGCGAAGAGGATCCAGCCGACGATCGCGTAGACGTAGATCATCAGCGTGGCCATCACCATCATGCTCAGGATCGGCGGTATCGAACGGCCGACCGCGACCAGCAGGATCCGAAGATCGGGAAACAGGGACACCACCCGCACGATCCGGGCCAGACGGACCAGGCGCAGAATCGTGGCGCTGTCGCCCAGGAACGGCACGAAGGACGCCGCGATCACCACAAAGTCGAAGACGTTCCAGCCGGACCTGAAGAACTCGCGGAAGTTCGGCGCGTAGGCGAGCAACCGAATGGCCAGCTCGACCGTGAACACGGCCAGGCAGACGTGGTTGACCCAGAGCAGAAGGTTCCCGTAGTCGGTCGCGATCGTGCCGTACGTTTCGGCGCCCAGCGCAGCCGCGTTGATCAGGATCGCGACGAAGACGATCGCTGTGAACCACCAGGCCTCGACGGCCCGGGCGCATGTCTGCTGGATCCGGCTCAGCTGGCTTGCAGGATCTTCTCGCCGGTCCGGTGGGCCAGCGTCATGATCGAGATCATCGGGTTCACGCCCGGCGCCGACGGGAACGCCGAGGCGTCGCCGATCCACACGCCCTTGGTGTCGTGCAGCTGCCCGTTGCCGTCGGCCACGGACGTCTGCGGATCCGATCCCATGCGGCATGCGCCCATCTGGTGCGCGGTGAAGCACGCCACGTCATTGGGGCCGTACGGAGCGGCCTGCACCTGCTCCAGGAACGCGTCGAAATCCTCTCCGTGACGCCAGCCGATCCGGCGCGCGTGGCCGGTGAAGATCTCCCGAGCGCCGGCCGCCTGATGCAGGCGGCACAGCTCGACGTGCGCGCGAACCGCCATGCGCATGTCCACGGGGTCGTTCAGCCCCCAGCGCACCACCGCACGCCCGAGGTCGTCGAGCACCACCTCGCCGGAGCCGTGATCGCGGCCGACGGTGATGAACGGCGCATGCCAGCGGAAGCCGAGCATCGCCGCCTTGGATTCGGCTCCGCTCTCCCACGGGTAGCTGGCGCCGATCAGGCCCGGGAACATGCCCGTGGCCTCGATCAGGAAGCCGTGGCCGTCCTCCAGGTCGGCATAGGCGTCGGAGACCAGCGACTGGACCTGGCCCTTCCAGCCTTCGATGGGCTCGTCGTAGACGCCCATCACGAGGAAGGCCTGGTGAAGGCGCAGGTTCTTGCCCGCAGCCGGGCCGCCGATCCCTGAGCGAAGCAGCAGGGCGGGTGACTCCACGGAGCCGCAGGCCACGACCACGGTCGGGGCCTCGACCGTCAGCGCGGTTGTGGAGCCATCGGCATGGGTGATGGTCGCCGCCACGCCGGTGGCTGCGCCGCCCGCGGTGATTATGCGATCGGCGTGGCAGCCCACCACGGCGCGGGCCCCGTTGTCGGAGGCGTCCTGGAGCCAGGTCTTCATGGCCGAGCGCTTGCAGCCGTGCTGGCAGCCCATGGCGCAGTAGCCGCAGTTCTCGGGCTTGTCATCCAGCGAGGCGTTGCGCACGATCGGGCGGTGTGGGTGCCCCAGGGCATCGAGGCCCTGCATCAGCTTGGTGTGGGTCCCGTTCTGGGTCGTGGCCTCGGTGTTGGCGTTGATGCGCTCGAGCACCGTGTCGATCCGGTCGTCATACGCCGGGTCGTCGAGGCCCTCGAGGCCGTGGCCCGCCCACTCCTTGCGGATGTGATCCGGCGTGCGGATGCAGTTCATGTAGTTCACGACTGTCCCGCCGCCCAGGGTGGAGCCGGCGAGGATCCCGATCGACCCGTCCTCGGACGCGGCCAGGCCGGCTCCGTAGTAGAGCTCCTGGTAGCCGACCAGCTCGAGCCCCTTGAAGTCCGACTCGTTGCGGTACTGCCCCATCTCGAGCACGATCACGCTCTTGCCCGCCTCGGCCAGCCTCGCGGCGACCACGGAACCGCCCGCTCCCGATCCGACCACGACCGCGTCCGCCGTGAGCGTGGCCTCGGCTCCGCTGACGTCCTCGACCGTGAGCGTCTTCGGCGCCTGCTCGGCCGACGGCGGATCGGTGATGGGGCCCGGGTAGCCGATGGCCTCCCAGTTGGGGTTGGAGCCCTGCTCGTCGGGGAGCGCGTAGAAGAGGAGGTAGGTGAGGGCCCTGAGCGACGCCAGGCCCAGGCCTGCCTCGGCATCGGCGGCGGTGGTGTCGTGCACGAGGTCGGTGCGGGCTGCCACGTCGAGCGCCGCGAAGTCGTGCTCGGCCAGTGCGTCGAGGAGAGCCCCGAGGCCGGCGATCTCGTCAGCGGTCATGGCCTCGGCCAGCATCGCCTCGATCTGCTCCACAAGGCCCATGTCGCTGGCCGAACGCGCCAGGAACTCCTTCTCGACCGGGTCCTGGGTGTCCGACTGGACCGAGGGGACGAAGGTGTCACACAGCGCCTCGAGCGTGGCGCGCTGGTGATCGCTGAGCACGGAGGCAACAACTGACATGTATCTCTCCTCGGTTGGCCGATTCCCGGTGGCGATCCTAGTCCGCCAGCTCGGGCTGGTGCATACGGATGTGCTCGTCCAGTGTCTTGCGCACCCAGCGCTGCGTGTCCTGGTCCGCCATGCGGTAGCGCCCGAGCAGCTCCTTCTGGTTGGTCAGCGGCAGATCGAAGATCGTCCAGCTGACCACGAAGCGCTCGAAGAGCAACTCCGTTCGCCTGCGCCACACGTCGTCGACGGTGGCCGCGGCCCCGCCGGTCCGCGACGCCTTCAGCGTCCCCACGCTGAGCAGCGAGAGCTTTTCGCGCACGGTCAGGATGTTTCCGTCGGAGTCGGTGTAATCGACGGTCTTGGCGGGAGCTTCCTGGGACTTCTTGCGGCCGCGCTTGCCCATCCGCCGACCTTAGCGAGCCATCGCGAAATAGAGTGCCGCCTGCATGAACTTCGATCTGACCGACGAGCAGAAGGACATCCGCAACCTCACGCGCGACTTCGCGGAGAAGGAGGTCGCGCCGATCGCCCACGAGATCGACCGCGCCCACCGCTTCCCGGTCGAGGTCATCCAGAAGCTCGGCGAGCTAGGCCTGATGGGAGTGCCCTACCCGCAGGAGTACGGCGGCGGCGGAGCCGACAACATCTCCTACACGCTGGTGGTAGAGGAGCTCGCCCGGATCGACTCCTCGGTGGGCATCACAGTGGCCGCCCACACCTCGCTCGGCACCTACCCCATCTATGCCTTCGGCTCCGAAGAGCAGAAGGCCGAGCTGCTTCCCCAGCTCTGCTCCGGCAGGAAGCTCTGGTCGTTCGGCCTGACCGAGCCCGAGGCGGGCTCGGACGCCGGGAACACCCAGACAAGGGCCAGGCTCGAGGGTGGCGAGTGGGTGATCGACGGCACCAAGCAGTTCATAACCAACGCGGGCACCGAGATCACCGGCGGGGTGACCATCACGGCTGTCACGGGCGAGGACGAGATCTCGAACATCTACGTGCCCAACGGCACGCCCGGATACACGGTGGAACCGCCCTACGACAAGATGGGCTGGAACGCGTCCGATACCCGGCCGCTGGCTTTCGAGAGCTGCCGCGTGCCGGAGGGCAACCTCATCGGCCACCGCGGCAAGGGCCTGGCGCAGTTCCTGGCGACACTCGCCGGGGGGAGGATCTCCGTAGCCGCCATGGGGCTCGGCCTGGCCCAGGGCGCGCTCGACCAGGCGCTGGCCTATGCCAAGGAGCGCAAGGCCTTCGGCAAGCCGATCTCCAAGTTCCAGGCCATCCAGGGCAAGCTGGCCGACATGTCCACCGAGATCGAGGCCGCGCGCCAGCTCACGTACAGAGCCGCGTTCCTGAAGGACCAAGGGCGGGACTTCGGCCTTACCGCAGCCCAGGCCAAGCTCAAGACGGGCCGCCTGGCGGTGCGCTGTGCCGAGGAGGCGCTGCAGATCCACGGCGGCTATGGCTTCATCGAGGAGTACCCCATCGCCCGCTTCTACCGCGACGCCAAGATCCTCACGATCGGCGAGGGGACGGACGAGGTGCAACAGATGGTGATCGCCAAGGGGCTCGGCGCCTGAGGCTTCGGGCCTCGCGGTACTCGGCGATCAGGGCCGGGGTGACCTTGCGCAGGTACTCGCCGTGGCGGATGAAGCTGGCTCCGCTGGTCCGGCGCGCGTAGGTGATCGGGACCTCCACGGGCTCGATTCGCTGCCCCCAGAGGCTCAGCGTCAGGACCTGGGCGTAGTTGTAGTCGTGGCGGATGCGGGCCAGCGCCAGCGCGCGCGGCGAGAAGGCGCGGTATCCCGACTGGGAGTCGGTCATGGGTGTGCGGGTGAGGGCGCTCATCAGGCTGGTGAGCAGTCGGTTCGTGATCGAGCGGTGGGTGGCCATCCCGATCCTTGTGCCCAGGAAGCGCGACCCGATCACGTAGTCGGCGCCGTCGTCCAGAACGGCGGCAATGAGGGTGTCTGCCTCGGCTGGGTCGTATTCGCCATCGCCGTCGAGGTAGACGGCTGCCCGGTAGCCACCGTTCGCCGCGTGCGCGAGCCCGGTGCGGAGCGCAGCTCCCAGACCGCGGGAGTAGCCGTGGGAGATGATGGTGGCGCCGGCCTGACGGGCGAGCCGCGCGGTCACGTCGGTCGAGCCGTCGTCGACCACCAGCACGTCCAGGGGCACGCAGCCGACGGCCGCAGGGAGGGCGGCCAGGACCGCAGGCAGGGCGGCCTCCTCGTCGCGAGCGACCACGATTGCCAGGGCTCGTTTGGTGTCGGGCATCGCGCGGAGGCTACGCCCAGCCGCGATTGGCGTTTTCCGTCCCGGGTGGGGACGTTTTCGACCACTGGCGTCCTGGGGCGTCGGCGCGGCGCCCGCAACTCCTTCGAATTGGGCGGTTTATTGCCGCAAATAGCGAAAAGCTCCTTTATTGTCGGCCGGCCGCGGGGCCGGGAGCCCACGCGCACCAATTCACGTGCTTTCACAGTCCTCATCACCACGGCGAACGCTCGCCGGCGCCATCTTCGGCGTCGTCGTGATGCTGGTTGCGGCCGCTCCAGCCCAGGCCAACACCTTCACCGTCTGCGCCGCCGGGTGCACGTTTCCGACGATCCAGCAGGGGATCGACGGCACGCCCGCCACCCCTGTCGTGCCCGGCGACACCATCGAGGTCAAGGCCGGCATATACGACGAGCATGTTCTGGTGAACAAGCGCCTCGAGCTGCGCGGTGCCAAGGCCAACATCGACGCGCGCACGCGAGCCAGCTCCAGCGGCGAGTCGATCATCACCAAGGGCGCGGAGATCACGACCGACGGTGTGACGCTCAACGGCTTCCGCCTCCAGGACAACGAGAACGGGCCAGGCATCCTCACCGCCCCGGCCACGACCGGCCACCGGATCCTGAACAACGTGATCACCAACAACCAGAACGGCATCGAGCTGGATGGACCGCCGAGCGCGACCACGCGCACCTACGTCCAGCAGAACCGGATCGACAACAACAACAACGCCCCGGGCGCGGACGACGTCGACGCCAGCGGAATCGTTTCGAGCCTCGGGGTCTCGAACGTCGAGATCTCGGCCAACCTCTTCGGCGGCGCCCGGATCAACGGCATCCGCATCTCTGGCCCTCCCGCCCCGCTCTCCGAGGGCATCGACATCGTGGGCAACAAGTTCTCCGACGACGCCGGCATCTTCATGCAGAGCGCGCGCAGCATCAGCATCCTGGCCAACCAGAGCCTCAAGCCAGGGCGCGTGTCCTTCAACGCGGTGACCTTCGGCGGCGACGTGAACGGCGCGATCATCCGCCAGAACCGGTTCATCGCCGCAGAGAAGCGCCAGGTACCCCGCACGGCACTCGACTTCAGCTTCAAGGACACCGGCGTCCTGATGTCCAACCGCCTCGGGCTGGGGCCCAACGGGCAGGTTCAGGTGATCGGCAACACGATCACCGATGCCCGGCGCGGCGTGAGCATCTCCGACGACCCCGCCCTGCCAGGCGAGGACGCCTACACCGGCGAGCTGAAGGTCGAGTTCAACCGGATCGTGCGCAATAGCCGCGGCGTGAACAACACCGACCCCAGCGCAACCGAGCTGGTCGACGCGGACAACAACTGGTGGGGCTGCAACCAGGGCCCCAACGACGCGCTCAACCGCTGCGAGAACATCGGGGCCAACATCAACTTCGATCCGTGGCTGACCCTGAGGGTCGCCGCCAACAAGGACACGCTGGCGCCGAACGGCCGCGCCACCGACGTGAACGCAACGGTGCTGCGCAACTCGGCCGGCGACACGCCTGTCTCCTTCTTCCCCAACCGCACGACGATCGGCTTTACGGCAACGAAGGGCCGGATCCGCAAGCGCGCACGGACGCTCGACGGAGTGGCCCGCACCGTGTTCAGCACCACCTCCAACCGGGGCAGCGCGAAGATCACGGCGAGCCTCGACAACGAGAGCAAGCGTGCCAAGGTCGACATCACCGGCGGCGGCAAGAAGGGCGGGGGCAAGCACGGTGGCGGCAAGCACCGTGGCAACCGCAACGGCAGGCACGAGAACGGAGGCGGAACCGTATGAGGCGCTACCTGCTCCCGATCGCCGTCGCCGGATGCCTGGCCGCGCCCGGCGTGGCTTCGGCCTCGACGATCGACGTATGCCCCAACCCGGGCGAATGTGACTTCACCAAGATCCAGGCGGCGGTCAACGCATCCGACCCTGGCGACACGGTTGACGTCGAAGCGGGGCGCTACCAGGAGACCGTGGTGGTCACCAAGCCGCTTGAGATCAACGGCGCCCAGTCGGGCGCCGACGCGCGCGAGAACCGTAACGGCGGCGAGTCCAAGGTCGGCGCCCAGAACGGCGGCTTCGTGATCACCGACGACGGCGATCCGGGCACCCCGCCGCCGGACGGCACCGTGATCGACGGCTTCACGATCTTCCGCGCCGGCTCGAGTGGTGGCGCCAGCACATTCGACGCAGGGATCTCGATCCTGTTCAACCCCACCCCCATCTCGGGCTTCCGGATCGTGAACAACATCATCACCGACAACGTCTTCGGCCTCCAGCTGAACAGCAGCGGCGCTTCGCGCACGATCATCAAGCGCAACTCGTTCAGCCGCAACAACAACGATGGCGGCGAGGGTGACGAGCAGGGCAACGGCATCTACACCGACACCCTCGCGTCCAACGTGCTGATCGACCGCAACGACTTCACCGGCCACCAGAACGAGGCCATGCTGATCAAGAACCAGAACCCGACACTTGCGCCGCCCGCGACCGGCGTCGACATCCTCGGCAACGACCTGACGGACGACAGCGGCATCGTGGTGCTGAACGCCCGCGCCGTGCGCGTGAACGAGAACGAGAGCTTCGGCAATGTCGATGACGACGTGATCGATGACGACGTGATCGAGATGGGCGGCAACGTCGATGGCGCCAACATCTTCGACAACGACCTGGAGGGCTACGACGGCGCGGCCATCACGGTGTCCGACGATCGCGGCGCCGGCGTGAACCGCAACATCCAGATCATCGGCAACACGCTGCTCGGAAACAACAACGTGACCAGCGATCGCGGCGTGCGCCTCCTGGGCAACACCTACGACGGCCACCTGGACGTGGCCTTCAACCGGATCTTCCGCAACGACTTCGGGGTGGCCAACGAGGACTCGGACACCAACGAGCAGATCAAGGCCGAGAACAACTGGTGGGGCTCCAACGAGCGCCCGGGCACGCCGCCGTCCGACGGCGTCGTCGGCAACGTCGACACCGGTCCGCGGCTGCAGATGAAGCTCGAGTCCAAGAAGTCGGTCAAGAAGAACGGCCGCCAACTGAAGGTTCGCGCGAGCTTCCAGTTCAACTCCACCGACGAGGCAGGCGGCGGGCAGCGTTTCAACCCCAGCCTGTTCCCCGACGGCACCAAGGTCAGGTTCCAGACCGATCGCGGCCGCATCTCCAAGCGCGTCGAGACGATCGGCGGCGTGGCCGACACCGTGCTGGTCACCAAGGGCTCGACCGGGAGGACGCGCATCAAGGCCTCCGTCGACGGCGAGACCCTGAAGCGCAAGATCCGCATCCGCGGCTAGCGGCCGGCTTTTAGGCCCCACCGGGGTCAAGATCCAGCGACGCCGGTCCTTACGCGGGACCCCTCGATCAGAAGTCGCGCTCGAGCAGCCGCCGGGCGGCGCTCGCGGGGTCCAGCCGGCGGCTGACCACCTGGTCCAGCAGCTCCTTCATCTCGGCGTCTTCGCGCACGGCCTCCTCCAGGCGGTGCCGCAGCCGGAAGGCGGCGAGGGCGAGGACCTCGTTCATCAGGTTGCGCCGCCGGCGCTCCGCCAGCGTGCCCTCTGCGCGGATGTGCTCGCCGTGGGCGGCGATGGCTTCGGCCAGCTCCTCCACACCCTCGTGGCGAGAGGCCTCGGTGCACAGGATCGGCACCTGCCAGCCCTCTGAGGGGCCCAGCGCCAGCACGGCCCGGATCTCCCGGACCATCGTCTGGGTCATCGGGTGGTCGGACTTGTTCACGACGATCACATCGGGGATCTCCATGACCCCCGCCTTCAGGGCCTGGATCGAGTCACCCGATCCCGGCATCAGCACGAGCACAACGGTGTCGGCGTGATCGATGATGTCCACCTCGCCCTGCCCCACACCCACGGTCTCGAGCATGACGTAGTCCTTGCCGGCGGCGTCCATTAGCAGGGCGGCCTGTAGCGCGGCCTCCGAAAGCCCTCCGAGAGACCCGCGGCTGGCCATCGAGCGGATGAACACGCCCGGGTCAAGGAAGTGGTCGGCCAGGCGGATCCGATCGCCCAGCAGCGCCCCCTTGGTGAAGGGCGAGGACGGGTCGATCGAGAGGACCGCCACGTCGCGGTCGAGGCCGCGGGCGTGCTTGACCAGCGTGCCGATCAGGGTTGACTTGCCGACACCCGGGGGGCCGGTGAAGCCCACGATGGCGGCCTTGCCGGTCAGCGGGTAGACCTCGCGGACCAGCGCCCAGCCCTCGGGGTCGTCGTTCTCGACCAGCGAGATCGCGCGGGCAAGCGCGCGCTTGTCGCCGCTGATCAGGCGCTCGGCCAACTCGGATCTGGTGGTCTCGGGCACGGGCCGAGCATGTTATGCGGGTCGGCGGCCGCGCTACTCGTACGCGACGGCATCGAGCACGTCGATGTTGGCCGCGCGGGCCGCGGGCCCGATCGACGCCACCGCCCCCGCAACCGCCGCCAGGACGAACATCAGCGCGAGCTGGAGCGCCGGGTAGACCACCGAGAAGCCCAGGGAGGCCAGGGCCTGCGACATCAGCGCGGCGAAGGCGATGCCCAGCGCGAGGCCCAGGACCGCACCGATCAGCGCGGTGATCACGGCCTCGAGCGTGACCATCTCCCGTACCTGGCTGCGCATGGTCCCGATCGCGCGGAGCATCCCCAGCTCGCGGGTGCGCTCGAGGATCGAGAGCGACATGGTGTTGGCGATCCCGAAAAGCGAGACCAGTACCGCCAGCGAGAGCAGCGCATAGACCATCTTCGTGATTCCGCTGATCCGGTCGAACTGCTCCTGGCCCAGCTGCTTCTGGTTGCGGACCACGGCGCTCGGAAAGCGGTCGCGGAGGAGCTGCTTCAGCTCGTCCTGGACCTTCCATGTCTTGGCGCCCTTCTCCAGGGCGACGAACCCGTAGGCCGGCTGGTCGATCCCGAAGTCTCGGTCCATCGCCCGGTTGGTGAGGATGAAGGCGCCGAACAGCTCGGAGTTGTCGGTCAGGCTGCCTGCGATCTCGTAGTCGTGATGCTCGCCGTTCGCGGTCTTCACGCTCACCGTGTCGCCGGTGTCGAAGCCCTTGCTGGTGGCCCACGCCTGGTCCACCACGATCTGGCCGTCCTTCAGGTGGTCGAGCGTCTCCTGCGACCCATCCACCCAGTCGAGCGTGAAGACGTCGGCCACGGTCTTCGGATCGAGCGCCGAGACGAATGGCTCCCCCTTGACGCCGCGGACCTTGACGTTGGCGTATGAGCTTGGCGACACGGTCTTGACGCCCTTCACGTGTCTCACGGCCCCGATCACGTCGGCCGGTATCGGCGAGAGCCCATCCAGGTTCTGGACGATCAGCTCACCGGCGAAGTTCTCCTCGATCGTGTTGGCCACGGAGGCGTTGATGCCCGCGGCGATGATGGTCACGAAGCTGACAAGCGCCAGCCCGATCATCAGCGCGGCCGCCGTGGCCGCCGTCCGGCCCGGCTTGCGCACGGCGTTCTCGCGCGCCAGGCGTCCCGTGATGCCCCGGAGCCGCTGGATCGGGAGCCCGACCGCGGCCGCGACCGGGCGGATCAGCGCCGGGCTGACAAGCGCCACGCCGAACAGCACACCGACCGATCCCAGCCCGATCTGGATGGCCTGGTCCCCCGCCTCGGCGAAGTTCGTGAGCAGCGCGCGCACGACCACTGCCACGCCGGCAGCCGTGAGGGCCAGCGCCACGGCGACCACCACCCGGTTGGTGCGCTCGCTGTCGCTCAGGCCCTGCTCGCGGAGAGCCGCAAGCGGCGAGACCCGCCTGGCCCGGATCGCCGGCACCAGGGCCGAGATCAGCGTCACGACCATCCCCAGGATGAACCCCGTGGCCACCGTCTGCTCGGTCAGCACGGTCCCCGTGCTCGGCAGGTCGATCCCGAACGCCCGGAACAGCGCCTGGATCCCGTAGGCGAATCCGACCCCGGCCGCGATGCCTGCGACCGAGCCGGCCACACCGATCAGCGTGGCCTCGAGCATCACCGAGGCCAGGATCTGGCGACGCGACGCCCCGAGGATCCGCAAGAGGCCGAACTCGCTGATGCGCTGCGCCACCGTGATCGCGAAGGTGTTGAAGATGACGAAGGAGCCGACGAACAACGAGACGAAGCCGAATACCGCAAGGACCACCGACAGGAACGACAGGCCCTGCTTGATGTCCTTCAGCTGGGAGTCGGCGTCCGCCTTCGTGGTGCTCACATCGAGCTGACGGGGCAACCGCTTGTCGAGCCGGTCAGCGAGATCCCCCGCCCCCACGCCCGGGTCGGCGGCGACCTCCATGCGGTCAAGCCGGCCCACCTGGCCGGTTATGCGTTTGGCCTCGGGCAGCGTGAGCGTGGCGAAACTCGCCCCGCCAAAGGAGATGTCGCCGAACTTGGTGAGGCCAACCACCCGGTAGAGCACCGGCTCGGTCTTGGCGACGGCATAGATCTCATCGCCCATGCGCACCTTGGCGCGCTTGGCGCTGGCCTGGTCCAGGGAGATCTGGCGCGGGCCCTCGGGCGGATGACCCTTCAGGTAGTCCAGCGACTCGAACTCCTTGTCGTAGCTCGAGAACAGGAAGCTCGGCGCGAACCCGGACCCGATCCTGTCGCCGTGGCTGTCCAGAAGCGTGCCCGCGTAGAAGACGCCGCCCTGGGCCTTCTGAACGCCCGGCGTGCTGCGGACCTTGTCCAGGGCCGACACCGAGAACGACTCCGCCCCTCCGCCCGGGCCCGCCTGGTCGACCCCCTGCTTGCCCCGGATGATCACGTCGCTGTCCTTGCCCTGGGCGAAGATCTTCTCGAAGGACGCGTTGATCGTGTCCGTGAGCACCAGCCCGCCGACCATCAGGCCCACCCCGAGCACCACGGCGACCACGATCGAGAGGGAACGGCGCCTGCGCGCGCGCAGGCCCTTGAGGGTCACGTCGCGCATCCGCAGCCGCGGAGCCTTCGCACTCGTGAACTGGAGCTGGCTCAAGGCCCTACGCCGTGCGGCGCATGAGGTCGATGACCTCACCCTCGGAGCCGGACACTCCGTCGTGCGCGACCACTCCGTCGCGCAGCACGATCAGCCGATCCGCAAATGCGGCCGCGTGCGCCTCGTGGGTCACCATCACCACCGTCTGGCCCAGGTCGTCGACCGCGGTGCGGAGCAGCCTCAGCACCTCTTCGCTGCTCGTCGAGTCCAGGTTGCCGGTCGGCTCGTCGGCGAAGAGCACGGCCGGGCGGGTGATCAGGGCGCGGGCCACCGCCACACGTTGCTGCTGCCCGCCCGACAGCTCCGAGGGGCGGTGCGACAGGCGATCCTCGATGCCGACCGCCCGGACCAGCTCGAGTAGGCGCAGGAGGTCGGGGCGCCTTCCGGCGATGGTCAGCGGCAGAAGGATGTTCTCCTCCGCGGTGAGCACCGGGATCAGGTTGAAGAACTGGAAGACGAAGCCGAGCTTGTCGCGCCGCAGCTCGGTGAGCTGGTCCTCGGACATGTCGGTGATCTCGATGCCGTCGATCCAGACCTCTCCGGAGCTGGGGCGGTCCAGGCCCGCGAGAATGTGCATCAGCGTCGACTTGCCAGACCCGGAGGGGCCCATGATCGCGGTGAAGCGGCCGCGCTCGAACTCCAGGCTCACACCAGCGAGCGCCGTCACAGCCGCGTGCCCATCGCCGTATCGACGGCGCACATCGACGGCCTTGATGATGGGAGCGTCCAGCGAGTGCCCGGGCATCGCCGGGATTGTCGCAGGGTGCAAGGCCGACTCCGAATATCCTCCCCGGAAATGGAGCCTTTTCAGCAGAACCTGCATGCCGTTCCCGACAGCGCCGCCGATCCCGCCGGGATCCGGCGCGGGCCCGCGCCTCTCCAGCGCGGGCTGCTGCCGCTGCTTCGCTTCATGCGCGAGCACAAGATGCTCAACCGCAACTACGCCGTGCTCATCCTCAGGCTGGTGCGGCGCCGCTACCTGTCCCGCTACGGGCGCCGGCTCGAGCTCGATGGCCTGGCCTTCATCTGCCCGCGGGTTGTCCTGGAGATCGGGCCCGAGGCCGGCGTCTCGCTGGGCCGCTGGTCATGGCTGGGCCACGACACCAAGATCCGCTGTCACGAGGGCACGGTGTCGATCGGCGCCAAGACCGTGATGGGCCAGGAGTGCACCATCTCCGCCTACCAGCACATCTCGATCGGCCGCGAGTGCGTGATCGCCGACCGCGTCATGCTCATCGACTTCGACCACGGAGTGGTCGACGTGGATCGGCCCATCCGCCAGCAGGGGATCTACATGCGCGACGTGCGTGTGGGCAACAACGTCTGGATCGGCTACGGCGCGTGCATCCTGCGCGGGGTCACCGTGGGTGACAACGCGGTGATCGGCACCAACGCCGTCGTCACCAAGGATGTCCCCGCGAATGCCGTGGTGGGCGGTGTGCCCGCCCGCGTGATCAGGATGCGCGATACCCCGGCGTCGATGCGCTGGGAATGAGCTCTGCGTAGAGCGCGCGCGTCTGTGCGGCCACGTCGCTCCAGTCGAAGGTCAGCACGTGCTCGGATGCCTCGGCCACCAGCCGGTCCCGCAACTCGGCATCGGTGAGGAGCTGCTCGGCCATCTCGCCAAGCGACTCCGGGTCGCGGGAGCGGAAGCGCAGGCCCACCTCCTCGGTCACGACCTCCCGCAGGCCGCCCGTGTCGGCCACCAGGCAGGGGCAGCCGGACGCCATGGCCTCCAGGGCAACCAGGCCGAAGGGCTCGTAGATCGAGGGGATCACTGTGAGGTCGGCGATCCGGTAGAGCGAGTGCAGCACGTCGTCGCCGATCCAGCCCAGGAAGGTCCCGTGGTCGTCCAGCCCCAGGTCGTGCGCCTGTTCGCGCAGCTGCTCCTCGTGGGTGCCTGACCCGGCGACGACGAAGCGGACGTCGCCCACGCGCTCGATCAGGCCGGGGAGCGCCTCCAGCGCCAGCTGGAAGCCCTTCTCGTAGACCAGCCGGCCCACCAGGAGCACAAGCCGCTCGTGGGGCTCCGCGAAGCGCTCGCGCAGCTCCTCGAGGTCCCCCGCGGGCTCCAGGTCTGCGGGATCGATCCCGTTCGGGATCACCGCGACCGCGGTCTCATCCAGCCCGTAGATATCGCACACGTGCTCGCGCATGTAGGAGGAGCACGTGATCACCCGCTCCGCGCGATTGGTCATCCAGCGCTCCACCCCGTGTATGTGCGACTGCGGGTGCTTGGCGACCCAGCCCTGATGCCGCCCGAACTCGGTGGCATGGACGGTGGTGACCAGCGGACAGCGGAAGCGCTTGGCCAGGTGGTCTCCGGCCACGGCCACCAGCCAGTCGTGCCCGTGAACCACGTCGAAGTCGTAACGATCGCCCAGCTCGACGCCCGCTGCAAGCATGTCCGCGTTCATGTGCTCCACCCAGGTCACGAACTCGCCCAGCTCCTGCGGGCGGTCGGGCTCGCGCACCCGGTGGACCGTCACGCCCTCCAGATCCTCCTCCGCGGGCGATTCCTCGAGCCCGCGCGTGAGCACGTGCACATCGACCCCCTGCGCCGCCATGTTCACCGCGAGCTTGCGCACGTGACGGGCCAGCCCGCCCTCGATGAGCGGTGGGTACTCCCATGTGAGGATCAGGGTTCTCAAGGCACAATCAGGGGCGACAGCTCCAGGTCTGGAGCGATGTTGCGCACCTCGGGGCCGGGAAGGCCGTCCGTGGAGTCTTCCAGAGCGGCCAGCGCGGCGTCCAATTCGGCCAGGTGCCCGGCGGCCCGCGTGTCGGGATAGTCGGAGGCCGTGCCGCGGGTGATCTGAAAGGCCCAGTCGCTGGCCTGCAGGGCCATGAGCTCCCGTGCGGCCCGCTCGATGGTGTCGTGCCGGGCGGCCCGGGACTCGGCGGGCGCCGCGGCGAGCCCCTGTGCGGCTCTGGTCACCCGCAGCTCCGCACGGCGGGTGGCGAACGCCAGGTCGGCCACCTGCGGAGAGTCCCACGTGCTCATGTCCTTGGGATGCCCCCAGGTCGAGGCGGCCAGCGGACGCTCGACGGGCTCCATGCCCTCGAGGGCGTCGGAGATCGGCGCCAGGCGCAGCCCCTGGGCACCGGCCTCGGCGACCACGGTCTCCAGCCAGTGCGGGCCCTCGTACCACCAGTGGCCCAGCAGCTCGGCGTCGAGCGCGCAGCACAGCAGGCCCGGGCGCCCGCGCTCCTGCCGATAGGCATCGAGCCTCTCGATCGACCGCTGGACGAAGTCGCGGGCGTGGGCGTTGGCCTGTGCCAGGCCCAGGTCCTGGTCGTAGCACTGGCCCGTGTTGGCCCAGGGCAGGAGGTCGAAGGTCGTCCTCTGGTGGCTGTCGCGATAGTCGCCGGCCGTCGGGTAGCCGGCCTGCTCGTCCCACACGAGGGAGATTGTCTGCCAGTCGATCGGAACCGCCACCGGGCCGGCCGCGGTCCGGACCGGCTCGAGGTTGTCGAGCGCACCGAGGCCGAGCGAGTCCGTCTGGTCCACGCAGAAGACGTCGACGCCGTGCTCGGCCAGGTCGCGCTCCAGACCGGGCTCATACGCGCACTCCGGGAGCCACATGCCGGCCGGATGACGGCCAAAGCGCCGGTCGTGTGAGGCGATTCCGGTGGCCAGCTGCATGTGCAGCCCGGCGGTCGTCGCGAGCAGCGGGAGCACAGGATGGGTGGCGGGCCCGGCCCACAGCTCAGCCGGGCCGTTGTCGGAAAGGGCGCGGAACGCGGCCAGCAGGTCTCCGCCGAGCCCGCGGAACTCCTGGTCGGCCCGCACGTAGTCCCCCGCCGCGCGGCGGATCTCGGCCGCCAGGTCCGGCCTCCCGGTGCGCTCGGCACCCTCGGAGTCCTCGCGGTGGGTCTGCTCGCGGATCCCGGTCATGAAGCCTGTGAAGCGATCGCCGGGCGGGCCGGTGAGCGCCTCGAGCTGATCACACAACACGGGAGTGAGGCCGATCGTCACCGGCGCCCCGGGCAGGACCCGCAACAACGGCAGATAGGCGGTGGCGATCGCCTCCCACAGCCACTCCTCCCCGAACGGCCAGGTGCCGTACCCCTCCACGTAGGGCATGTGCGAGTGCAGGACCATGCAGAGGGTCCCGCGGTCGTCGCGGCTCACGTCAGGACGGCGATGAAGTCGAGGGCCCGATCCAGATCGTCCGTGCCAAAACGGAAGTCCGCTGTGGAGATTGCGGGCGTGAACCAGTCGTAGAACGGCTTGGTGATCCGCAGCCGGGGATGAAGGGAATCCCATCCGAGACGGATGGCGCGCTCGTGGATGAGCAGCTTGCGCGAGTGGAACAGGCCGATCATCTCGACGTTGTCGAACTCGGACCTGCACAGCTCGCGAAACTCCTCGGCGCGGTACTCATGGACGTGCCAGGGGTTGCCGGATCGCTCGGCGCCCTTCGGCGCCAGGGTCAGCACGTTGGGCGTCGACACGTAGGCGGTCCCGCCGGGCCGCAGCATCGACTTGACGTGCTGCAGCACCGCCCCGGCGTCCTGGACGTGCTCGATCGTCTGAAGGAAGACCACCGCGTCGCAGGGCTCGCTGAAGGTCTCGATCAGGTCGCGCTCGAACCGCACGCCGGGGCGCGTGTAGCGCGCCGCCGCATGCTCGTGCGCTTCGGGGTTCGCGTCCACTCCCACGGCGCTCTTGGCGCTCTGCCCCAGCACCGCCGTGCCGTAGCCCTCCCCGCAGGCCAGGTCCACAACGTCCAGCCCGGCGCAGCGCCGGGCGATCCATTCGTAGACCACCAGGTGGCGCTGGTACCAGTAGTTCTCCTCGGGCACATCGGGCAGGGTCCGCTCCCCGGTGAGCTCCAGCGGTGGCACTCCAGGGGGCTGATTGCGCTGCACGAAGTGCGGCGCGGCCTGATTGGCGGCGGCGGTCAAAGCGCGCCTGAGCCTATAGTTCCGCGTCGAATGCAGGGGGTTCAGGCCCAACAGATCAAGGACGTGAACGTCGCCTACCACGATGGCGCGGCGACTCACTACGACTCGAAGTGGAATATCCAGTTCGACGACGAGGCCTGCCAGATGGTCCGCGACAAGCTGGCCAAGGCGCTCGGCCATAAAGCCCCCGACTTCGGCCACACCCTGGAGATCGGCGCAGGCACCGGGTACTTCACGCTGAACCTGCTGAAGGCGGGCCACGTGGAGAAGGCGACGGCCACCGACATCTCCCAGGGCATGCTCGATGCGCTCTCGGCGAGCGCGGACAGCCTGGGTCTGCAGGTCCAGACGGCCTGCTGCGAGGCAGCAGAGCTCCCATTCCCCGACGACACCTTCGACGTGGTCATGGGCCACGCGGTCTTGCATCACCTGCCCGACCTGGATGCCGCCTTCCGCGAGTTCCAGCGCGTGCTCAAGCCCGGCGGCCTGGTGGTCTTCGCGGGCGAGCCCTCGCGCTACGGCGACCGTCTGGCCAACATCCCCAAGCGGGCCGCCCTTGCCGCCGCCCCGCTCTGGCGGCGCCTCGTGGGCGCGGGCCCCAGGGTCAACGGGCACTCACACGAGGCCGAGGTCAAGGACCTCGAGCCGTTCGTGGACGTCCATGCGTTCACCCCCGCGGATCTCAAGGGCCACGCGCGGGCCGGCGGCTTCCAGGACGTCCGGGTGGCTGGCGAAGAGCTGACCTGCAGCCTGTTCGGCTGGTTCAACCGCTCCCTGGAGGCCACGGCCGAGCCCGATGAGGTTCCTCGGAGGTGGAGCTGGTACGCCTACGGCGGCTACATGGCGCTGCGCCGGATGGACACCGCGCTGCTGGAGCCCCGCCTGCCGGCCGCGATCTTCTACAACCTGATGATCTCCGCCCGCACTCCGGGGCTGAGCGCTCAACCGGCCGCGCGGTAACGCGCCTTGGCTGCCTCGCGTGAGGCGCGGCGGTCCACGATCGGCTCCGGATAGTCGATTCCGATCCGGCAGCCGGCCTGCTCCTGGACTTCGGACGGCATCAGCCATGGCTCGCGGAGCCACTCGCCCGGCACCCGGCCCAGCTCCGGCACGTAGCGGCGCACGTACTCTCCATCGGGATCGAAGCGCTCCATCTGCAGCGTCGGGTTGAGCATCCGCTGAAAGTAGGGGGCGGGGTCGGTGCCGACGGAGGCGATCCATTGCCAGTTGCCGTTGTTGTTGGCCTCGTCGCCATCGAGCAACAGGCGCATGAACCACGCCTCGCCGCGGCGCCAATCGATGCCCAGGTCTTTCGTGAGGAACGAGCCCACGACCATCCGCGCACGGTTATGCATGAACCCTTCGGCCCGGAGCTGGCGCATCCCCGCATCCACAAGCGGAAAGCCCGTCCGGCCCTCCGTCCAGGCCTGGAAATCCAGCTCGTCACCGTCCCACTCGATCGTGCCGCGATAGCGCTCCTGCATCTCCAGCGCGCGGTTGGCGGGGTTGTGGAACAGCACGTGGTGGTGGAAATCCCTCCAGCAAAGCTGGCGGCGAAACGCCTGAGGTGCCTCCCCCGTTCCCAGCCGATTCTCGACCTCCCTGGGCGACAGGCACCCGAAGTGGAGATAGGGAGACAGGCGAGAGGTGCGATCGGCCGCAAGGGCATCGTGATTCTCCGGGTACGCGTCCACGTGGGAACGTAGGAAGCGCTCCAGGCGCGCGCGGCCCTCCCCCTCCCCGCCAGGCAAGGGATCACGGACCTCCTGGTCGAGGCCCAGCTCCCCAAGGGTCGGCATCGTGCCGGCATCGAGCCCGGTGGGAACCGAGATCCGGCGTGGCGCCGACAGGGGCTCACGCCTCTGCGCCTCCAGCCAACGGCGATGGAACGGAGTGAACACGGTGTAGGGCTTTCCATGGCCCGTCGCTATCGCGGTCACATCCTCGACGACTGTCAGCCCCGGATGGGCTGTCAGCTCCACATCCATCCGGCGGGCGCGGTCCCGGCCGAAGGGAGTGAGCTCACCGGTCACATGGATCTCGGCAGCGCCCGTCGTGCGCGCCAACACCGGGATCTCCACCGCCGGGTCGCCGTGACGCACCACCAGCGCCCCTCCCAGCTTCTTCAACGAGGCGTCCAGATCGGCCAGCGACTCGAGCAGGAACTGCGTCCGCGCCGCCGATGCGAAGCGCCCGTGCAGCAGCCGGTCGTCAAGGCAGAACACCGGCACGACCTGCTCGTGGCCGTCCAGCGCAGCACGCAGCGCGGGATGGTCGCGCACGCGAAGGTCACGCCTGAACCAGAGGATCGCGGTCACCAGCCAAGACGTTAGCCTGGCTTCATGCCCGGCAAACTCCACGCGCTGCCGCTCTTCCCGCTGGGCCTGGTGTTGCTTCCGGGCGAGGCGCTGCCGCTCCATATCTTCGAGGAGCGCTACAAGACGATGATCAACGAGTGCATCGAGACCGGCTCGGAGTTCGGCGTGGTCTGGGAATCCGACGACGGGGTTCAGGACATCGGCTGCACCGCCCGCGTGATGGAGCTGGTCGAGCGAACCGACGACGGCCGGATGAACATCCTCACGGAGGGCGGGCGGGTCTTCCGCCTGCTCCGCAGGATCGAGGATCTGCCTTACCCCGCAGGCGACGCTGAGCTGCTCGACGAGGACATCGACCAGCCGCCCTCAGACCTCGTGGACGCGATCCACCAACGCTACGGCGACCTGGTGGAGCGCGCCACCGACGAGCGGCCGCCTGCCGCTGACCTGGCCGAGCTTGACGCGTACGCCATGGCGGGCACCATCGCCTTCGGGCCCGAGGCCAAGCAGGGCCTGCTCGAGCTTCGGTCCGAGACCAGCAGGCTTCAAACCTTCGGGGAGATGCTGGAGAACGCCATCAGGCGCCTGGAGTTCATGGAGTCCGCCGGCGAGCGGGCCCAGGTCAACGGCAAGGTCAACCTCTGGGACTAGCCGCCTTCGGGCGGGCACAGCTGCTGCTCCAGGCTGCGCTCGAGCAGTACCGCCTTGCCCAGTGCCGGCGGCAGGCCCTGCCCGCCCTCCGGCCACGTCACGGCCCCCTCGCGCATCCGTAGCTCGTACTGGCGCTGATCGGCGCCGGCCGACGGGAACACCCGCGCCTGGTTGGCATAGGGAGCCAACTCCCGCTGGATCTCGCGCGCGTCCAGCAATGTCTGGCCGCTGATGGGCTTGAGCGGGCCGCGGTCGCAGGTGCCCCGGCCGTCATCGGTCACGGTGATCGCCACCGTCTTCGGCTGGAAGCCACCGGATACCTCGATGGCGATGAGGTCGCCGGATGTGCCACCGCACCCAGCCAGTGCCACGACGGCGGTCAGGATCAGGAGTCGGGGCTTCACCCGAGCGATTCTGGCGCGAACCTCACTCGACCACTACCGCGACCCCGCCGCGGCGCGGATCGCCGGCTCCCGACAGGGCCCCGGAGTTCGCGTCGCGAACCGCTGCCTGGACGCCGCCGAAGAACAGGTTGCGTTGAGCCCAGCGATGCACCGGGACGCGGCCGGCCTCGATCCGATTCAGGCCCTCGGCATCCACCCCGGGCTCGGCCTCCACGGCGCCGTCCTCGAAGTGGATCCGGTCGCGGTCGACCGCATCCTGGGCACCCAGTCCCAGATCCACCACACCGACGATCGTCTGCAGGATCGCCGAACGGATCCGGTTCGAACCGGCCGACCCGAGCACGACCTCAGGATCCCCGTCGCGGAGCACCACGGTGGGGGCCATCATGCTCGGGATCCGCGCTCCCGGCTGATGACGGTGCCAGCCCAGCGGGTTCAGGTCTGCCTCGCCGAGCATGTTGTTCATGTGGATGCCGGTGCCGGGCACGACCACGGCGGAGCTCGAGCCGTTCGAGCACGTAACGCTGGCGCAGCCACCGTCGGCGTCGAGCACCGACACGTGCGTGGTGGACCCGGTCGGGTCCTGGAGCGAGGCCAGGAACTCGGGCGTACGGAGCTTGTTGGCGGCGTCCATGGCCTCGACGATCGAGGGCACGTCCGGCCTGCCCAGCCGCTCGAGCACCGAAAGCGCATGCACGATAAGGACTCCGCCGGAGGACGGCGGCGGGTTGGTCAGGACCTCCCGGCCGCGGTAGGCCGCCCGCGCAGGGACGCGGTCGATCGGCGCATAGGCGGCCAGGTCCTCCGGCGCAAGCAGCCCACCGCGCGAGCCGACCCAGTCCGTGACCGCGCGTGCCACGTCGCCGGTGTACATGAAGGCCGGGCCCTCCGCACCCAGGCGGGCCAGAAGATCCCCCAGCTCGGGCTGCCGCAGCACCTCGCCCGCCTTCAGCGGCCGGCCGTTGGGCTCGTAAAGCGCCGCCGCCTCGGGTGTGGTGTTCAGCAGGGGGCTGAGGATCTCGAACAGGTACTCCTGAAGCTGGCTGATCTCGACTCCGTCATGCGCCAGCCGCACCGGCCCGTCGACAAGCGAGCCGAGCCCGGTGCTGCCGAAACGCTCGAGAGCCCGGGTCAGCCCGGCGGTGGTTCCGTAGGCGCCGCAGGAGGCGGGGCCCACGTGGAACTCCTGGACCACGGTGTCGGAGAAGTGAACGTCGACCGGCTGCAGGTCCGCCGGGCCAGTGGAGGGCTCGCCAAGACCCGGGGCGGCAACGAAGAAATCCAGCAGATGGTCCTCGCCCCCGGCGGTATGGACCAGCATGAAGCCACCCGCCCCCGGCCCCGTGAGCACCGACTCGGCGACGAAGGAGGTGAGAACAGCCGCCACCGCCGCGTCGACGGCGTTACCGCCCTCGCGCAGCACCTGGGCCCCGGCGTCGGCCGTGAGCTGGTGTCCGGCTGCAACGACGCCCTTCACGGGCGCGCCCTCAGACTCGAGGGAGAAACTCGGGTATGTCGAGCTGCGAGAGGGAGTTGAGGTCGCCGCTCGAGCTTCGGCCGTTGGCCGCCCTCGTGACCCGGGGCTCGGCATCGGCCGGGATCCGCTCGGGTCGCTCGCGGCGACCGGAGCGACGCTCGCTCCGGCGTGCACCGCCGTCGGCGTACCGCGTGGCAACCACGGTGATCCAGATCTCGTCGCCGAGCTTCTCGTCGACCATGGCGCCGAAGATGATGTTCGAGTCGGGGTGGGAGACCTCAGCCACGGCCTTGGCCGCCTCGTTGACCTCGAACAGCGACATGTCGGGACCGCCCGTGATCGACAGCAGGATCGACTGCGCGCCGTCGACCGAGGTCTCGAGCAGCGGTGACTCCACGGCGTGGCGCGCGGCCTCGAGGGCGCGGTTCTCGCCCGAACCCATACCGATGCCCAGCAAAGCCTGGCCGGCGTCGGACATGATCGTGCGCACGTCGGCGAAGTCCAGGTTGATGAGGCCGGGCAGCGTGATGAGGTCGGAGATGCCCTGCACGCCCTGGCGGAGGACGTCGTCGGCCATGTTGAAGGCCTCGACCATCGACGTGGTCCGGTCAAGAACCTCGAGCAGCCGCGAGTTCGGGATGGTGATCAGCGTGTCGACCTCGTCCGCGAGCTGCTGGATGCCCATCTCCGCCTGCTGCGAGCGGCGGATGCCCTCGAAGGAGAACGGCTTGGTGACCACGCCCACCGTGAGCGCGCCGACCTCGCGTGCGATCCGGGCGACCACCGGGGCGGCCCCGGTGCCGGTGCCGCCGCCCTCGCCCGCAGTGATGAAGACCATGTCCGCGCCCTTGAGGGCGGCCTTGATCTCGTCGTATCCCTCGACCGCGGCGTTCCGCCCCATCTCGGGGTTGGCGCCGGCGCCCAGGCCGCGTGTGGTGGTGTCGCCGATGTGGATGCGCACGCGTGCGCTGGACATCTCGAGCGACTGCATGTCTGTGTTGGCCACGAGGAACTCGACGCCGTCGATCTGGGTCTGGATCATCCGCTCGACCGCGTTGACGCCGGCGCCGCCGACTCCGATGACGCGGATGACCGGCTGGATCACGACCGGCGCAGCCGGAGCCGCTCCAGGGTCGCGGCCGTAGCGCGGAGTGTCGTGACCGCGATCCAGGATGTTCTCCGGGATATCCGCGGCGAAGACGTTGCGCAGGCGGTCCTTGGGCTCGGGCACGTGTGCCGGGGGCTCCTCGGCCGGGACGGGCTCGGGCTCCGTGGGCACGGGCGGGCCCGCAACGGGCTCGGCCGGACGGGCCTCGTGCTGCGGAACAGGAGCCTGGGCCTCGACAGGGGGCGTCACGGCCTCCGCCCGCTCCTCTGGGGCGGGCGGCTCCGGAACATCCTGGGCCTGCGGGTCGCGTGGCGGGGCGGAGCTCTTGTCCGTCCGCCTGAAGAGATCGGCGAGGGGGCCCTCGCGCATGCTCGCCCGGTCGCGCTTGCCGCTAGCCATGGCTCAGAACCTCCTTGGCCAGCTCGCGGTATGAAAGCGCCGCCTTGCCGTCCGGGTCGTACTTGAGAACGGACATGCCCTTGACCGGCGCCTCTGCGAAGCGCACGGTCTTCTTGATGCGGGAGGCGAACACGCGGTCACCGAAGTTCTCCTCGAGGAGCTCGATGGCTTCCTTGGCATGCACAGTCCGGCTGTCGACGAGAGTCGGCAGGATGCCCTCTATCTCGATGTCCGGGTTGAGGTTTTCACGGATCATTGACAGCGTGTTCTGAAGCTGTATCAGGCCGCGCATCGATAGATACTCGCATTGCACGGGGACGATCACCTTGTCTGCCGCAGTTAGCGCGTTGATCGTGAGCAGGCCGAGGCTCGGAGGCGTGTCGATGCAGATGAAGTCGTAATCCTCCAGCACCGGCTTGATCGCACGCTCGAGGGAGCGCTCGCGGCCGATCTGGGTGGACATGGCGATCTCGGCACCCGCCAGGTCGATGGAGGCACAGGCAACGTCGATCTCGCGCTTGCGGATGACCTCGCGGATCGAGGTGCCGTGTACCAGCACGTCGTACATCGACAGCTCGAGCGTGTCCGGGTCGATTCCCTGGCTCATCGTGAGGTTGCCCTGCGGGTCGAGGTCCAGACAGAGGACCCTGTGGCCCGTCTCGGCGAACGCCACAGCCAGGTTGAGGGTGGTCGTCGTCTTGGCGACTCCGCCCTTCTGGTTGGTGAACGCTATGACCTTGGCCTTCTTAGTCACTGCCTGCTCCGATGTCTCGTGGGTCGCGGGAGCTTCCGAGTAATCGGCGGCGGCCTCCCTCTTCTTCTCGAACAAACCCATGTAGACGTGCCTATTCGTACGAGGTTCATCGAATCCTTCCCCCAAACAGCACAGCACGGACAATGCATGCACGCGCGCGCGGGATGCATCATGTGGCACGCGCCCGACGGAACCGCCGTCATAGGCTCCCCTGATCGGCCAGATCCTCGACAAGCGCCTCGTCTTCGTGATGGGCAAGGGCGGCACCGGCAAGTCCACCGTCGCCGCTGCCCTGGGCCTGGCCGCGGCGCGCAAGGGCAAGCGCGTCCTGCTCTGCGAGGTCGCCGGCCAGCAGCGCGTGCAGCGCGAGCTCTGTGGCGGCGTGCTGCCCGGAGACCCCTATGAGGAGGCAGAACTGGCTCCAGGGCTCTCGGCGGTCTCCGTGGACCCCGAGTCGGCCCTGGAGGAGTACCTGCGCAGCCAGCTGCCCTCGCGCGCCCTGTTCGAGATCCTGAATCGCAGCCGGGTCTTCCAGTACCTCGTGGCTGCCGCGCCCGGCTCACGAGAGCTCCTGACGATCGGCAAGATCTGGGAGACGGCCCAGATGGACAGGCCGTGGAACGGCGCAGAGGGCCGTTATGACCTGGTGGTGGTCGACGCTCCCGCCACCGGACACGGACTCGCGCTGCTGGCCTCGGCGCGGACGTTCAAGGAGATCGCCCGCGTGGGGCGGATCCAGAGGCAGGCCGGGAAGATCGATGCCTTCGTGCGCGATCCCTCGACGACCGGTGTGGTGGCGGTGGCGCTGCCGGAGGAGATGCCCGTCACCGAGACGCTCGAGATGAGATCCGCGCTGAAGGAACGCATCGGCCTGGCCCTGTCACTGATCGTGGTCAACGGCGTATATCCCGCGCGCTTCGACTCGGCCGACCGGGAGCGACTTGAGTCGGCGGCAGGCCAGGAGACCTCCCCCGAGGCGGCCGAGGTGGTGCGCGCGGCCATCTCCGAGCATGGGCGGGCAGAGGCCCAGCGCGCCCAGCTGGACCGGCTCGAGGACGCCGGCACTGGGCTGGCCCTACTCCCGCACGTCTTCGCGCCCGAGATGGGTCGCCAGGACATCGAGGCGCTGTCGAAGCAACTCGAGGGGGCGCTGTGAAGCTCGACACGCTGCTGGCCGACACGCGTGTCTGCGTGTGTGCGGGCTCCGGCGGGGTCGGCAAGACCACCACTGCGGCGGCGATTGCGCTGGGCATGGCCGTGGCAGGCCGGAAGGTCGTGGTGGTCACGATCGACCCGGCGCGCCGTCTGGCGGAGTCGCTGGGCGTGCCGGAGCTGGGGAACCAGCCCCTACGGGTGGACCCCGCGCGGCTCGAGGCGGGTGGCGTCGAGGCAGAGGGCGAGCTCTGGGCCCTGATGCTCGACCCCAAGCGGACCTTCGATGACGTGGTGGCGAGCAACGCGCCCGACGAGAAGACCCGCGACGCGGTCCTCGGCAACCGGATCTATCGCGAGCTGTCGAGCGCGGTTGCCGGCTCGCAGGAGTACATGGCCATGGAGCGCCTCTACGCGCTCCACGAGGGCGGCGAGTTCGACCTGCTGATCCTGGACACGCCTCCGTCCCGCAATGCCCTGGACTTCCTTGACGCGCCCGACCGGCTCCTCCGGTTCATCGACTCGCGATCGCTCCAGGTCTTCCTCGCACCGGCACGCGCCGGGCTCCGGGTGCTCGGAGCCGGAGCCGGAATCGCCATGTCGGTCCTGGAGCGGATCACCGGGATCGACCTCCTGCGCGACCTCTCGGAGTTCTTCGCGAGCTTCGGCCCGATGGTCGAGGGCTTCCGCGAGCGCGCGTCCGCCGTCAACGAGCTTCTGCGGGCCTCGAACACCAGCTTCCTGCTGGTCACCACGCCGCGTGCCGGATCGCTGGAAGAAGCTGTCAGCCTGCGCGACCAGCTGCAGGAGCGCGGTATCGACTTCCGCGGCGCGATCGTCAACCGTGTCCACGCCCTGGACGGGCTGGAGCCGCCCATGGACGAGCTCGAGGCACTCCTGGGCGCGGACCTGGCCGGGCGCGCGGCCGAGAACCACCGGGACTACAAGGCCTTGGCCCTACGCGACCGGGCGAGCCTCGAATCGCTGGAGGAGGAGCTGGACGGGCGCGCCATCGTCACCGTGCCCTTCATGGACGACGAGGTTCACGACATCCCGGGCCTGGCCAGGATGAACCTCCACCTGTTCGATCAGACGGGCCCGGCGTAGTAGTCGGCCTCGTCCTCGGGCTCGTCGTACTCCCACGCGGGCTCGGGCTCAGGTTCGGGGTGCTCGTCGAAGTCGGCATCGGCCGCGGGCTCGACGTAGACCACGTCGTCCTCGTCGGGCGCCTCGTCCACTGAGATCGCGTTGAACTCCTGGGTCTCGAGCGCGCTGATCTGCACGCGCCGCTCGATCTCGTGCTCCAGGTCGATCTGGGCCCCCACGGCAGGCTCATCGGGCACGCGGATGTCGTGTGCCTCGATCTCGCCCTCGGCGCCGCCGGCCAGCAGCAGCTCGTCGGCGCAGGACACCAGGTCCTCGTCCAGGTAGCCGCACAGAAGGTCGCGAAGCAGCGCGCGCAGGTGATGCTCCAGCTCGCCGACCACCTCGAGCGCCGAATGCCCGCTCTCGCCCCTGCCCGTGTAGCCATCGATCACCGTCGGCTCCAGATCCAGCGCGTCGTCCACCAGGCGGCGCACCTCGTCGTGCTCCTCGGCCTCGGCGCAGAGCGCAGCCAGCCTCATCCCGAGCCTGGAGTCATCACGGCGCATCCCGCCCAGGAGCGCCCGCACGGCAAGAAGGTGGTCGGAGAGGGCCTCTGTGGCCAGCGAGCGCGAGCAGCCCATCTCGAACCGCGCCAGGGCCCAGTTCAAGCGGCCGAAGCGCCGCGAGGTGCCCAGCACGTCCAGCAGGTCGCACAACTCGGGCTCGTCGTCCTCGGCCAGGCGCCACTCCTCGCGCCGGGCGGAGACGCCCGCATCCAGGGCAGCGGGCCGCCACGGGCCGTCGCCTGCCCGCGTCCAGCCAAGTGAGTCGATGCGCGCGCCTGCGGCGCCCATCAGCCTGAGCCCGGTGAGCAGGCGCCGGAAGCGCGCCCGTGCCGCCTCGACCGGGAGCGGCTCGGCGCCATCCTGCTCCACGGCGAAGACGCACACAACCTCGGGCGGGACCAGGCCGTCCTCGTCCTCCATCAGGCCGGGAGGCAGCGCCGTGACGGCACGCCCGCCCGCAAGTGCCAGCTGGTCGTCCAGGCCAACTGTCGGCGAGGCAAGGTGCACCCCATGGATGCGCCCGATCACGACGGCGCGCACCACGGTCTCGCCGAGGGTCTGGCCGACCTCCGAGCAGATCAGCTCGAAGCGCTGCTCCGGGAACCCGAAATCGGAAGCCTCGTCGTAGATGCGATCCACGAGGTCGCGGAACACGATCTCCCCGCCCGACCCCGCCAGCGCGCGAACCTGGATGTAGGCCGGTGCGGCCGGGTCGAGGGCGCGAGTGGCCGCCTCGAAGGACTCGAGCGCCCGGATGTCATCCCAGTGTGCGGAGATGAACTCTGCCGTGCGCGGGCGGTAATGGTAGAGCGATGCGGCACCCCGGCCCCGCTCCTCCACCAGGTCGAACCGGAGCTCGTCGCCCATCTTGACCGCGCGGGTGAGCACGGCTGCCGTGTCGAGGCATGCGATCCGGAGAGCGTCGTAGAGCGCGTTCGAGGGCACGTTCGCGGATTCGTCGCGAACGGCGCCGGTCCTTCTAGAAGAGGTGTCTAGGTCACTAAGCGGCTACGGGTACTTCGGCGGACCGGTCGGTGCACTGCGCGCCCAGCCACTTGCGCCCGTACGACCTCATGTCGTCGATGAGCGGAAGCAGCGCCTGGCCCTTCTCCGTGAGCGCGTATTCAACGCGCGGCGGGACCTCGGGATAGGTCTGGCGCGCGACGATCCCGGCCTCCTCGAGAGCCCGGAGCCGGAGCGAGAGCGTGCGCGGGCTGATGCCGGCCAGCGAACGCTCCAGCTCGCAGAAGCGGCTGCAGTCGTCAGCCAGGTCCCGGATGATCAGGAGGGTCCACTTGCCGCATACGAGCTCCGCGGTCGCACAGACCGGGCAGATGTCCGCCGAAGCGGTGTCGGGCGCAGATGCCATGGGCAACGCCCATTCTAGCGCAATGCTTCAGGAACTGAAGTGGCCTCAGCCGCTCAGCAGGTTCCCGAGTCCGCTGCTCGCCGCCTGCCCGCCTGCGGCCGCGTACACATTGCCCTCGCTGGGCTGCACCAAGACCCATCCCTGCCCGCTGAATGCGATCTGCAGCGACTCGCCCGAGCCCCTGCCGACCAGGTTCTTCAGCTTGATGTCGGTCTTCACCGTCGTCTGTACGCCGCTCGACCAGGTGATGGCGGCCGCGGGGTCGGCGAACGTCGGCGCGCTACCCGTGTCAAGGAGCACCGGAGGGCCGTCGGAGACGACCGCCACCCAGCCGTTGCCCGTCAGCGACATGTTGAAGAGGCCGCCCGCCAGCGCCCCCGAGAAGCCGCCCTTCACCCGCTGGATGTCCCAGTCGATGCCGGCGTCGAAGGCCAGGACATTCGCGCCGTTGCAGGTGATGTGATCGTTCTCGAGCTTGATCAGGTGCACCTCCTGGGCCTGGTCGGCCAGGAAGACCTCGCCCATGCCCGACATCTTCATCAGCCGGGCGCCCTCACCGGTGAAGGCCTTCTTCATCATCCGCCCCATCCCGCCCGAGCCGGCGTGCTCGAAGCTCACGTCGCCCTGGTAGGCAACCATCGAGCCGAGTTTGGCCTGGATCGTCACCTGGTTCAGGGAGACCTTGAGCAGCTTCGAGTTCTGGAGGGCGAATGCCTCGGTTGACTTGGTCTCCTGAAACTCGCCGAGTGAGCTCTGCACAACAGCCTCCGTGGGGTCGGGTCCGGGAGGCCTAAGGCTACGCGGCGGCGGGCTCTACTTGTGGCACCGATACGACCTGATCGACGGATGTCGAACGCTGGCCGCCGGAGGCCACAAGCAGCTTGAAGTCATGCGGGTGGGTCGCGACCTTCAGCGCGACCTCCATCGAGACCGCACCGCTCTTGACGTGGCCCAGAAGGGCCTGGTCGAAGGTCTGCATCCCGTAGTAGGAGCCCTCGGAGATGACCTGGGGCAGCTGCCCGGTCTGGGCCGGGTCCATGATCATGTCGCGAACGCGGCCGGTCATCCGGAGCACCTCGACGGCGGCGATGCGCCCGTGCCCGTCGGCAGTCGGAACCAGCCGCTGGGACACGACGCCCTTGAGCGTGCCGGCGAGCATCGCCCGGGCCTGGCTCTGCGCATGGGGCGGGAAGAAGTCGATGATGCGGTTCACGGACTCGGCGGCGTCGACCGTGTGGATCGTCGAGAGCACGAGGTGGCCGGTCTCCGCCGCTGAGAGGGCGGTCTGGACCGTCTCCTCATCGCGCATCTCGCCGATCAGGATCACGTCGGGGTCCTGGCGAAGCACGCGGCGCAGGGCGCGCTTGAAGGAAGCGGTGTCCTCCCCGACCTCACGCTGGTTGATCACCGACATCCGGTCTTCGTGGATGTACTCGATCGGGTCCTCGATGGTCACGATGTGCTTGGCCGAGGTCCGGTTGATCTGGTCGATCATCGCGGCGAGGGTCGTGGACTTGCCCGAGCCCGTGGTGCCGGTCAGCAGGATGATTCCGCGCTCCTCCTTGGCCAGCTCGGAGATCACCGGGGGCAGGCCGAGCTCCTCCACGCTCTTGATGGAGAAGGGGATGGCTCGGCAGACGATCGACACGGCGCCGCGCTGGCGGAAGGCGTTGACGCGGAAGCGCGCCAGGCCCGGCAGCGCATACGAGAAGTCGACCTCGTTTTCCGTCGCGAACTCGCGCAGCTTGGTCTCGTCAAGCAGCATCTCCGAGAGGGTCTCCTCGGTGGCCGCGGGCGCCAGCACGGGCTCGCCGGGAATCGGCTTGAGCTCGCCATGGACGCGGACCATGGGCGGCGAGCCGACCTTCAGGTGGAGATCGGATCCCTCCTGGTCGAGGAGGTGGCGCAGGGCAGAATCGAGTTCGAACACTGGGTACGTATCGGCTCCGCCCCCCGCGACCTTGAGCGGCTTAACGAGAGAGGGGCGCCCGATGGCGCCCCTCTCGAATCCGTCTTGAAGACTGCTGTCTAGGCGACTTCGCGCAGCTTCTGCGCTTCGGCCAGCGACTGCAGCTTCTTGAGCGACTGGTTCTCGATCTGGCGGATGCGCTCGCGCGTCACGTTGAACGTGCGGCCCACCTCGTCGAGGGTCCGGGGGTGCTCGCCGCCAAGGCCGTACCTCAGCTCCAGCACTCGACGCTCCCTGTAGGAGAGGTTCTCGAGCGCCTCGCGGAGGGCTTCCTTGGTGAGGATGTCGGCCGCCCGCTCATAGGGCGACTCGGCCTTCTCGTCGGCGATGAACTGGCCGAACTCCGACTCCTCCTCGTCGCCTACGGGCTTCTCGAGAGAAACCGGCGCCTGCGCCGAGCGCTTGATGGAGTCGACCTCTTCCGGATCGATCCCCGTGACTTCGGCGATCTCCTCGGGAGTGGGCTCACGGCCCAGCTCGGTGACGAGCTTGCGCTCGGCCCGGCCGATCTTGTTCAGCTTCTCGACCACGTGCACCGGGATGCGGATGGTCCTGGCCTTGTCCGCGAGCGCGCGGGCGATGGCCTGGCGAATCCACCAGGTGGCGTACGTGGAGAACTTGAAGCCCTTGCGGTAGTCGAACTTCTCGGCCGCACGGACCAGTCCGAGGGTGCCTTCCTGGATCAGGTCGAGGAAAGGCAGACCCTGGTTTCGGTAGTTCTTGGCAATCGAGACCACGAGGCGCAGGTTCGACTCCACCATCTTCTGCTTGGCGTCGAGATCACCGCGCTCGATCCGCTTTGCGAGATCCACTTCCTCTTGGGCAGTCAGAAGCCTGACCTTGCCGATGTCTTTCAGGAAGAGCTGCAGCGAATCGGTTGTCATGTCCGCCTTGAGCTCCAGCGGTGCCTTGGCCTTGCGACGCCCCTTCTTGTCAGGGGCACGCTCGACCTCGGCGCTGGGAGCAGCGGCATGGTCGGGATCGTCAATCAGTTCGATTTCGGACTTCTCGAGGTACCCGTGAAGGTCCTCGATGTCGCCCTCGTCGAGATCGACTTCGGCCAGAGCGGTAGCGACCTCTGAGTACGTGAGGACACCTTGCGTCTGACCCTTGGTGAGGAGGCCCTTGACCTCCTCCAGTTCCTGGAGTTCTGCTACTGACATTCGCTCTCAATCGTGTTAGAGGGGTCTTGCGCGCGCAAGACCCCAATGAAACTGCTGTACATAAGGATAGCTACTATCTTTTATGAAGTCAACCGGCAGAATCGGGTGCCGGAAAGGTCTGCTTCGTGCATCTAATACCCGGCTCTTGCTGTTTGGATACGGCGGGAACACCGGTTCCGTTCACTTGATGCGCATACTTACCCACGAATGACCGATGAAGACCCCGGAATCCTGGGCAACCTGCCCCGCTCCCGCCCCGGCACCCGGAGCGACAAGCGCGGGGGCGCACCGACTGCCAAGCCCAAGGCTGCAGCGCCGGCAAAGAAGCCGGCTGCGGTGAAGGCGAAGGCCGCAGCCAAGCCGAAGGCGGCGCCCAAGCCCACCGCCAAGCCGCCCCCACCTCAGCGTCGCCCCGAGCCGCAGGCCCAGCCGGGCGGCATCGACCCGGTAGGCGACATCCTTCGCGCGGGCGAGGCCATCGCCCGCTCCGGCCTGAGGGTCGGCTCGGCCCTGGCCGGCGAAGCCCTGCGCCGCTTCTCCGGCCGCTAGAGCCGTGGCCCCACGGGTCGCGCTTCGCCGCGCGAAGCGCTTCTACGTCAAGGCCTACAAGGACAACATCACCGGGATGGCCGCGATGGTGGCCTACAACCTGCTGCTCTCGATCTTCCCGCTGGCGCTCGTCGCGCTGTTCATCACCTCGCAGATCCTGAGCAGCCCCGAGTTGCAGACCAGGATCTTCGGCGACCTCCAGGAGCTGTTCCCCAACGCCGCCGAGTCGACCCTCGTCAACCTGCTGAACCAGATCAGGACCTCGACCACGGGCATCGGGATCCTGGCGCTGATCACGAGCATCTGGATCTGCACCTCGTTCTGGGGCGCTCTGGACACGGCCTTTGCGCGGATCTTCCACACGATCGACTCCAGGAGCTGGGTCCAGCAGAAGCGCTTCGCGCTGGCGATGATCCTGGTCTCGCTGCTGTTCATCGCCGCCACCGTGGCGCTGCCGGCATTGCAGAGCATCCTGGCGAGCGGTGCCTCGGACCTGCCCCTTGGCCTTGGCGAGGTGCGGGCCATCGTGTACGTCGGGTCGCTGGCGGGTGGGGTGGTCCTCCTCTTCGGGATCCTCACGATCATCTACCGGCGCCTGCCTTACGAGCGAGTGCCCTGGTACGCCGTCTGGCCGGGTGCCCTGGCCGCGACGGCCGCGATCACGGTGGTCGACTACGCGTTCCCGGCCTACCTGTCGAACATCTCGACCCTGGCCGGGCTGGGAACCACGCTGATCTTCATCGTGATCGTCCTCCTCTGGTTCTACGTGATGGCGATAATCGTCCTCGGTGGTGCCGTGATCAACTCCATCCGATACGAAAATGGCCCGCCCCCGCACCATCCGCGGGGATTCCTCAAGGCGCGGAGGCGCGCCGGTGCGATGGTCCAGATCGTCCGGCAGCCCGAGTCGGAATCAGCGCCGGGCGAAGCGACACGCAGCAAGCAGGTGGCCGACGTCGTGCTCCCGCGGGACGAGCTCGAGCGGGTCTGGAGCCCGATGTACCTGGAGCGGCTGGCCGCCACCTACTGGCGTTTCCTCGAGCGGGTCTCGCTCCACCTCCTCCACATCGCCTACGGCCCGGACTCGCGCGCGGTCAAGTTCCTCTTCATCCCGCTGCTGACCTTCCACGCCCCCGAATACGAGACCTCGGCGGACGAGGGCACCGTTA
>JAXDIE010000175.1:0-3544 GCA_034664165.1 Thermoleophilaceae bacterium | reverse complement strand
TTCCACACCGGCGGGATCGCCGGCCGCGACATCACGCAGGGCCTCCCGCGCGTGGTCGAGCTGTTCGAGGCGCGCAAGCCGAAGGGCCTCGCCCAGATGGCGAAGGCCGCCGGGAAGGTCGCCGTCGAGGAGACCGACAAGGCCGTCAAGCTGATCGTCACCGACGCCAAGGGCGAGGACGAGGCATACACGTTCCCGGCGCGCACGCGGCTCAACGTCGCGCACGGCGACCGGATCGAGGCCGGCACGCAGCTCAACGACGGCTCGCTGTATCCAGCCGAGCTGCTCGAGATCCGCGGCCGCACCGAGACCGAGCTGTACCTCGTCAATGAGGTCCAGAAGGTCTACAAGGCCCAGGGCGTGGACATCAACGACAAGCACATCGAGCTGATCGCCCGCCAGATGATGAAGAAGGTCCGGATCGAGGCCAAGGGCTCCACAACGCTCCTGCCCGGGGCGCTGGAGGACCGCCACCGCCTGAAGCGGCTCAACAAGTCGGTCAAGGACGGCGGCGGGACGCCCGCGAAGTCCGAGGAGACGATCCTCGGGATCACCAAGGCATCGCTGGCCACGGAGTCGTTCCTGTCCGCGGCATCGTTCCAGGAGACCACCAAGGTGCTGACCGACGCCGCCCTGGAGGGCAAGCGCGATCGCCTGGTCGGCCTCAAGGAGAACGTCATCATCGGCAAGCTGATCCCGGCGGCGACCGGCCTCAAGCACTACCGATCGCTGGAGATCGAGCCGGTCGAACCGGCCCAGCGCCCGGAGGAGGAGCTTCTCGACGAAGAGGAGCTCGCCGCCGAGCTCGGCCTGACCGAGGACGGCGACGAGGTCACCGAGCTGGAGGGATTCGGCCCATCGTTCGCGGACGAGCTCGAGGAGCTCGCCCAGGAGATCGAAACCTCCGACGAGACCGAGAAGAAGAGCTAGGCCCTTCGACCGCACGCCTGACCCGAGCCGGGTTGGGCAAGTAGAGCAGCACCCGCCGCGCTCGCGTTGCCGCGCGTGCGCCGTCAACCCCACACATCTGGGGGTCGGGATGTGGGTGTGTGGGGTTCACCCGACTATGTGGTGTCAACCCCACACAGACGAGTCAAATCGGCGAGGTGTGTGGGGTTGACCGGGGGCTCCCCCGCGCGCGCCCCGGCGATCGCGACCCTCGCCAAGCGCCAGCATGGGGTCATCACACGGAGCCAGCTCGTGATGGCTGGGATGTCCAATCACCAGATAGATCAGTGGTTGCGGACCGGGAGGCTGCAGTGCATCCACCGCGGCGTTTACCTGCTCGGTCCGATCGCTCCGCCGCTCGCGCGGGAGATCGCCGCCGTTTTCGCCTGCGGTGAGGGCACCGTTCTGAGTCACCGAAGCGCCGCGGCTCTGTGGCAGCTCCTACCCAGCCCAGCCCGTGATCGGCCTGTCGACGTGACCGTGCCCGCGGGGCGAACTCCAAACCGCCGCGGTATCCGCGTGCATCGCACCCGCTCCCTCGATCCCGACGAGGCGACGAGCCTCCGACGCATCCCGGTCACGACGCCGGCCCGTACCCTGCTGGACCTCGCGGCCCAGCTTTCCGGCGCTGAGCTCGAGCAGGCAGTCGCGCAGGCGGAGAGACGCCATCTCGTCACCCGCGCCAAGCTGGCTGCCCTACTTGCCCGTTACCCGCGGCGCCGCGGCGCAGCAGCGCTGCGGGCTCTCCTCCAGCACGCCGAAGGGCCGGCGCTGACCCGCTCCGACGCCGAGAAGCTGTTTCTCTCGCTCGTCAGGAGGGGCAAGCTTCCGGCCCCGGACACGAACGTCCCGCTCGACCCCTACGAAGTCGATTGCTTGTGGCGAGAGGAGCGGCTCGTGGTCGAGATCGACAGCTTCGCGTTCCACGGGGATCGTCGGGCGTTCGAAGCCGATCGGCGCCGAGACGCCGAACTGGCCGGCCGTGGGCTACAGGTGATCAGGGTGACCTGGCGCCAGATCGTTGACGAGCCCGAGGCCACCCTGACGCGGATTGCTCAGGCGCTCGCCAGGCGCTAGACCGACTCGCGCTCCGGCTCCGCGGAGCCGCGCGCGTGGGCCGTCGCCGCGCGCACTGGGACCGGCGGGGTGAAGACGCGTGTGCGGCCGCCCGGCGGGCACACCGGCACGGGCTGGGCGTCCGGGGCGTGCGGCCCGCGGCGCGGGCCACGCGGCTTCTTCGGGCCGCGCCGCCAATGCAGGGTGTCCCGGTCCTCGCTTGCCGGAGGCGCGTCCTCGGCCTCTTCGGGCGTCTGGTGGATCGCCCACCACACGAGGTAGAGCAGGCCGGCTACCGGGATCTTGAGGATCACCGCAAGGAAGAAGATCGGCCAGAACCCCTCCACGCGTCAGGCAGTGTACCCCGCGTGTGCCCAGGCGAGCAGGGCCTCCACATGGTCCTCGGTGAGGCCCACGGCCGACTCGGTCGGCACCAGCAGGGTGGGGGCGGGGCGCCGATCGGCCCAGGCGTGGCAGGTCTCGTCGATGGAGTCGTCGACCCAGGCGAGCGGCCGGCTGCCGGCATAGCGGTCGATCGCCTCGATCTTCCAGTGCGCGGTGCCGAAGCGAGCCTGGCCGTCGAAGGTGAGGAACGGAAGCTCTCCGGGCAGGCCGAGGATTTCCGGAAGCCGCTCGTTGGCACGATCCTCCCATCCGGTGGCCCAGACGATCTCGTAATGCGGGCTCAGTCGCCCCAGCATCTGGCCGATCCCGTCCGGGATGCAGTGGGCCATGCCGTTGATGAGATGAAAGCGCCCGGGCGCGTCGCCGATCGGGCCCTCGAACCCGAACAGGCTGATCACGCCGTCCACATCGAGGGCGAGTATGGGTCCTTCCGGGTCCACGCGCGCAGCGTAACGAGAGCCGGGCCGGCGCCCGATCGACCGGCCTGTACCATTCGCCGCCGTGCCGACGACCAGTCAACTCATCCGCAAGGGCCGCAACCGGCCCACGAAGAAGCTCGCCACCCCCGGCCTCAAGTCCGGCCAGGGGCGAAAGCGACGCATCTCCGCACCCCAGCGACGGGGCGTATGCACCCGCGTCTACACGGTGACCCCGAAGAAGCCGAACTCCGCGCTCCGCAAGGTCGCACGCGTCCGGCTGACCAACGGCATGGAGGTCACGTGCTACATCCCGGGCGAGGGCCACAACCTCCAGGAGCACTCGGTCGTGCTCGTGCGAGGCGGCCGGGTCAAGGATCTTCCGGGCGTCCGCTACAAGGTCGTCCGCGGCACCCTCGACGCGTCGGGAGTGTCCGACCGCAAGCAGTCCCGGTCGCATTACGGAGTGAAGCGCTAACCGTGCCGCGTCGCGCCCGCGCAGCCATCCGCCCAGTCGAGCCGGACGCCGCCCATCACAGCCGGCTCGTTCAGCAGGTCATCAACAAGGTGATGAGCGACGGCTAGAAGTCGTTGGCCGAGCAGATCGTCTACGACGCGCTGGCGGTCGTAGGCGAGCGCACCGGCCGCCCACCAGTCGAGGTGCTCGACGAGGCGGTGAAGGAGTTGACGCCGGTGCTCGAGGTTCGCTCGCGCCGGGT
>JAXDIE010000167.1:0-9023 GCA_034664165.1 Thermoleophilaceae bacterium | reverse complement strand
CGGCGTGATCAGCCCCAGCGGGAGCGAGGTCGGGCCATTCCTCGCGCTCGAGCAGGCGGCGCTCGCCCAGACGGTCCCGAACCGGCAGCGCACGCGGGTCTTCGCCTGGTACAACCTGGCCGGGTCGGTTGCAACGGCGACAGGGGCATTGAGCGGTGGCCTGATCGCCGCCGCGCTCCAGGGAGGCGGCGTTGCGACCCTTGACAGCTACCGCGTGGTGATCGTTGGCTATGCCGTCGTGGGCCTCGGCCTGGCGGGCGTGTTCGCGGCCATGTCATCGGCCGTCGACGCGCCGAAGCGTGCCGACGATTCGATCAAGCGCAGGCTGGGCCTGCACCGCTCCACGGGGATCGTGGCGCGCTTGTCCGTGCTGTTCGCCGTCGATGCGTTCGCGGGCGCGTTCGTGCTCCAGAGCCTGATCGCCTTCTGGTTCCACCAGCGCTTCGGCGCGGATCCCGGGTTCATCGGCGCGCTCATGTTCGGCGCGAACCTCTTGGCGGGGGCGTCGGCGCTGCTGGCGGTTCGGATCGCCGAGCGCATCGGGCTGGTACGGACGATGGTGTTCACGCACTTGCCCTCGAACGCGCTCACGATCCTGGTGCCGCTCATGCCAACGCTCGAGCTGGCCGCGGTCGTGCTGCTGGCGCGCTTCGCGATCAGCCAGATGGACGTGCCAGCGCGGCAGTCGTACATCCATGCCGTCGTGGACCCGGACGAGCGATCGGCCGCGGCCGGGGTCACGGGCATTGCCCGGAGCCTGGGCTCAGCCGCGGCTCCGATCCTCGCGGCGCCGCTGGTCGCGATCCCGGCCCTCGCGTCGCTGCCCTTCTTCATCAGCGGCGGCCTGAAAATTGTCTACGACCTGCTCCTCTACCGCGGGTTCCAGTCAATCCGGCCGCCCGAGGAGATGCCCGACGAGGTGCCGGACGCGGTGCTCGGCGATGGGCCTCCGCTCGGGGACGTGGCAGACGCGCCTGGCAGTCGGTAGGGCCGCCGGGGTCGTGCCGGGTGCGTGGCGTGGCGGTGGGGCAACCGGCACTTGGGTCGTGCCGGCGCGGCGGTCCGGGGCGCCGGGGTCGCGCCGGGGGCGTGGCAGTCGGTAGGGCCGCCGGGGTCGTGCCGGGGTGCGGAGATACCGGGCGCGGAGTCGGCCCGGTGCGGGGGTCGTGCCCGGTACGGGCGGTGCGGGCGGTACGGGCGCGGAGCTCGTGCCGCGGTACGACGATCTCCGGCGGCTCAGCCCTGGACTGACATGCCGCAACTCGCCCAGCGACGTCCGCTCGACGGGAAAACGGAGGCCCCGAGGCTCGCCCGCCGCGTTGTGGTGCGTCACGAGGCGGGGGTCGCCCGTTTCCGACAGATTCTCGCTCGGCGGTCCTCATCTCCGTGCCCCAGCGCAGGTGCTGACAGATTCTCGCCGAGGGGCCCTTACGCGACGGCCTGAGCGTGCGCCGGGCTCGGACCACCACGTCGCGCTCTTGGAGAGCCATTCGGCACGCTCGCGGCAGCTCACGCTGGATCGCTCGGTGGTCCTGCTCGTGCCCCTGAGGTGTCAGAGAGGACGCCCGTCTCGCGTAAGGGGCGCCTCACAAGAATCTGGCGAAGACCGGGATCGCTCGGCCTGGCCCGTCGCGCCGCTCGGCCCGCAGCCGCCGCCTCGAGAAGCGACCAGCGGCTCGCGCCGCGGCCACTCCCCGCACCGCGGCCACTCCCCGCGCCGCGGCCACTCCCCGCGCCCGCCGCCACGCCCCGTGCGGCGGCTCAGCCCTTGAGTGAGCCCGCCAGCAGGCCGCGCATGAAGAACTTGCCCAGCAGCACGTAGACGAGCAGCGTCGGAAGCGCCGCGATGAGGGCGCCCGCCATCTGGACGTTCCACGCCACCTGGAAGCTGCCCGCGAGGTTGTTCAAGGCCACAGTCACTGGCCAGTTTTGCTGGTTGGTCAGCGTCGCCGCAAACAGGAAGTCGTTCCACGCCGACGTGAACTGCCAGATCAGCACCACCACGAAGCCCGGGGCCGAGAGCGGCAGCAGGATGCGGAAGTAGATGCCGAAGAAGCCCGCACCGTCGATCCGCGCGGCCTCGATCAGCTCCTCGGGGATCGCCACGTAGTAGTTGCGGAAGATCAGCGTCGTGATCGGGATGCCGTAGATGATGTGGATGATCACCAGGCCCGGGATCGAGCCGTACAGGCCGAAATTGCTCTCCAGCTGCACGACCGGAATGAGGATCGCCTGGTAGGGGATGAACATCCCGAACAGGATCAGCGTGAAGAGCAGCTCCGAGTAGCGGAACCGCCATTTCGCCAGGATGTATCCGTTGATCGAGCCGAGGATCGACGACAGGACGGCCGCCGGGACCGCGACCTTCACGCTGTTCAGGAAGTTCGGCGAGAGCGATTTCCACGCCTCCGAGAAGCTGTCCAGCGTGAAGCCCGAGGGGAACGACCACATTCGATCGAGGCTGACCTCGGTGAAGCTCTTCATGCCGGTGATGAACAGCACGTACACCGGGATGACGTAGAACAGCACCGCGACCAGGAGGATCCCGTAGATGGCCAGCCGGCCGAGCCTGCGCAGCGACACGAAGCTGCGCGCCGGTCGCCCGGTGAGCGCGATCGGGGGGCTCTCGGCGCTCACGAGGAGGACTCCTGGCGTCGGTTCCAGATGAGGTACGGCACGATCAGTGTCGCCACCAGGATCAGCATCACGATCGCCACTGCGGCGCCCCGGGCAAACTGGTTGTTGCTGAAGCTCAGCTGCCACATGTAGGTCGCCGGGAAGTCGGTGGAGAACCCGATCCCGCTCGGGGACATGGCCACCGTCAGGTCGTAGATCTTCAGGCTGATGTGCCCGAGGATGATCACCGCGGTCACCGTCACCGGCGTCAACAGCGGGAGCACCACGCGGCGGAACACGCCCCACTCGCTGGCGCCGTCCACGCGCGCCGCCTCGCGCAGCTCTTCCGGGATGGCGCGCAGGCCGGCGAGGTAGAGCGCCATGACGAAGCCCGACATCTGCCAGACCGCGGCGATCACGATCGAGAGCAATGCGATCGGCACGCCGAATTTCGGCTCCGTGATGAAGCCCAGGCCGATGTCGTGGAGGACCTGCCCGGCGCCGCTGTCGGGTGTGAGATAGAGCACGGTCGGGCTGGTGAACCATTGGTTGGTCTTCGGGTCGAGGCCCAGCAGGAGGTTGTATCCGGACGACGGTGAGAGCAGCCACTTCCAGACGACGCCCGTGACGATGAAGCTGATCGCCATGGGGAAGAGGAAGATGCTGCGGAAGAAGCCCTCGGCCTTGATCTTCCGGTCGAGCATGCTCGCCAGCGCCAGGCCGAGGATCAACGACACGACCACGAAGAAGATCGTGAAGACGACCGTGTTGCGGAGGTCGAGCTGGAACCGCGGCGTCGCGAAGATCGCAGAGAAATTCGCGAGCCCCACGGACGAGTAGTCCGGCTGGAGGCTGTTCCACTTGGTCGTGGAGACGAACCCCGTCCATGCGATGAGCCCGTAGACGAACACGGCCACGGCCGCAAGGGATGGGGCGATGAGGAGCAGTGAGATGACGCGGTCGCGAGACGTTCGCGGAAAACGCAACCGCTGAAAAACGGACCGGAGGCGTGACGGCACGCTCGAGGTGACGCGGTCGCGAGACGATCTGCGCACAGCCGCTCTCCGAAAAAAGAGAGGAGGCAGCGACCGCTTGGCCGCCGCCTCCTCTTCAGGACTGCCTGGGGATGTGGTCCGGATGGACTACTTGGTGACGTACTGCGCCGCTGCGGCGGCGATGGCGGCCTGAGCGGCCTGCGAGTTGCCATCGGCGACGAAAGCGGTCAGCGCGTCGTTGATCGCGGATGCGAAGGCGGGGTTCGCGGCGGCTCCGTGCTCCATGCTCGGCACGACCTTCGTCGTGGACGCGACCCACTCCTTCATGGCGGACTTCTGGTACTCGTTGTAGTCGAGGCCGCCCGCCGGCGCCTTGCCGGAGTCGATACGGGCCGGAATGGAGCCCTTGTACGGGTTGAAGATGTCCTGGCCCTCGGCGGAAGCCATGAAGGTCAGCAGCTTCTTCGTCTCCTCAGGGTGCGTGGCCTTGACCGGCAGCGGGAACGAGTCGGCCAGGGCCTGGTACACGTTCGTGTTGCCGGGGGCGGGCGCCCAGCCGTAGCCCGTGAAGTTCTTGGCGACGTAGTCGCCGTTGGCCCAGTCGCCCATGATCGTCATGCCGGCCTTGCCGTCGATGACGAGCTGATTGGCCTGATCCCAGCTCAGCGAGCTGTGATCGGCGTTCTGGTAGCCCAGCACCATCTTGTAGGTGTCGAAGGCGGCCAGGACCTTGGCGTCGGACCACGCGGCCGCGTCCGTCCAGAGGGCGTTGAAGCCGTCCGGCCCGAGCTCGCCGATGAGCACGGTCTCGAAGATCATGCCGGAGGCCCAGATGCCGGTGTCGCCGACGGCGATCGGCGTGATGTTGGCTGCCTTGAGCTTGTCGGCCGCGGTCTTGAACTCGTCCCACGTGGTCGGAGCCGTGATGCCATTGGCCTCAAAGACCGACTTGTTGTACCAGAGCTCGTTGGCCCGGTGGATGTTCAGCGGGACGGTGTAGATGTGGCCGTCCGTGCCGCTGACGATCTGGATGACGCCGGCGGGGAACTTGCTCGCGTCGACGATGTCGTCGAGGGGGCTCATCAGCGAGCCGCCGTCCAGGTTGACGTACGTGTCGAGCAGCTCATGGCCCATGTGGACCTGGAACGAATCGGGCGGCAGGCCCGCGAGAACGGCAGCCTTGATGCGGCCCTGGGCCACCGTGCCGGCCCCACCGGCGATGGCGGCGTTGTAGGCGCACAGCGACGGGTTCGCGGCGTTGAAGGTGTCGAGCAGCTTGTTGAAGCCGTTCGCCTCGCCACCGGTCGTCCACCAGGAGTCGACCTCGATGGCGGTCTTCGTGGTGTCCGTCTGGCACGCGCCGGCGACCGGCGTACCCGTGGCCTGCGGCGCGGCGGTGCCGGTCGCTGCGGGGCCCGCAGGGGTGCCGGACGCGGCCGGCTTCTGGGTCGCGGTCGCGCCGCACGCGGCGAGGACCAGCGCGAGCATTCCCAGCATCGCGCCGACCCTCATGTTCCTGACACGCTGCATTGCAGCCTCCTCCTATGTCGGTGCCGTGGCCCGGGAATCGGCGCCCCGGAAGCACGCACCACGCTCTCGACCTGCGACGAGCTCATTCCTCACGGCTCTACCCACGGCGCAGGACCCGGGAGCGCCCCCGTCGGGGCACCGGCCATCGTGTCTGTTCGGGGGCGGCGTGTCAATGTCGATCCGAGCCGGGTTACTCGCGCCGTCGAGGCGCGATTGACGCGGAGCTGCGGCCTCGCCAAGCTGGAACGGCGTGGACGACGAGGGCGTGCTCCAGCTGCCACACCGCCGCCAAAATCCGCTGCTGGACGAGTGGGTGCTGGTCTCGGCCGGACGCGACCAACGCCCGTGGCAGGGCGCGGTCGAAGGGGCGGGGAGCGGCACCGCGAGGCCGGCCTACGACCCGGGCTGCTACCTCTGCCCCGGCAACGAGCGCGTGGGGGGTGCGCGCAACCCGACGTATCAGCGAACGTATGCGTTCACGAACGATTTCGCCGCGCTGCGGCCCGAGGTCCCCGCGGCCTCGTTCGAGGACGGGCTACTCCGCGCCGAGACGGAGGCCGGGACGTGCCGGGTGCTGTGCTTCTCGCCGCGCCACGACCTGGACCTGGCACGCATGGACCCTGAAGGCGTGCGCACGGTCATCGACCTATGGGCTGACCAGACCGCCGAGCTGGGTCGGCGATACCGCTGGGTCCAGGTGTTCGAGAACCGCGGTGAACACATGGGCGCCTCGAACCCGCATCCCCACGGGCAGGTCTGGGCCGGGACGGCGCTCCCCAGGGACCCGGCGCGGGAGGACGCCTCGCAGCGGCGCCACCTGCTCACGACGGGGCGACGGCTGCTGCTCGACTGCGTGGCGCAGGAGTCGGCGGGTCCCCGCGCCGTGGTCGAGAACGAGGACTGGCTGGCAGTCGTGCCCTTCTGGGGCGTCTGGCCGTTCGAGATGCTGCTTGTCGCGAAGCGCCCGGTGGAGCGGCTTCCCCAGCTCACGGATCCTGCGCGGGACGCCCTCGGCGCCTGCCTGTCGGAGCTCTTGTCCCGGTACGACGGGCTGTTCGACGCGCCCTTCCCCTATTCGATGGGCTGGCACCAGGCACCGTTCGATCCGGCCGGCGCGGAGCCGGAGGCGGAGCGCTCGCACTGGCAGCTCCACGCCCACCTGTTCCCGCCGATGCTGCGCTCCGCGTCCGTGCGCAAGTTCATGGTCGGCTACGAGCTGCTCGCCGAGCCGCAGCGAGACCTCACGCCCGAGGACGCCGCGGCTCGCCTGCGGGCCGTTCGGTGAAGCGCCGGATCGCCCCAGAGACCAGCTCTGGACGCTCGATCGGGCTGAGATGGCCCGACCCAGGGATCGCCACGAGGCTCCCATCGGCAGCGGCCAGCGCCGTGGCGGTCTCCGTGGCCCGGAAGATCCAGTCGCGGGTCCCGTTGACGACGAGCAGCGGACCGCGGAAGCGTCGCACGGCGCCCCAGTAGTCGAGCTCGTGGAGCGCCCGGATCGCGGCCGCGCCATGACGCATGTCGAGTCCGGCACCGGCGATCCGCCTCCAGAGCTGCGGCGAGGTCCGGGCGACCATCGCGCCCAGGCAGGCCCTCGAGATCGAAGCGGGCATCCACTCGAGCCCGAGCAGGACGCCGGTCAGGGGCACGCTGAAGCCGCGCGGCGGCGCTGAGGCGCCGATTAGGACGAGCCGCTCCACGAGGTCGGGACGCGCATCCGCGGTGGCCAGCGCCGTGTAGCCGCCGAGCGAGTGGCCGACGACGATCGCCGAGCCGCCGCAGACGGTCTCGATGCGCTCCGCCACGACGTCGACCGCGGCGGCCACCGAGAACGGCGCTCGCGACCGGCTCCCGTGGCCCGGCAGGTCCAGCGTCAGCACGCGGTGTCCGGCGCCCAGCATCGGCTCGTAGCCCGCCCAGACCTCCCGGTTGAGGAAGGCGCCGTGCAGCAGCACGATCCAGCGCGGCCCGTGCGCCCGCTCGCCCGCCGTCAGGACAGGAATCCCTGGTTGCGCATGAGGTCGCGAGTCTACCGGCGGCCCGTACGTCATCCGTCGGGTCCGACCTGGACGGATGTCCGGGCGCGAATCGCGCAACTCATCCGAGGCACGGATCCGGCCTCGTGGGCGATCCTGTGGGAACGACCGGACCAACCACGCTCGATCAGGGGGATCCCTTCATGACGACCCGACCCAGCCTCGCCCTGGCCTTCGCCTCCATGGCGGTCGCCGCACTCGCCGCCTGCGGCAGCGCCGCGGCACCCACCGCCAGCCCGGCCGCGACGGCCTCCCCGCCTCCGACGGCATCGCCCACGGCCTCTGCCGCTCCGACCTCGTCGTCGCCGGTCGTGACCCCGGCTCCGACTGCCTCGCCGTCGCCGGTCGTGACCCCGGCGCCGACCGAGGCTCCGACGGCCTCACCCCCGCCCACCGCGACGCCGGCGGCATCGCCATCCGCGCCCGGATCGCCGGTTGCGGCAGGTCCCGGCCAGGCTTCGGTCGTGACGACCGGAGACGTGACCGCGTCCCTGCTGCTCACGTATGACCGCGAGGCCAGCGAGTTCCCGACCGCGGACGGTGAGGGCTTCGACCAGCTCTGGACGGACGCCAACGGCAACGTCCTGCGCATGACCCTGGACATGGCCGGCGGGGAGCTGTCGAGCGCCTTCGTCGCGGTCGGGGCGCCCGGCACGAACGTCGACGACGAGACCTACTTCGCGGACTTCGTGCGCTCCCAGTGCGACGTGCAGCTGACGCGCTTCGACGCCACGGAGGTGGCGGGCACGTTCGACTGCGTCGAACTGGGCAACTTCAACGACGACATGTCGATCGACGCGCAGGGCACGTTCTCCGCGATCCCTTGAGCGCGCGTCTCTTGACGGGAATCAGGCCGCGTGCGTGGCCGGCGCCACGACCTGACCGTCGCGGAGCTCCACCACGCGGTCGGCCACGTCCAGCATCAGCGGGTCGTGGGTCGCCACGATCGCGGTCGTGCCCTCGGCCGCGAGGACGTTCCGCAGCAGCCGCATGATGATCAGGCCGGTGTCCGAGTCGAGCTGGCCGGTGGGCTCGTCGGCCAGCAACAGGCGCGGTCGGTTCGCCAGGGCGCGGGCGATCGCCACGCGCTGACGCTCGCCGCCCGACAGCTCGTGGGGCCGGTGCCGGACCCGTTCCCGCAGGCCGACCAGGTCCAGCAGCTCCGGCACGCGGCGGTCGCGTTCGTTGGCCTCAGCGCGGACGAGGCGGAGCGGGATCTCCACGTTCTCGGCCGCGCTCAGGAACGGCAGCAGGCCGAAGCCCTGGAAGATGAACGCCACCTTCGTGCGGCGCAGGTCCTCGAGCTCCGCGTCCTTCAGCTCCGTGAGGTCCTGGCCCTCCAGGCGGACGCGGCCGGAGCTCGGGCGGTCCAGGCCACCGAGCAGGTTCAGCAGCGTGGTCTTGCCGCTGCCGGAACGGCCGCGGACGGCGAGGAGCTCGCCGGCCCGGACCGTGAGGTCGACGCCGCGGAGCGCGTGCACGGTGCCGTCGCCCGAGGGGTACTCGCGGGTGAGTGCCTCGGCCACGACGAGAGGCCCCCCGATCATCCGGCGTTGAAGGGTCATTCCCCGGCCTCCATGGCGCCACCCGCGCCCGGCGTGCCGCCGCCCGCGCCGGGTGGGACGCCGCCCGCGCCGGGTGGGCCGCCGCCCGCGCCGGGTGGGCCGCCGCTGCCCCCCGGGCCGCCGCCGACGCCCGCCGTGCCGGTGTCGGCCGGGCCGGACCCGCCCCCACCCCGGCCGGCGGCTCCTGGATGCGTGTCCGGCCAGACGCCCACGTGGTCCTCCTCGAGTCGAAGCCGCACCCGGTCCTTCAGCGCGAGCGTTTCGAGGTGCGCCCGAGGCAG
>JAXDIE010000161.1:0-38412 GCA_034664165.1 Thermoleophilaceae bacterium | reverse complement strand
CAAGCTGCTCGCCGCGGCGGCCCAGGGTGGTGAACAGGACGTCGAGGTCGTCTGTGAGCTGGGTCAGCAGCTGCCGGCGCTCTGCCAGCGACCGCGCGACGGGGGTCGTGACGTCGGCCAGGTGGGCGACCTTGGCAAGAATCTGGCGCAGCTCGGGCTCGCGGCCGTCCAGGGCCGTCGCCGCCTGGTCGATGAGAACCTGAAGCTGGGTCTGGGTATCGGAATCGAGCAGGCCGGTCAGGTCGTCGATCGCGACGAACGGAGTGGTGTTCTGCGGCAGGATGGGCCTCCCCGGGTCGAGCGGCCCGGTCGCAGGATTGCCCGGGATGATGTTCACGATCAGCGTCTGCAGGATGCTGGTCGGCCGGACGAACACGGTCGCGTCGTTGAAGATCTTGCCGCGCAGCTCGGAGTCCAGGCGAACGGTCACGTGGGCCTGGCCCTGCTCGACGTGCACCGCCGCGACCTTGCCCGAGGGCACGCCCGCCACCCCGGCAGCCGGCTCCTTGGCCGGGTTGAGGCCCTGGGCGTCGGGAATGATCACGTCGACCAGGTAGGGGCTCGTGAAGAACGGGACCTGGACGTTCTTCTTGATCAACGTGTAGGTCAGGAACGTGAGCGCGGCGATCAGCTGGAGTATCAGGACGGTGCGCCCGAAGGGGATCCGCCCCACCTTGAGAGGTGGATCGGCGAAGTTCCTGGCGCCTTCGACGAAGCGCCGCGGGAACGATCGCTTGCCGGGGCCCCGTGCGCTCACCGGCACGCCTCGACCTGGTCCAGGGCACGCGCGGCCGAGCGGGACACCTGCGAGATGTCGGCACACGACTCCTTGATCAGCCCGTCCGGGTTGGACGGGGCCCGGATCAGGCTCGTCCCGCTGCCCAACAGCGACGTCAGGCCCGCCAGCGCCGCCGGATCGAGGTGCGCCCCGATCCTGAACATGTGTCCCGGTGCGTTGGGGTTCTGCGAGGGCGTCTGGTACGAGCGGAACATCGAGTCGGCACCCGCGAATCCGCCGGCCACCAACTGGTGGTAGGCCTGCTCCCCGTAGCGGCTCTTGGCGTTGGCCACGTCGAGCGCCGCGGTCAGGTCCTTCAGCGGCATGTGAAGCAGGGTGAGCATCTTGGTCAGGCCGCCCGCACCGGCATCGCCCAGGCGGCTGGCGATGAGCCGCGTGTTCTGCAGCAGCGGAGTGGCCTTGCGAAGGACCGGGGTCGCGCGCTTGAGCACCGGCGTGGCGTCACGGAGCGCGACCCGGAGACTGGGCAGAGCCGGCGTCAGCTCGCCGGAGAAGTCATCGACGCGGTCGATCAGCGCGGTGAGCTCCGGCGACCCGTCACGTACCTCGGTGAGCGCGCCTGGCAGCGCCCGCAGCGCGGCGTCCAGCGGCGCCGCGCCATCCACGGCCACAGCGGCGGCGGTCCGGTTCAGGCGACCGGCAAGCGGGCGGAGCTGATCCTCCTTGGCGGCCACGGCATCTGTGGTCTTGGCCAGGCCACTCACCGCGCCGGCCAACTCGTTGCGGTGTGAGCCCTGCGCGGCCCGCGCTGCAACGGCCAGGTTCTCGGTAAGGGCGGGCGCGCGCTTGAGCGTCTCCTGCAGGCCGGTGATGGCCTTGCCGCGGAGGGTTCGCGCTCCCACCTCGGCGAGCTGTCGAAGGTTGTTGCGGATCTCCGGGCGCAGCACGCGCAGCGCCTCGTCGAGGGTCACGTAGTTCGTGGTCTGCTGGATCGGGATCTCGGCACCCGGCTTGAGCAGCGGCGCGCTCGGGCTGCCCGGGGAGAGGTCCACGAAGTCCGAGCCCTCCAAGAGTGTGTGCGGGCGCATATCGGCGCGGGCGTCCTCGTGGATGGCGAAGTTGTGCGAGAGCACCAGTTCGGCGCGGACGTCGTCGCCCACCCTTGTGACCTCGCCCACGGTGCCCACCTTGAGGCCCGCTACGCGAACGTCGCGGTCGATCGAGCCCAGGCCCTGGGAAGTGTTGAACACCGCCCAGTAGACGTACCGCTGGGCGAACGGGTCGGGTTTGGAGACGCCGAGGAAGATGATGATCGCCCCGCCGACGATCAAGCCGAGCCCGATCAGGCGCTTTTGGAGGGTGCTCAGCATTTGTCCTTCTGCGCCGTTCCTGGCTTCGGGATCGGGTTGGTGCACTTGTGCGGCGTGAGGACCGCGAGCACGCGGGCCGACGGGGCGCCGGCCGCCAGACCGTGATTCGACGGGATGCTCGTGGCGTTGCCGAGCCACTTGCCGGCCTGGGCGATCTCGGGCTTGTAGGGCTCGACCGTCGCCTTGAGCTTGGCCAGGTCGCTGTTGAGCGGGTCCAGAGCCGTGAGAGTCGGGAAGAGGTTGAACACGACGGGCTTTGCGGCCTTCAGCGCGGGGTCGGCGACCGCGGTGATGCGGCGGGTCTCGTTGCGCAGCGTGTTGCCCTTCCCGAGCAGCCTGTTGACGTCGGGCAGCTGGCGGCGAACGGCCCGGACGGTGGGCTCCAGGTCGTGGGAGACATCGGCCAGGTCCCTCAGGAGCGGCTCCGCTTCGGGGGCGGTTCTCAGCACCTGCTGCTCGAACGGCGGCAGCAGCTGGAGCGCGCGGCGCAGGTCCTCGCTGCGCCCGGCGATGGTCTTGAAGGTGGCGTCCGCGCCCGCGATGAACGCGCCGACGTCATCGCTGCGGTAACCGCGCAGGCCCCGAGCGGTCTGGGCGGCGCCGGCGATGAGCTCTCCGAGGGCGCCGGGGCGCTCGGTGGCCGCGCCGGCCTGCGACGCGAGGTTCCGGGCCATCCCGGGCAGGTCGTTCAGCGCCTGGTTGAGCTCCACGCCGCGCCCGGCCAGGCCAAAGCCGTTGTTCACGACCGTCTGGCTGAGCTGCTCGCGGGTCTTCTCATCGAACAGCTCGACCACCTCGAGCAGGTCGGTGCCCGAGGTCGCGGTGGCGGCCAGGTGCGCCCCGTTCGGCAGATCCTGATCAGAGGTCCCCGGCCGTAGCTCCAGGTAGGTCTCGTAGACGATCGAGTGCACCCGAACGTACGCGGTGGTGTCCTCTGGCAGCGGCCGGAACGCCGGCTTGGTGATGTTGGCCGTGACCGTCGCGTCGTCGTGAGCACGGTCGGGCTCGATGTGGCTGATCAGGCCGGCCAGCTGGCCGCCGATCCGCACCGCCTGGCCCACGCGCAGCGTCGGCGAACCGCTGGGCACAGTCACATTGATCTTGTAGGGCACCTGGAAGGGCGGGCCCGTGGTGGCCTGGAAGGCCACGAAGGCGAGGAACGCGCCGATCGCGACCACGATCACTCCCAGGAGGGTCTGACGCCTGTCCAGGCGGGCGGTGAGCCGCGAGACCCGCTGGCCGATCCGTCGTCCGGGTGTCAGTCCGCCGCGTGCCATCAGCGCAGGAGAAGGTCGAGTAGAGGCTTGAGCGGCTTCTCTGAACCGCCGGAGGCACCGCCGCCCTCGCGACCGCCGCCGAGGCGATCGAGGCCGTCCTTGACCTTCTTGCCGACGCCGCCCACGGTGTCCTTGATCCGCTGCCCAGCGCCACCCAGGAGATCGCCGAGGTTGGTGTCGAGCACGTTGAGACCGGGCGCCTTCCCCGAGGCGACGTCACCGGTATGGCGGCCCGCGGCCTTCGCGGCCCGGTCGGCCTTGTCCTTGGATCCGCCCTTGCCCTTGCCCGAGCCGGACTCGACGGCGCCGGAGGCGGTCTTTGCCTCGGCGCGACGTGCGGCCGTGAGGGCGCCCGCCAGGCAGCCGGGCTTGACCGGCAGCCCGAAGCTCTCGCAGTTGAGCACGCCGGTGATCCGCGTCATCCTGCGGTCGGCGAACCCGGCCGGGTAGCCCGGCACGTTGGCCGGCTCGACCGACACCGCGCCCAGGCCCGACCGCTCGAGCGTGCCCTTGCCCTTGCCGTTCGAGTCGTCACCGAAGAGCGCCCCGAACGTGTGGGAGTCGCCGAGCACGCCGGTGAGAAGATTGGAGAGCGCCGGGCCGAGGTCGAACGGGCCCGTGACCACCCGATCGGGGTTGGCGGCGATCGTCGGCGCACCCGCGCGCAGCAGCTTGCGGGTCAGGTCCAGCGTGGGCTCGGTGTCGTCGAGGAAGAACTCCGTGTCATCCAGGAAGCCGGGCGCCTTGCGCAGGGCGGTGGCCAGCCGGGGCGAGGCCGCTAGCAGCTGCTGGGCCAGGGGCCGCCCGGCCGTGGCCGCATCCGCAAGCGCCGCCAGCGTGCTTCGGGTCTTCCCGAGCGTGGCCGGCAGGTCGGCCAGGGCGGCGTCAAGGTGGTCGCTCTCGGATGCGGTGACCCCGAGCGTCGTGTTCAGCGAGCTGATCAGCCTGTCCAGCTCTGCCCGGTGGTCAGCGGCCTGACTGGTCACGGCCTCGGCATCGCCGATCACGCTGCGGAGCGCGCCGTTCTGGCGATTGATCTCGGTGAGCGCCTGATCCGCTGCATCCAGAGCCGGCCGCAGCTCGATGGCCGCGCGGTTCACGTCCTCGCCCCGCTGGTCCAGCGCGTGTGCGAGCTCGACGAGCAGCAGGCGCACGCCGGTGCGCTCGCGCGGGCCGAAGGCATTGAGGAGATCGTCGAAGCGGGGGGCGGCCAGCGTGTTGGCGCATGGCGCGGTGGGCTGCCTGGCGTCGCACGAGATCGTCGGGATCCCGTTCTGCTCGGGCAGCGCAGCCTGGGCGGTGCCCGGCTCATAGGACACGTAGCTGTCGCCGGTGGTGTCCTGCTCGCGGATCGCGGCTGTGGCATCGGCCTTCGGCGCCTCGATCGAGTCATCGATATTGAGGGTCACGGCCGCGAGGCCCTCCTCGTTGACCTCGATTTTGCCGACTGAGCCGGCGATGGCCCCTCCGACCCTCACGTGCATTCCCTGGATCAACGGGAACGCGTTGCGGAACTCCGCCACCACCTGGTCCCCGGCCGGCGGCGGCTGGGCGGTGACGATCAGGATCGCCAGCGTGGCGAACAGCAGCAGGGCGACGATGACGGCCATCGTCCTGGCGAGCGTGTCAGACACTCAGTGCCCCCCGCCCATGGTCGGGTCGATCTTGTCGAAGGCGCTGCGATAGTCGCTCCAGGGCTTGCACTCGTTGGTGCCCGGCAGGCGGGTCAACGGCTTCTCCAGCACGCCCGGCGTGCACTCGGAATCGGTCACCCTGGCGCCCGCCGTGCTCGGCGGAAGCGTCTGGGCAAGCCCCGTCGCCAGGTTGATCAGGTGGCCATTGGCGTCATAGCTGCCGGTCGCCGCGCCGAAGTTCTGGAAGAAGCCGATGGTCTCCGGGATGTAGGCGGTCAGGTCCTTGGCCAGCGGGATGGCCTTCTCGATCACTGGCGGGAAGTCCTTGGCGATCGGGATCGCGGCGTCGATGATCGGCTCGGCAGCGCGCAGGTCGCGCGGCCCTCCCTTGACCAGCTTGCGGGTCTGCGTGAGGAACGGCCCGGCGGACTTGACGGTGCGCGGAAGAGTCTGGGCGAACGGCCTCAGCTCGTGCACCACGGGGTCGAGGCCTGCCACCAGGCGGCGTAGATCGGGAGTGGCCGTGGCCAGCCGGTCAAGCGTCACCCGGCCGTTCCTGAAGGCGGGACCGAGCAGCCGCACGCTCTGCGCGAGCTCGGCCTGCCGGTTGGCGGTGGTCGCCAGCACCGCCGCGGTGTTGTCGGCCGCGCCCGCCAGGTCCCCGGGGCTCGATGCCAGCGCCGAGGTCACGTGATCGCCCTGCTCCACGACTGTCCGCAGAGCCTGCCCGTCCCGGTTGACCTCGGCCAGGAGATTGGCTGTCTCGTTCAGCGCCGTGCCGCTGGTCTGCAGCGACCGGTTGAAGTCCTCACCGCGGCCCTTCAGGGCGTCGTCCAGCCCGATGATGAGCTTCCTGATGTTGTCCCGTGTGGGCGGGTCGAGGGTCTCGATGGCCAGGTCGAAGTTCACCGGCTGGTCGGTGGCGCTCCGCCCAAGGACCACCCCATCGGTCAGCTCGGGCTTTGTGATGTCTCCCTGCTTGAGGTCGACAGTGCGGTTGACCGCGCCGACGTTGGAGCCCAGCCGGATGTCCGCCAGCGCGCCTTCATGAAGCCGGAAGTCGTCGTCGATCGTCAGGGTCACCTCGGGCTGGTCGCTCTCGTCCAGCGCGACCGCCTTGACGCGCCCGACCGTGACCGCCCCCGCGGTGACGTCGCCGCCGGGGATCAACCCGCGCACGTCGTCGAAGAGCGCGCGCACCTCGTAGGTCCCGCTCGAGAAGCTCGAGATGAGCAGGATCACTGCGAGGATGCCGATCACCAGGCCGGTGAGGGCGGCGACCCGGGTCGCATTGGGACCGAGGCGCGAGATCAAGCGATCGGCAGCCTGGGGTCGAAGCCCCAGAACAGGAAGGTCATGACCATGTTGAGCACGGTCACGAGGATTAGGTTCACGGCCATCGACTGCGCCGTTGCGGTGCCCACCTCGACGGGCCCGCCGCGCACGCGATAGCCGAAGAAGAGCGCGACCAGGACCACTGCGCCGCTGATCACGAGGCCCTTGATCAGGGAAAACCCGATGTCGGTCAGGTTGGTCACCGTGTAGAAGACGAACTCCCAGGTGCCCTGCGACAACGTGCCGCTGCGGACAAAGGATCCGATCCAGGCCGCCGCCTCGGCCGCGCCCAGCGAGATCACGTAGGCGATCGGCAGGACTATGGCCGCCGCGAGCATCCGGCTGGACACCAGGTAGGTGATCGAGGGAACGCCCATGATCTCCAGGGCGTCGACCTCCTCATTGACGCGCATGGCTCCCAGCTGGGCCACGATCCCGCCGCCCACCTTGGCGGCCACGATGAAGCCGAAGATGAACGGGACGATCTCGCGGTTCACGCAGAACGAGCTGAACAGCGGGCCGACGATGCTGGCCCCGATCGCCTGCCCGATGGCCTCGGCCGCGATGCCGCAGCTGGCACCGGCGATGAACGAGATGAAGACGATGACCAGGACGCTGCCGGCCACCAGCATGCCGATCTGCCGCAGCACCTCCGCGCTGAAGCGCGGGAGGGCCCGGAAACCCCGGAACCCACGGAGGATGAACCCGCCGAAATCACCGGCGGGGTCGACCAGCGGGATGTGCTGCGGCGCCTCGATCGCGTCCATCAGGGGCGAGCGCTTCTTCGGTGACGCGCTCATCCGCCGAAGTTCACCTCTGGGAAGAACGCCTGGAAGAGCTGGGTGTAGACCACGGTCACGATCCCGATCACCACGAGGCAGCTCACCACCGACTCGTTCACGGCCTTGCCCACGCCCTCGGCGCCGCCGCTGACCTGGAGGCCCTTGTAGGCGGCGGTGATGCCGATCAGCGCCCCGAACAGGGTCAGCTTCACGACACTTCCCCAGAGGTCGATGAAGTTGGTCAGGCTCAGCAGCTCGCTGAAGAACGCCTCCGGCGTGCCCCCGTAGAGGAAGACAGCGGCGGTGAAGGTGCCGGCGATCCCCGCCCAGAAGGTGAGCAGCGAAAGCACCGGCATCCAGAGGCAGAGACCAGCGACGCGGGGCAGGATGAGGTTGCGGACCGGGCTGATGCCCAGCAGCTCGAGGGCCATGATCTCCTCTCGGATCTTGCGGGCCCCGATCTCGGCGGTGATTGTCGAGCCCAGCGATCCGGCGACGATGGCCGCCGTCAGGAGCGGGCCGAGCTCGCGCAGGAAGGCAACCGGGGCTGCCGAGGAAATCCGGTCGATGGCGCCGAAGCTGGATGCGATCGAGCCGCCCTGGATGCCGATCGTGGAGAAGCCGACCACGAACGCGACGATCGTCGCCGGCAACAGCGTGACCTTGAAGGCGAAGACGTACTGCCGGATGAACTCGACCCGCCAGGACAACCCGGGCGTGAACAGCTGCGCCAGCGTCTTGATGCCCAGAATGGCGGCCCCGCCGGCGTTCTGGATCCAAGAACCGGGCGGCACGTCATCGCGCGTGAGGAGCCCCTTCGCTCCCGATGCGAATCGTGTCCCCAGTGACGCACGGCTCGTCCCCACTCGTCCCCCCGGTTTGAATCGTCCTCAAACCGACCCTATCTGAAAGTCCGGGACGACCGGTGCGCCTCTGCGGCGGTGCGTACGCTTCCCAGATCCATGAAGCCCAACCACCCTCGACCCAGCGAATATCGAACAGCCGGCCTGATAATGCTGAGCTCGATCTTCTTCTGCACCTCGACGGGTGCCGGGGTCGGCGTCTTCTTCCAGAGCCCGGCTTTCGGCGCCCTCGGCGGGGCCGTGGTGGGCATCGTGCTGGGACTCCTGGTTGTGCCCGGCCTGGTCCGCGACTGGCGTAACTAGAACCCCTGGAACGTCAGGCTCTGAACCGGGGCCCGCCGCCCCCGCGCAAGGCGGAGGCGGTCGTCCACGGCCTGGTGATCAGCTGTCGTACTTGAAGGACAGCCCGAGGCGCACGCGGAAGTTCACGGCGCCGCCGTCCTCGATCGTCACGTCCTGCCTGACCACCTCGGCGACGCGCAACTCGCGTACGGTCTTGCCCGCCGTCTCGATCGCGCTGCGCGCTGCAGCCTCCCACGATTCACTGCTCACGCCGATTACCTCTGTTACGCGGTAGACGCTGTCTGACATGGTGCTCTCCTCTGGTCGAAGGCATGGGCTCAGCCGACTCTCCCATACCCCCGACCCGTCGTGTCAAGCGCTACTTGATGAAGAGCATCTCCGAGTAGCGAGGCAGCGGCCACAGGTCGTCGGCCACGACCTTCTCGAGCTTGTCCGCCACGTCGCGGACGCCAAGCATCGTGGCCAGCTGCTTGTCGCGGGCGTGGACGGCCAGGTCCAGGCCCTCCAGGTCGTCCGGGTACACGTTGGCATCGTCCAGCTCGCGGATGGCCACGATGAACCTGTCGATCAGGCCCTTGACGTTGTCGACCACCGGCTCGACTTCCGCGGCCCCGGCAATCGCCAGGTACTTGAGCGCCGCCGGCAGCAACAGCGTGTTGGCAATCATCGATGCCGTCTCGGCCTCGATGTTGGCCCGGGTCGAGTACTGCTCCAGCCAGACCTCGTAGCGGGAGTCGAGCTCACGCTCGGAGAGCACCTCGTACTTTCCGAACGTTTGGATGGTCTGCTCGGAGATGACCTCCGGCAGCGCGTCCGGCGTGGTGCGCAGGTTCTTGAGCCCGCGCTGCCCGGCCTCGGCGTGCCACTCCTCCGAGTAGTTGTCGCCGCCGAACACGATCGCCTTGTTGGCCACGTAGCTCTCCTTGACCACCGCGGTCACGGCCTCGGCCATGTCCCCGCCCTTGGCGTCGAGCTTGTCGGCCAGGTCGTCGATCGCCTCGGCAACGATCGTGTTCAGCACGGTGTTCGTGAAGGCCAGCGACATGCTGGACCCGAGCGCACGGAACTCGAACTTGTTGCCGGTGAAGGCGAACGGCGAGGTGCGGTTGCGATCGCCGCCGTGCATCGGCAGCGGCGGCAGCACGGGCGTGCCGAGGCCGAGGAACGACCCCGGCGTGTGGGGGTCGCCCTCACCTGAGGCAATGGCCTCGAAGACCTTGTCGAGCTCGCCTCCGAGGAACACCGAGATGATGGCCGGCGGCGCCTCGTTGGCGCCCAGGCGGTGGTCCTGGCCGATATTGGCCACGGCCGCGCGCAGGAGCCCCTGGTGCTTGTTCACGGCCTGCATCACGGCCGTGCAGAAGAACAGGAAGCTCATGTTGTCGGCCGGCGTGTCACCGGGCTCGAGCAGGTTGTCCCCGCCGTCCGTGCCCATCGACCAGTTGTTGTGCTTGCCCGAGCCGTTCACGCCGGCGAAGGGCTTCTCGTGGAGCAGGCACACCAGCCCGTACTTGCGGGCCACGCTCTGCATAAGCTGCATGGTCAGCTGCTGGTGGTCGGACCCGACGTTCGAGTTCTCGAAGATCGGGGCCAGCTCGTACTGGCCGGGGGCCACCTCGTTGTGCCGCGTCTTGATCGGCACGCCGAGCCGCGCGAGCTCCATCTCGCAATCCATCATGTAGGCAAGCACCCGCTCCGGAATCGAGCCGAAGTAGTGGTCGTCCAGCTCGTGGCCCTTGGGCGGCTTGGAGCCGAACAGCGTGCGGCCCGTGAGCACCAGATCAGGGCGAGCGAAGTAGTACTGCTCATCGATCAGGAAGTACTCCTGCTCCGGCCCGACGGTGGTGAACACGCGCCGGGTGGTCTCGTCACCGAGCAGCTTGAGCGCCCGAACCGCCGCGGTGGACAGGGCATCCATCGAGCGCAGCAGCGGGATCTTGGCGTCGAGCGCCTCACCGGTCCATGAGGCGAAGGCCGTGGGGATGCAGAGCAGGGCGCCGTTGGGGTTCTCGAGGATGAAGGCGGGGCTGGTGGGGTCCCATGCCGTGTAGCCGCGAGCCTCGAAGGTGGCGCGGATGCCGCCCGTGGGGAACGAGGATGCGTCCGGCTCGCCCTGGATCAGCTCCTTGCCGGAGAAGCCCGCGAGCCACTGGCCGTCGCCGTCCGGCTCGAAGAAGGCGTCGTGCTTCTCGGCGGTCAGTCCGGTGAGCGGCTGGAAGACGTGGGTGAAATGGGTGGCGCCGCGCTCCATAGCCCACTCCTTCATGGCCAGTGCGACGGCGTCGGCGAGCGACGTGTCCAGGGCCTCGCCCTCCTCCAGCGTGCGCTGAAGCTTCTTGAAGACGTCCTTCGGCAGGCGCTGACGCTGCTCCTTCTGGGAGAAGACGTTGCTGGCGAACGGGTTGTTCGAGGGCTGCGTCAGGTCCACGGTGCCCAGCGCGCTCCCGTTGGAGGCCCACTGCGTGGCGCTTACGTTCTTCTGGCGAATCCTGGTCATCTGGCTTGTTCCTCCTGGTATTTCGTGGTGCGCCCCGAGGGCGGCACCGAAGTTCTCTGAGTTCTCGAAGTTGTTTACGTGCGCGCGAGGGTAACTGGAATCGGCGCTCGGTTGATTCCTCCAGCCGCTACCGCCTCAGCCGCGGCCGGACTATCCGGTAGGCCTTGAGGCCGAGGCCCAGGCGCTCGCGATCCTCGGAGGTGAGCGGGTCGAGCCCGGTGAGCTCTTTCACGCGGTCCAGCCGGTAGGCCACCGTGTGCCTGTGGGCATGGATGGCCTGCGCGGTCGCGTTCATGTTGCAGTTGTTGCCCAGGTAGGCGTCGACGGTCTGGACCAGCTCCGTGCGGTACTGGTCGTCGTACTCCACCAGCGGCTTGATGGTGTCCGTGTAGAAGCTCTCGACCTCCTCGGGGTGGCTGGCCATGACGCGGAACAGCAGCCGGTAGGTGCCGTCCCCCACGTCATCGCTCGGCGGGCCGCCGCCCGCCTGAGTGACCTCCAGGACCAACTCGGCCTCCTCCAGCGCGCGACCCAGCTGGGCGGGGTCGCTGTAGTGCGAGGAAAGGCCGACGGATCCGCTGCGCGACAGCCGGGTCGCGATCTTGCGCGCCTCCTCCAGGCCGCCGGGAACGATGGCGAACACGCGGCCATCGACGGTCTGGGCCACGGAATGCCGCGACTCGTTGGAGATGGCCGCCAGGATCCGCCCCGGCGCGCGCTCCCCCGGGTCGGCGCAGAGCGCCACCGCCCCGTTGTCCAGGTCGCAACCCAGCCGGCGGGCGCGCTTGAGAATCTCCTCGCCGTCGATCTCCTCGTTGCGGCGCAGCTCCTCGATGAACGAGCCGCGCAGGCGCTGCTCGGCCTCGTCGCGGGCCTCTGCCACCGCGACCTCGGTGAGCGCGGCGACCGCAGCCACGTGAAGGTATTCACCGGCATCGGGATTGCCCTTGCCGAGCAACAGCACCGACCCCATCTCCTGCCCACCGGATGCGATCGGCACCTCGGCGCCGACCTCAGCAGGCCGGGCGGCCTTGCCGCCCGCGAGCCGCGAGCCGACGTAGCGCTCCAGGTGGGCCCAGCGGTCCGGAAACGGGCCCAGCCGGGGCACGATCACCGCGACCGGGGCTCCCGCGTGGGCTGCCGCGATCTCGGCTACACGCTCGAGTCCCTCCCCCGCCAGCACCGCGCCCAGCATCTCGAGATGGGCACCGCGGGGAGTGGGAAGGGACTCGGGCGCAGAATTCATCACGCTTTCCCGGCCCGCGGGCGGCCCGGGCGAGCAACTCGCCCCGGCCGGCCCGCGTATCCGGGATTCAGCGTCATTACGAGGCGATCTCGTCGGCACCGTGGGACTGCAGAACCACGGCACCCGACTCGCCAGTGCGGATCCGGATCGCTTCCTCGACCGGGATGATGAAAATCTTCCCGTCGCCGACAGAACCGGTTCGCGCGTGCTTCAGGATCGTCTCGGTGACGACCCCCACCTCGTTGTCATCGACCACGCACTCGATCTTGAGCTTGGGCCGCAGGTGGATGGGGAGGGCAGTACCGCGGTAGTGCTCCGTGATCCCCTTCTGGCGACCCGAGCCCTTGGCCTCGATGACCGAGAGACTCGGGATGCCGGCGGTCAGGAGATCCTGTCGGATCGCCTCGAACGCCTCGTGCCTGATGTAGGCCGCGACGAGTTTCATCACAGCCCCTTTCCGGTCGCCGGAGCGGCCGTCATTGCGGTTACCGGGCTGGCACCCGCACCCATCGGCCCGGTCGAGCCGGCGCCGTACTCACTGGGTGGGATGAACTGCTCGGGGTAGCCGTACATGCCGTGCTCGACGATGTCGAGACCGGCTGCCTCTTCCTCCGGGGTGACCCGCAGGCCGATCGTCTTCTTGATGACCCAGAAGACCACGTAGGAGACGATGAACACCGAGGCGAACGCGGCGCCCACTCCAATCGCCTGCACGCCGAGCTGGTGGAAGCTGCCCGTGTACACCAGACCGGGCTCGCCCACCGCGTTGAACTCGGCCAGCCGCGGTGCGGTGAACAGGCCGCACGACAGCGTGCCCCAGATGCCCGCCAGGCCGTGTGCCGACAGCGCGCCCACGGGGTCGTCGAGCTTCTTGTCAATCGCGAGCACGCCCACTACGACGATCACGCCGGCGACTGCGCCGATGATCGGGGCCGCCCAGAACTCGACGTAGCCGGACGGGGCGGTGATCGCGACCAGTCCTGCGATCGCGCCGTTGCCCGCCATGCCGATGTCGACCGTCTTCCTCAGCCAGTACATGACCAGTCCTGCGGTGACCACTCCGGCGGCGGCCGCGAGGTTGGTGACCACGACGATGTCGGCGAAACGGCTGCCGACGTCGCCGCTGGCCATCGCGCTCAGCGTCGAACCGGGGTTGAACCCGAACCAGCCGAGCCACAGAATCAGGATGCCCATGCCGACGATCGGCATGGAGTGCCCCGGGATCGCCCGTGGCTTGCCGTCAGGCCCGTACTTGCCGATACGCGGGCCGAGGTGCAACAGCACCGCGAGCGCGCCAGTGGCTCCGATCAGGTGGACCACCGTCGAACCGGCGAAGTCCTGCATGCCGAGCCCGGCCTGCAGCCAGCCGCCGCCGAAGATCCAGTGGCTGATCACGGGGTAGATGAACGCCGAGAAGATCACGGCGTAGATCACGTACACGCTGAACTTCAGGCGCTCCAGCGTCGTGCCCCAGACAATCGCCAGGGAGACGGCGCAGAAGACGAACTGGAAGAAGAACAGCGCGGACGGCTGGATCGGTGCGATCTCGAGCAGCGGGAACTGCGCCGATGCCTCCGACGCGGTGGCTCCGACGTTCATGAAGAAGCCCTTTGTGCCCGAGAACCAGTCCGACCCGCCGAACGCCAGGGCGAAGCCGCAGGCCCAGTAGCAGAGCGAGGCAATCGAGAAGTTCACCAGGATCTTCGCGATTCCCGTGCCCGCATTCTTGGCACGCGAGAAGCCGATCTCCAGGAACGCGAACCCGGCCTGCATGAACATGACCAGCACGCCGGCCACGATCACCCAGGTCGTGTTCAGGGAGTTGGCAACGTCGTCGACGGTTGGACCGTCGGCCCCGAAAGCGACTGCAGGAACGAGCACCAGAGTGCCGAGTCCCAGCGGAGCCGCCCGAAGGAGAAGACGTCTCATTGGTAGTCCTCCTTGTGCGAGGCTCGCCCGGCGCAGGGGCCCCGGGGAGACAGCGCGGATTGGTAGTCGTCTCGCAGGCTGCCAACCGGATGGCCAGAGGTCTTTATCCAGGTGTCGAAGATTTCAGCGCGCCCGTTTATCCCTTCTGTCGGGGCAATTGGCGCAAATCCCGGACATCCGGTCCACAATCCCCTCCGGGGACTGCAAATGGGGGGACCGGTTGAACAGCATTCAGATGCCTTCGGCTGCGGTAGGCTCAGGCAGCTTGAGGGGGGTGGAGACAGGCGCCGAGCATCGGCGCCCGCCACGGCCGGCCCGTGCTGGATCACGGGCGGATGATGCGCGCGCCGGAACGGGGGACCGGCGCTCCCGGATACTCGGGGCAGCCGGCCAGCTGTTCGCGACCCGGCCCTACGACGAGGTGTCGATCGACCAGATCGCAGGCGAGGCGGGGGTGGCCAAGGGCCTCCTCTACTACTACTTCGGCAGCAAGCGGGGCCTGTTCCTGGACCTGATGCAGGAGATCGTCCAGGGGCTCTCGCGCCTGGCCGCGCCGGGAGACGACGTCGACCCGCTCGTACGGCTCGAGCGCACGCTCGACGCCTACCTGGTCCTTGCCGCCGCCGCGCCGGAGGCCTTCCGGCAAGTCAGCTCGGGACTGCTGGGGCCCGAGGTACAGGCGCTCCGCGACCGGGAGAAGCTCCAGTTGATCAAGGAGATCGCGCGGGCGGTCACGGGCGAAGGCGATCCCGGCCCGCCCCTGCGCGCAGCGCTCGAGGGCTGGATCGGCATGGTCGAGGGCACCACCCTGCACTGGTGCCGTGAGGGCGGCCTGGAGGCGGCGGAGGTGCGCGAGCTGCTGGTGGCGGCGCTTCCGGGAGCCCTGGCGGCCGCGCAGGCACTGGATCCCGAGCTGACCTTCGACCCGCGCCCCTTCCGCCGGGAGGCCCGGGCGTGAAGCCGGTAACCCGCATTGTCCTGATCGGGGCGCTCGCCGGCGTTCTGCTGGTGCTCGTGATCACATTGATCTCCTCCGCCGGGGCCTACACCGTCACCGCGATGTTCGAGAACGCGGGCCAGCTGGTGCCGGGCAACCAGGTGCAGATCGGCGGGCTGCGCGTGGGCAGCGTCAAGTCCGTCGGGCTGGGCGACAACGGCCAGGCCGAGGTCAAGCTCGAGGTCAATCACGACTACGCCCCGCTCCATCAGAACACCTTTGCCCAGATCCGTGTGCCCGGCCTGGCGGGCATCGCGGCGCGCTATGTGACCCTCACCCCGGGGCCCGACAACGGCCCGGCCATCCGCAACGGGGGAATCCTGCCGGAAGAGGACACGGCCGGCCCGGTCGAAGTCGATGCCCTGTTCAGCGCACTCGATCCGCGCACCCTGGCCGCACTCCAGAAGGTGATCCAGGGCTCCGCCGAGTCGTTCAAGGGGCGTGGCCGGGACGCCATGGCTGCCATCGAGCAGCTCAACCCGGCATTGACACAGTCCTCGGCCACCCTGCACGAGGCGGTGAGCGACCAGGCGTCGATAAAGCAGCTCCTCACCCAGACCTCCGGGATCGTGCGAACGCTGGCAGCGCGCCGCCAGGAGCTGGAGCAGAGCACGTCTGCCACCGCTGAGGCCACGGGCGCCATCGCAGCTCAGCGCACGGCGCTGGCCGACACCCTTGCCCAGGCACCGCCCGCCCTGCGCCAGGCCAACACCACGCTCTCCAACGTCCGCGGCCTGTTGAACCAGGCCCGGCCCGCGATCGCCGAGGCCCGGCCCGCCGCCCGCGGCGCGTCCAACCTGATCCCCCGCCTGCGTCCGCTGCTCAACCGGGTCCGTAACCAGTCAGGCGTGATCCGGCGGTTGACCGGGCAAGACGTGCCGGGCCTCCTGAGGCAGCTTCCGGGGCTCGCCGACGCCGGCGTGCCGGCGCTCGGTGGGCTGTCCGACGCCCTGGACTCCCTCGGCCCGGTGTTGTCGGAGCTGCGCCCGTATATCCCGGACATCATCGGCGGCCTGGGCGGTGGCGGCGGGCATTCGTCTGGCTACTACGACTCGAATGGCGAGTACTCGCGAGTCGAGTTCATGGCCGGCGAGCAGACGCTGACCGGCGTGCTCGGCGGCATCAGCCAGCTGTTCGAGAAGCCGGCGCTCCGGCGCTGTCCGGGCGGATCCGAGACCTATGCCCCTGCGGACCACTCCGCTCCGTTCACCGACGGCGGCCGCGTGCACTGTGACCCCTCACTGGCGATACCCACGCCATGACCCTGCGGCGGCGCATATCGATCGGGATCGCGTTCGCGCTGGCGATCTCCGTGCCCGCGGTGCTCGTCGCGGCGGCCGGCCCGACCAACAGGGGCATGGTGCAGATCGCGGTGGTCTTCGACAGCGCCAGCAGCCTGATCCCGGGCAACGACGTGCTGGTGGCCGGAGTCCCGGTGGGCGAGGTGGCGTCGATCGGCCTCACCGAGGACCTGCACGCACTGGTGGTGATCAACGTGGAGAAGCGATTCACCCCCTTCCACGACGACGCCCAATGCGAGCTGGGCACCAAGCTGCTGCTGGGCGAGAAGTCGGTCAACTGCGACCCCGGCAATCCCAAGGCGCCCTTCCTGGCGCGGGGCACCGGCGGCCTGCCGACCGTCCCGCTCGAGCAGACCAGCGCCCCGGTCGACCTCGACCTGGTGCTGGCGGGCGCCCGGTTGCCGTACAGGCAGCGCCTCCAGATCGTGCTCAACGAGCTGGGCGCGCTCTCCGCGGCACGGGGCGATGACATCAACGAGGTCATCCGGAGGGCCAACCCGGCGCTCCGTGACGCGCGCCAGGTCTTCGAGATCCTCGATGATCAGAAGGCGGAGCTGAAGCAGGCGCTCACCGATACAGACACCATCCTGGCGTCGCTCGCCAAGGACCCCGGCAGCATTTCCGGCTTCGTCAGGCAGGCGAGCAACGTGACCCGCCGCACCGCGGCCCACGCAGATGACATCGGCGAGATCTCGCAGCGGCTCCCCGGCCTCCTGAGCCAGGCGCACCCCGCCCTGACCGAGCTGGACAAGCTGACCGTCGCCGCCACGCCCGTGGCCCGGAGCCTTCGCACCAGCGCCCCCGACCTGACCGACCTGGCCAACGAGCTCGGGCCGTTCGCCGACAACGCGGAGCCGGCGCTTCGCAAGCTCCGCGACGTCGCCAAGACCGGCCGCGCCGCAGTGGCAGACACCAACAGCTCCGTCGATGCCCTCGGCCCGGCGGCAGAGCACCTGCGCTCCACGCTGGGAGTCACGGTCCCGCTGCTCAACAACCTGGCCAAGCGCGGCGGGCCCGAGGCGACAATGCGCTACGCGTTCTACGTGATGAGCTCGGTCGCGCGCTTCGACCGCTTCTCGCACCTGGTCCCGGTTCGCGGCAGCCTCACGCGCTGCTCCTTCTACAACAAGGGCGCGCCGATCAAGAACTGCTCGGGCCGCTTCGACACGCCCGGCACCGCCTCGGTGGCCGGGCAGAAGATCCAGAAGGACAAGCCCGCCGGCCCCTCTGGATTCGCTGAACAGGCCACCGCGGACTCGGTGGCCAGGGTGGCTGACAAGGCCCGCGACAACCACCCCGTCGAAGGGCGGCCCGACCCGCAAAAGCGCCGGACGCTGCCCGAGCAGATCCAGAAGACCGCGCACGACACGGTGGACCGCGTGAAGGGCGTCACCAAGCGGGTGGGCGACGCAACCCACAAGATCCTCGACTTCCTGCTCGGCCCATGAGACGCCAGAACCTCAGCACCTTCGGAATCCTCGAGAGCCCGCTGCTGGTGGGCACCATCACGACGCTCGTGATCTTCGTCGCGATGTTCATCTCCTACAACGCGAACAATGGGCTGCCCTTTGTGCCGACCTACTCGCTCACGGCCACGGCGCCGAGCTCCGACGGCCTGCTCCCCGGCGGCCAGGTCCTGATCGGGGGCCGGCGCGTGGGCTTCGTCCAGAACATCCAGGCCGGGCAGGACGACAACGGCCGCCCGGTCGCCTACCTGAACATGCAGCTGGACCTGAACCTGCAGGGAGCGGTCAAGCAGGATGCCCAGGTACGCGTCAGGCCGCTCTCGGTCTTCGAATACAAGTACCTGGACCTGCTGCCCGGGACGGCTGACAAGGCGCTGCCCGAGGGAACGGTCATGCCGCTGTCCAGCACGTTGCCGAACGTCGGCCTGACCGACACGTTCTCCACGTTCGACTCGAAGACGCGCGAGAACCTGGATCACGTGCTGGTGGGTCTCGGTGACGGGCTGGCCGGGCGCGGGGCCGGGCTGAACGAAGCGTTCGGCCAGGCCGCATCGCTGCTCCGGAACATCCAGCCCGTGCTGTCCGATCTGGCGAAGCCCAGCACCGGTCTTGCGCTCTTCGCCAGCTCCCTGGCCCGCTTCACGCACGAGCTGGCGCCGGTGGCCGGCTCGCTCAGCGGGATCTTCTCCAACGGGGAGATCACGCTGGCGGCGCTCGAGGCCGCCGGCCCGGAGTTCGAGCAGGGCCTGGACAAGCTGCCCGGCAGCCTGGCCACCGCCAGCGATGCGCTCACCGTGCTCACGCCCGTTCTGGGCAAGGCACGAGCCCTGACGGAGCAGATCGAGCCCGCCGCCCGGCTGCTGCCGTCGACCACCCGCCGCGTCACCGACGCGCTCAAGGCCACCACACCGGTGCTCGACAGGGTCCCGTCGTTCGGCAACGACCTCGATGGTGCCCTCCAGCAGCTCGGCGGCCTGAGCAGCGACCACCCGCTCGAGCCCTCGCTCAGGCTGCTGACCGGCGGCCTCGGCGATCTCGAGCCCACGGTGCACTTCATCGCCCCCTACCAGGAGGTCTGCAACTACGTCGCGCTCGCGCTGCGCAACGTCGCCTCCACCGTGTCGGAGGGCAACGCCGGCGGCACCTGGCTGAGGTTCCAGGTGTTCCTGCCGATCGACGAGATGACCAGCGCCGCCAAGCCGGTGAGCGGCCTGCACTACAACCCCTATCCCAATGGGGCCGCACCCGGCCAGCCGCACGAGTGCGAGTCCGGCAACCAGGAGTTCAAGCCAGGCCAGCAGATCGGCAACATCCCCGGCCGCCAGCCCGCCAAGACCGAGATCACCCACCCGGGGGACTTCCACCCATGAGACTCCCCTGGCGCAACAGGCCCGCGAGGGCGATCGATCCCGAGAAGCGCGGGTGGCGGTCCGGCATGGCGCCCGTAAAGGCGGGTGCCATCGCGATCGTCGTGCTCCTGCTCCTCTTCTACATCGCCTACGCGGGTGGGCTCCCGATCAAGCTGCCCGGCATCAGCAAGCCCGAGATCCAGATTCAGGTCGCATCGGGCCAGGGCCTGCTGCTCAAGCGCTCCACGCTGCGGGTGGGCGGCGTCGACGTGGGCCAGGTTGCTGCGATCGACCGTGGCCCTGCCGGCACCGCGGTCATCACCGGGGAGCTGGGCGGCAACGCCCCGACGATCCACACCGACGCCCGCGCCAAGATCCGCCCGCGCACGTTCCTCGAGGGCAACTACTTCATCGAGGTCGTGCCCGGTTCGCCCTCGGCCCCTGTCATGCCCGATGGCGGGATGATCCCGATTGCCCGGACCACCACGCCGGTGCAGTTCGACCAGGTGGTGGGAGCCTTCACGAAGGACACGCGCACCCAGCTCAAGACCGGCGTCCGCCAGCTGGGCAACGCCTACGGGCCTGATGCCATCGACTCCTTCAACGGATCCCTGGAGCACATCGCACCGGGCTTCCGCGACCTCGCCACCACGGCGCAGGCCTTCCGCGGCACGCAGCCCGGTGACCTGTCCGACTCAATCCGCTCCGTGGCTCGGACCAATGCGGCAATCGGCTCGGACCTGCCCGCGCTGGACTCGCTCGTGAGCTCGTTCGCCACCGTGGCTGCCGCGTTGGCGGACCAACAGGGCGCGCTGGAGTCGACGTTCCGCGAGCTGGACGGCGTGGTGCGGGCCTCACGTCCGTCACTCGCGGCCGTGGACTCGGCAATCCCGGAAACCGAGGGCCTGATCCGCGCGGTGCGCCCGGTGCTGCGCGAGACGCCGCCCACCGTGAACCGCGCAACGCCCTTCGTCCGCCAGGCCAACCGGCTGCTCAAGCCCGGCCGGCTCCCGGAGCTGGCCCGCACGCTCGGGCCACCCCTGCGTGAGCTCACCGCTTTCGCGCCCACCAGCCGCCGGATCTTCCAGGAACTCGATCCGACGCTCCAGTGCGTGAACGACGCCGTGGTGCCGACCCTGTTCAAGAAGATCGACGACGGCGTGCTCAGCAGTAACGAGCCGGTCTACCGCGAGCTGATCGCCGCCCTCGTGGGCCTGAACTCCGCCAGCCAGAACTTCGACGGCAACGGCTACGAGACGCGCTTCCACGCCGGCGTCGGCGACCAGATCGTCTCGGCCAACACCAAGTCGCCGCTCGAGACGCTGTTCGGGTCGGTCGACAGCCCGATCATGGGCTCGACGCCCGAGCTCCCGCCCGACCAGCCTCCGTACCTGCCCAAGCGCTCCTGCGTCGGAACCGAGGCTCCCGACCTGGCCTCCAAGGTCGGGCCGACCGGGATGGACATGTCGACCAAGGGCTCTACGACGCTGGGCAACAAGACGCTCGATCAGAGCCAGCTCAAGAGCCGCTTCGCGGAATTGCAGAACGAGCTGCGCGACCTGAAGGGCGTCACCGATCTCGGCAAGCTGACGGGGGCCGATCGATGAGCCTCAAGCTCGCGCTCAAGCGCTACGGGATCTGGGCCGCGGCAATCGTGGTGATGATGATCCTGGCCTCGCTGGTGGCCGCATACATCCTGTCCAACCAGCGGATCACGTGGCCGTGGCAGCAGTTCTACGAGGTGACCGGCCAGTTCGAGAACGCCCAGGCCGTTCTTCCCGGCCGCGGCCAGGCGGTCACCATCTCCGGCGTCCGGGTCGGCGAGATCTCGCGGGTGGAGCTCGTCGGCGGCGTCGCATCGGTAACGGCCCGGATCGAGGACAAGTACGGACCCGTATACCGGGACGCGCACATGCTGCTGCGGCCCCGCACCGCGGCAAAGGACCAGACCATGGCCCTGGACCCGGGGACAAAGACCAGCGTTGCGGTGCCCGACGGCGGGACGCTCCCCATGAGCAGCACGGCTCCCGACGTGAATACCGACGAGGTCTTCTCGATCCTCGACGGCGACACGCGCAACTACCTCAAGCTGATGGTCCAGGGCCTCGGCGAGGGCCTGGACGGGAACGGCAGGTCCCTCCGCAAGCTGTTCGAGTCCAGCCAGCCGAACGCCAAGGAGTTCGAGCAGATCTCCAGCCAGCTGGCGAGCCGCCGTGAGCAGATCGCCCGCCTGGTTCACAACCTGAATCTGGTCGCGCGCGCCACGGCCGACCGCAGCCAGGACACCGCACAGGTGATCCGCTCGACCGCGAAGACGCTCGAGCCGCTGGCGGCCCACGACGCCGACCTGCGCAGCTCCCTGTCCCAGTTGCCCGGCACCCTGGCCGCCGCCCATTCGGCGCTGACCCACGGCCAGTCCCTGGCGACCGAGCTGGAGCCGACGGCCGACCGCCTGCAGGAGCCGCTGAACGAGTTGACGCCGGCCCTGAGGGACATCCGCCCCGCCCTCTCGGTCGGAACCTCGGCCGTGCGCCAGGAGCTGGCCCCGCTGGTTCGCGAGGCGCTGCCGCTGGCCCGGGATCTCGGGCCGATCGCCTCCGACCTGCACGCGCCGGCCAAGAGCCTGTTGCAGCCGACGAACGACCTCAGCCGGACCGTCAACGAGCTGGTCAACGACCCGCCCGGCCAGGCCACACGCAGCTACCTCTACTACCTGGCCTGGTTCGCGCACAACGGCGCGTCGTTCATCTCCGGCCAGGATGCACACGGCAGCTTCTGGCGGGGCATCGCCCTCTTCGGCTGCTCGGACCTCGAGGAGACGTTCGAGGTGCTGCCCGGCCTGGGCGACCTCCTGAACCTGCCTGACCCATCCACGCTGCCCGGCTGCGCCGGCAAGGGATCGCCATGAACAAGGACCGCCCGAGCAACCGCGCCCTCGCCGGGATCTTGATCTTCACGCTCTCGTGCTTCCTCCTGCTCATGTTCCTCTGGAGGACGTTCGGCGGCGAGGTCCCCCTGACACCGCAGGGGTACCGGGTCAACGCCCTCTACAAGGAGGCAGTGCTCCTGCCGGTCGAAGCCGACGTGCGCATCTCCGGCGTCGGTGTCGGCTCCGTCAAGAGCGTCACCCGCGATGGCAACCTCTCCAAGGTCGTGCTCCAGATCGACCCGCAGTTCGCGCCACTGCCCGCCGACACGAAGACCGTGATCCGGCGCAAGACACTGCTCGGTGAGGCCTACGTCGAGCTCAGCCCGGGCACCCCGCCCAGCCGCGGCGGGAAGATGCTGGGCGAGGGCTCGACCCTGCCGCTCTCCAGCTCCAAGGACACGGTCGAGCTCGACGAGTTCCTCCGGGTATTCGACGCCAGGACGCGCAAGAGCGTGCAGGCGGTGCTCAAGGAGCTCGCCGTGGCTACCTACAAGGAGGGCCCGAACCTCAGCGCGGCCTCCGCGGCGCTCGGGCCGGCGTTCAGCGACGCCAACCAGCTGGCCCAGATCCTCAACGGCCAGCGCAGCGACGTCCGCGGCCTGGTCCGCGACTCGGGGCAGGTGCTCGACGCGTTCACGAGCCAGCCCGGCGCGCTGCGCTCCCTGGTCCAGAACTCCGACCAGATACTCCAGGCGACGGCGCAGCAGGACAAGGCGCTTACCGAGACCGTCCGGATCTTCCCGACCTTCCTCGACGAGCTGGACCCGACGCTGCGCCTGGCACGGGACGTGGGGCGCGAGGCGGACCCGTTGCTCGACGAACTGCGGCCGGCGGTGAACGACCTCCCGGCAACCCTGCGCAACCTGCGGGCCACCGCGCCCGATGTCAAGGGGCTGTCGGGCGATCTGGACACGCTGATCGACACCAGCCGCCAGGGCCTGCCGGCGCTGCGCAGAACCCTCGTCGCGGCCGGCCCACTGGTGGATCAGCTCGAGCCGGCGCTTCAGGACCTGGTGCCCGCGGTCCAGGTCCTCCGTATGTACAAGCTGGATGTGATCACCGGCTTCAGCAAGCTCGCGGCGGCCGTGCAGTCCACGGCCGGCGGCGTGCACGAGCTGCGCTCGATCATCGCGCTGAAGCCCGAGGGGCTCGGCATCTACCCGAGCAAGCTGCCCTCGAACCGCCACAACGCCTACCCCAAGCCCGGGAATCTCAACGAAGTCGGATCGCCGCAGATCGATGCGTTCGACTGCCTGAACGCCGGGGATTCGCCGCTGCCCGCGCCGAAGTGCACCGATCAGGGCAAGTACCACCTGGAGGGCCGGTCCACGAGCTTCCCGCAGATCCACCGCGCCCCGGTTCCCTGATCCGCCACCTGAAAGTCCTGCTCAGGCCCTGAAAAAGGTGGCGCGCCGCCCGCGGGCAGGGATCGCGGAACGGCACGCCATGTCCTGCTGTACCCGGGCCCCCGCCCTGGCTAAACCTGAGCTGGGCTAGCCCCGCGACGCGCCGACCAGGCCGTCCCAGGTGGCGAACTTGACGCGCGGGCGGCCCTGCGGCTCCCCGGCCGCGACCTCGGCGGCGTCGATGGCCTGCCAGCCGGCGTAGGTCACCAGATCGGGCACGCGCTCGGCGATCAGCGCGTCCAGCGCGTCGCGGTTGGGCTCCTCGGGCTCGGGCAACCTGCCCTCGGCAAGCTCGTCGAGGAGGATCGCCACCGTCTCCTGGGCGTCACGCTTGTTGGTGCCGATCACCCCGCTCGGCCCGCGCTTGATCCAGCCCACGGCGTAGAGCCCCGGAATGTGCTCCTGGCTCTCGGTGTTCAACACCATGCCGCGGTCGTTGGGGATCGTCCCCTTCCACTCGTCAAAGGGGACACCCTCGATCGGGACCCCGCGGTAGCCGATCGAACGGAGCACCAGGCCGCACGGGACCGTCTCGTGCTCGCCGGTCTCGCGTGCGCGGATCTGGCCGTCGCCGTCGCGGTACAGCTCGTTGCGCGCCAGGACGATCTCCTCGACCCTGCCATTCCCCCGGATCTCCTCGGGTGAGAGCAGGAAGCGCAGCGAGATCCGCTTGTCCCTCCCCGACGAAGCGGCGGCGGCGTACTCCTGCAGGATCTCGACGTTGCGGCGGCGCGTCTTGTCCAGGAGCCCCTCGTCCAGCTGCCGCTGGCTCAGCTCATCGAGCGCGGCCTCGGCCGGGTCCACGTGGACGTCGGCCACCGTCAGCTCCGGCAGCTCAAGCAGCTCCGGGTTGGTGAAGGCCGCCTGCGCAGGGCCGCGGCGCCCGACCACGAGGACCTCCTTCAGGGAGCTCGAGGTAAGCGGCTCGATCGCGTGGTCGGCAACGTCGGTCTTGCTGATCTGCTCGCGTGAGACCGACAGCATCCGGGCCACGTCCATGGCCACGTTGCCGTTGCCGATGATCACGGCCCGCTCGACGTCCAGGTTGAACTGCTCGTCGGCGAAATCCGGGTGCGCGTTGTACCAGGCCACGAAGGCCGTGGCGGGGTGGCTGCCGGGCAGGTCCTCCCCCGGGATCCCCATATGGCGATCCGTCTGGGCCCCGACCCCGTAGATGACCGCGTGGTAGGAGCGGGCCAGGTCCGCATGCGAGATGTCGGAGCCGACCGTCACGTTGCCGAAGAAACGGAAGTTGGGATTGGCGGCGGCCTTCTCGTAGATCTTGATGACGTTCTTGATCTTCGGGTGATCGGGGGCCACGCCCGCGCGCACCAGGCCGAAGGGCGTGGGCAGCCTGTCGAACATGTCCACCCGGGCCTCGGGGCCGCCGTCCTTCAGCAGATCGACCGTGGCGTAGAACGCCGCCGGCCCGGAGCCGATCACTGCAACGCGCAGCGGATTGTCAGGAGTTCCCGGGTTGGCCATCAGCGGATGCGATCGTATCCGGGACGGCCCAGCCGTAACCGGCTCCCAGCATCGCCGCCACCGAGCCCACCAGGAAGATCCTGGGACCCGAGTCGTTCGCGATCGATCCGATCACCAGCGCGGCAATCGTTCCGTAGACGCCGGCGGCGAACAGCTGCGCCCGGCGCTCGCCGACCGCCTTCACCAGGGGGGCGAAGAACTCCTTCCGGCGCCACAGCCCGTAGCCGATGGCACCGGCGAACACCGCCAGGCTGATCGGCGTGGTCCCGCTGAGGAGGATCGAGCCCGCCAGGTCGAGCCGGCGTTGTGCCGTGTCCAGGAGCTCGCCCGTGCCGTGGGCGTCCAGGATGAAGCGCGTGAAATGCGCGTTGCCACCCGTGACCAGGTCGACCACCACGAGCAGCGCGATCCCCGCGAACGGCGCGAGCACGGCCAGCACGATCGCCTTGCGGGTCGGCCCGCCCACGAGCGACGCGACGACGGCCACAGCCCCGCCTGCGCCCAGGGTGATCACGCCGCCCACATCAGCGCCCAGGCGGCCGGCGCCCATGATCACGGCCACGATCAATGCCGATACGCCGAATGCCAGCGACGCTCTGCGGATCGGCTTCTGGGCCAGGAACGCGCCCATCCCCAGCAGAACGGTGACGCTCAGGATCGTCTCCAGCTCGTTGCCGATCCCGAAAAAGCGGGCGCCGCCGCGGGGCGTCGGCCCCGCCATCGAGGCGACGATGAGGGGGGAGTTCAGCGCAAGGTCGATGGTGTGGAACACCAGCAGGATCACCGCGGGCAGGACGGGAGCGCCCGGCCAGGGCAGCAGGCGGTCGCAGAGCGCGCCGAGCCCGAGGGATCCGAGTCCCACGATCGCGTACTCGACCGGGGCGGAGGGCTCCAGCGCAGCGGTCAGAAGCGCCATGGTCGGGATCCACAGGAGTGCCAGGAAGCCGATCCTGACCCCCAGGCGTACGCCCTGCCCGCGGCGGGCCAGCCAGAGCCCGGCCATGATGAGCAGCCAGGCTCCGAGCGTCAGCGCAAGCGCAGGGACCCGGCGGTCGGTCACCGCCTCCTGACGGTCGTTCAGGTCCTGCAGCGTGGCCTCCGGGTGGAGATCGGGCACGTAGGAGACGGGCTGGCCCTGCATTGCCTGCGGAATGGGCATCCCCAGGTGGTGCAGCACGGTGGGCGCGATGTCCGTGGCTGTCACGAGACCCGGGCGACGGGTGGTGGGGGAACGGAGGAGGCCGTAGAAGCCGGCCGAGGCCACGGCGGTGGGCAACAACCCGAAGCTGAGGGTGGGCGCCACCATCACGTAGACCATGTCGCGCGGCTGCCTCTGGGCCAGGATCGTCTCGAGCGCGTGAAGCCCGGGCTTGCCGCGCGGGAGCCTGGCCACGACCAGGTTGTAGTCCTGCATCAGGCCAAGGGCGCGCGGCGCCAGCGAGGCCTTGCCCGCAATCGAGACCCGCTCGATCTGGCCGTCCTCATCCGTTGCGACCACCGACTCGCCCTGAAGCCCTCCGGCCACCCCCGCGTAGGCCACCCGCCCCCCATGCTCCTCGATGGTGCTCGTCAGCAGGCCGGGCCGGATCTCGCCCGGGCCGTCCCGGCCGCGCTGGACCGCCGCGGCCCACCCCGCGGTGCGTCCGGTCTTCCCGGTGTGCCGGAGAAACAGGGGCCCGAGATCCTCCGGGTAGGTGCGGGTCGAGATGCGGGAGCCCGAACTGATGTCGAGCAGCACCTGCTGGCGGTAGTAGGCGCCGAGAGCCGGGCTTGTCAGGCCCAGCGCGGCGCCCGGAAGCCGGCCGAACTCGGGGAGAAGGGGTATGCCGGGCGCCTCGAGAAACGCCTGTGGGAGGAACGCGATGAGCACCCTTGGCGTCCGCGGGGTGCTCGGCTGGTCCCCTGTGGCCTGCGCCGGTGCGGCCGTGGCCGCGAACAAGAGGGCAGTGACCGCAAGGATGCGCCCTTGGTGGGCGAAGGCGCTTCGCATGCGACACACTCTATGAACAGTGTCCGGCCGGAACTTCGTCAAGTTCACCTTCATCCGCGCAGGCGCGGGCTGGCGCGCCCTGGAATCGCAGGAGCGTGCCGCTCACAAGCGCGAGTTCACGGCCGCCTGCGAGGAGTTCTCACAGGATCACTTCCTGCGCACGTACTCGCTGGTGGGCACCCGCGGCGACGCCGACCTGATGGTGCGCACCGTCGCCGCCTCGCTGGACCCGATCCACGAGTTCCACGTGCTGCTCAACCAGACGGGCCTGATGAAGCACGGCGAGATCTCCCACTCGTACCTGGCTATGACCAAGGAGTCGGTGTACTCGGATGAGGAGCAGCCGCTGGCGCCGCGCCCCGGTGCCGACTCGAAGTACTTCATCGTCTACCCGATGTGGAAGAAGCGGGAGTGGTACGGGCTCCCGGCCGAGGAGCGCATGCGGATAATGCGCGGCCACATCGAGGTGGGCAAGAAGTTCGGCTCGATCGACATCAACACGGCCTACTCCTACGGCCTGGACGACCAGGAGTTCGTGGTCTCCTTCGACGCCGACGATCCGGCCGAGTTCCTCGACCTGGTGCACGAGCTGCGCTTCACCGAGTCAAGCGCGTACACCCAGTCGGAGACACCGATCTTCACCTGCATCTCCTGTTCCCCGGAGCGGGCGCTGTCAGCGCTGGATGGCGAAGCCCTCGGAGCCTTGACCCCATGACCGACCCCACGATCTACCGGCCCGGCGAAGGCGAGCTGCACGAGCTCCCGATCGGGAAGTTCTGGATCAAGGCGACGGCGGAGGCCACCGAGGGGCGCTTCTACATGTCCGAGGCGCAGCTGGAGCCGGGGGTGGCGGGGCCGCCGCCCCACACGCATCAGAACATGGTCGACATGTTCTACGTGCTGGAGGGAACGCTTTCGGTTCTTGCAGGCGAGGATTGGCAGGACCTGCCCGCCGGCTCTTTCGCCGCGGTCCCGCCCGGCAACGTCCACACGTTCGCCAATCGCTCCGACGAGCCCGTGCGCTTCCTGAACCTGGGCGTGCCCGGCGGCTTCGAGACCTATATGCGGGAGTTCGCCGAAGCAATGAATGCAGGACAGCTCGAGCGCCTGCCCGAGCTCTTCGAGCGCTTCGATATCCAGGTAGCGCCCGGCTAGACGGGAAGCGCCTGGTGCCGACGGCCAAGCCGACACGCGAGGAGAGGAGGGCGGAGACGCGGGAGCGGCTGCTCAATGCGGCCGAGCAGGTCTTCGCCGAGCGTGGCTACCACGCTGCCTCGGTCGACGAGGTGGCCGAGAAGGCCGGCTTTTCCACAGGCGCCCTCTACTCGAACTTCGAGGGCAAGGAGGACCTGTTCCTCGCGCTCTTCGAGCGGCAGGTCACCCTTCAGGCCGCCCGGGTAGCCGCGTCGGTGGCGGACCAGCCCAGCATCGCCGAGCGCGCCCGCAGCGGCGCGGCGGAGTGGGTCGAGTACCTGCAGCGCGAGCCGCAGACGATGATGCTCTACATCGAGTTCTGGGCGTACGCCGTCCGCAACCCGGAAGTGCGCGAGCGCTACGCGCAGCGGTACGCACGGGTAAGGGACGTGACCACGGCGATGATCGTCCGCGGCGCAGAGGAGTTCGGCGTCGAGCTGGCGCTCCCCGCCGAGCAGCTGGCCATGGCGGTGGACGCCTACGCCGACGGCTTCGCCCTGCAGAAGCTTGCGGACCCGGAGGGGATTCCCGACGACCTGCTCGCCCGGGGCCTGCTGATGCTGTTCGCGGGCGCCGCCAGGCCGGCGCCGGTCGAGGGCTAGCTCCAGCGCCCGGCGACCTGGTTGCTCACGCCGGCTCTCCCATCCTCGTCTGCAGCACGCCGAGGGTTGGCGAGCTGATCACGATCTCGTCGCCGGCCTTGAGCCAGACCTTCGGGTCGCGAAGGCTGCCGACACCTGCCGAGGTGCCGGTTGAGACGATGTCGCCCGGCTCGAGCGTCATCAGGGTCGAGAGGTGCGCGACGAGCGCCGGGATCGAGTGGATCAGGCTGGCCGTGGAGTCCGACTGCATGACTTCCCCGTTCAGGGTCAGCTCGATCTCGATCGCATCGTGGGGACCCGCCTCATCGGGGGTGACCAGCGCGGGACCGCAGGGAGCCGAGCCGTCAAACACCTTGCCGGGGAGCCACTGCGGCGTCTGGAACTGGAGGTCCCGGGCCGAGAGGTCGTTCAGCAGCGTGTAGCCCGCTATGTAGTCGAGTGCATCCGCCTCCGAGACGTTCTTGGCGACCCGGCCCATCACGAAGGCAACCTCGGCCTCGTAGTCGACCTTCCGGCTCGCTGCAGGAAGCGCCACCTCGCTTCCGGGCGAAGCCAGACAGGTGGCGAACTTGGCGAAGAAGGTCGGGACCTCCGGCGGCTCCTGGCCCGCCTCCTTGGCGTGGGTCAGGTAGTTCAGCCCGATGCAGATGATCTTTCCCGGCCGCAGGATCGGCGGAAGGACCCCGATCTCCGTGATCGAGACGGGCTCGGCCAGAGCGTGATGCTCAGTCCCGAGAGGGCCTTCCCGGATCAGATCGAGAAGGTCGTTGCCCACCTCGGTGACCATCTCACCGGCCAGAAGGCCCGCACGAGGGCCGTCGCCGGCGTCGAAGGTCACGAATCGCATGGAGCGGAAGCATAGGCCCGAGGCCTCTCCCTAGACTGGCTGGATGGCCGGTCCCGACAAATCCATGCCCAGGGGCCGCGTCGCGAGGGCCTCGAAGCTCGGGCGACTGGCCGGATCCGAGGCCGCCAAATCCGGAGCGGTCAAGGTGGCCAACCTCACGCGTGACCACGACGGGCGGCGCGCCGCCGCCGAGCGGCGCCAGATCAAGGCCGCCGAGCAGATCGTCGAGGTCCTCGGCCAGATGAAGGGCGCTGCGATGAAGGTGGGACAGATCGCGTCGTTCTTGGACAGCGGCTCGCTTCCGCCCGAGGTAACCGAACGCCTGCAGGCCAAGCTGGCCGAACTGCGCGACTCCGCCCCGGTGGTGCCGTTCAAAGACATGAAGAAGGTCATCGAGAAGGACCTGGGCCAGAAGATCGAGCGGGTCTTCACCGAATTCGACGAGGAGCCGATCGGCGCCGCCTCGATCGGGCAGGTCTACATCGCGACGCTGGCCGACGACGGCCGCCGGGTCGCCGTCAAGGTCCAGTACCCGGGCGTCGCCCAGGCCGTGCGGGCCGACCTGCAGAACCTCGGCATGATCCTCCAGATCGCCAAGCGGGTGGCCCCCGGGATGGACGTCAAGGCGGTGGGCGGCGAGATCCGCGAGCGGGTCACCGAGGAGCTCGACTATGAGCACGAGGCGCAGAACCAGCGCGCCTTCGCCCGGACCTGGCGCAACCACCCGTTCGTGAAGGTCCCCGACGTGGTGACCGACTACTGCGGCGAGCACGTGCTGGTCAGCGAATACGTGAAGGGAGTCGGGTTCGAGGAGGTCCGCGAGCTCGATCAGGCGACTCGCGACCGCTACGGCGAGATCGTCTTCCGCTTCTTCTTCGGCTCGGTCTACCGGACCGGCCACTTCTCGGGTGACCCCCACCCCGGCAACTTCCTGCTGATGGACGACGGCCACGTGGCCTTCCTCGACTACGGCATGACCAAGCTCCTGACGCGGGAGCAGGTCGAGCTGGACCGGACCGCGTACCGCGCCGGCATCGAGGAGGACGCGGGAGGGCTGCGCGAGGCGCTTCAGAGGGTCGGCTACTACGAGGAGGACGAGGAACGCGTCACGCCCGAGCGCGTCATGGCGCACTTCAAGGCGCTCACCTCCTGGTACACCTCGCCCGGCGCCCAGAGACTGGACCGCGAGTACCTGAGGCAGGTGATGCTCGACGCCGGCGATCCGCGCTCGGAGTACTGGGACATGATCCGCCGCTACAACGTGCCGCCGCACACGATGCTGACGCGGCGCATGGAGGGCCTCGTCCTCGGGGTGCTCAGCCAGATCGAGGCCGAGGCCGACTGGCACGCGATTTCGCGCGAGTGGCTCTACGGGGACCCGCCCGCCACGGAGCTCGGCCGCCAGGACGCAGAGTTCTGGGCGGGCCGGCCGGCCTGGGTGGGAGTGGGCTGATGAGCCCCAGGCCGGGCGCCGGCACGTCAAAGGACGCAGCGGCGGTTCTGCCGAAGGACACGCTCGCCGCCCTCGAGGCGCTTCGCGGCGCCGACGAGACCATGGCCGCCCTGATCGATCGTTACGAAGCGCCGGAAGAGGTGCGCAAGCGCCGCGGACGCCCGCCCACCGGGGCCTATGGCGCCCTGCTCCGGGCGATGGTGGGCCAGCAGCTCTCGACCAAGGCGGCCAGGACCATCTACGGGCGGGTGGTCGACATCTACGGCGGCGACCCCACTCCGGCGCAGCTGATCGAGACCGACCCCGAGGACCTGCGCGCGGCCGGGCTCTCCTACGCCAAGGCCGGCTACCTGCGCGACCTGGCTCTCAAGATCGAGAGCGGCGATCTGGATCTGGACCACATCTCCGAGCAGTCCGATGAGCGCGTGATCGAAGAGCTGATCCAGGTCAAGGGGCTGGGCCGCTGGACCTGCGAGATGTTCCTGATGTTCCACCTCGGGCGCCAGGATGTTCTACCGGTGGGAGACCTCGGGATCCGCAAGGCGGCAATGATCGAATACGGGCTCGAGGAGATGCCCGACCCGGAGACCCTGGAGCGTCTGGGAGAGCGCTGGCGGCCTTACCGCTCGCTCGCCTGTCTTTACCTCTGGCGTTCGCTGGACAACGCGCCCGGGTAACCAGCGTTAGTCTGCCCGCCGTCCCACCATCGAGACGAGGAGAGTGCTGATGTCCGAGGTCCAGATTCCCTGGAACGGTTCCGAGATCGCCGGCTACTTGGCCGTGCCCGAGTCCGGCAGCGGCCCCGGCACGATCGTGCTCCAGGAGTGGTGGGGCCTGGATGACAGCGTGCGCGCTGTCTGTGACAACTTCGCCCGCGAGGGTTTCGTGGCGCTGGCGCCCGACCTCTACGGCAAGGAGACCACCAACGAGCCGGATGAGGCGCAGCGCAAGATGATGAACCTCGAGATGGACAAGGTCGCCCGTCAGATGAGCGGCACGGTCGACCTGCTGGCCGGGCACGAGGCCGTGAGCGGCGACAAGGTCGGCTCGATGGGCTACTGCCTGGGCGGCGGCCTGTCGATCTGGGCTGCCAGCGTGAACGACAAGGTGGGCGCCGCGGTGTCCTACTACGGGGTCTTCCCGCACGGCGAGCCGGACTACTCGGCCGTCAAGGTCCCGGTTCAGGGCCACTTCGGCACCGCGGACGACTACATCCCGGTGGAACAGGCCAAGGCCCTCGAGCAGGCGCTCAAGGACGCAGGCGCCGACGCAGAGTTCTTCCTCTACGAGGGCTGCGGGCACGCGTTCGCGAGCGAGGGCAACAGGATCGGAACGGGCAACGCCGAGGCCAAGGCCCTTGCTTGGAGCCGGACGGTCGACTTCCTGCGCGCGAACCTCGGGTAGCGCGCGGGTGCCTAGGCGCCCAGGATCTGCCGCTTCGCCGTCTCGAACTGCTCGTCGCTGAGCACGCCCTGCTCGTGCAGCTTGGCCAGCTGCTCGAGTGACTGCGCGAGATTCGCGGCCGGGATCGCAGCCGTCTGGAAGCTGGTGAAGCGCGACTGGATCTGTTCCTGGAGATCCTCGTCCAGAGCCGTCGCGGTGCTCTTGAACATGCGGTCGAGGCCCTTGCGCTTGGCGATCGCGCCGAACACCAGCGGGATGAAGCTCACCGCCAGCCAGATCCAGCCGATCATCTGCAGCACGGGCCCCGCGGGATCGGATCCCGCCGATGCGTGCGCGTCGAGAAACTCGGTGACGCCCGGCAGGTAGCTGACGACCACGAGGGCCGCCCCACCCAGCGTGAAGAAGATCAGGACCGGGTTGAAGCGCACTCGGCGGCCTCTTCGTCTTCCGCTACGCGGAACGAAGATCCACAACCACACGCGGCAACTACATTCGGGTTCGAAACCTCGAACCCGGCACCCATCATGCTCTCCTTGAAGTCGACGACCGAGCCATCGACGTAAGTCAGGCTCTGCTCATCGACGATCACGCGGATGCCGTGATCCTCGAAGACCTTGTCGCCCTCGCGCTGCTCGTCAAGGGCAAGCGCGTACTGGAAGCCGGAGCAGCCACCGCCACGAACCCCGACCCGCAGGCCGGCGGTCTCGGCGGGCTCTTCCTGGCTTGCGAGGAACTCTGTGACCTTCTGGGCGGCTATGTCGGTGAGAGTGACCATCTGCAGTAATTCTAGCGCGTGGCCGAACGGCGCTATCTTTTCTGAAGCAATGCCGACCACCGAAGAGCTGAAGCAACGCATAGAAAGCGCCCTCCCCGGCGCCGAGGCCCAGGTAGAGGACCTCACGGGAGGCGGCGATCATTTCCGTGCCGAGGTCGTATCCGACCGCTTCGCCGGGCTCTCCAGGATCGACCAGCACAAGCTTGTGTACGAGGTCTTCGGCGACGAGGTGGGTGGAGCGATCCACGCCCTGTCGATCAAGACCTCGACCCCCGAACTGTCCCCGACACCAGAGGCGGCCTGATGACCAACGACCAGATCCGCGCCTTCATCGAGGAGGCCATCGCCGAGAACGAGGTGATGCTCTTCATGAAGGGCACCCCCACCGAGCCCCGCTGCGGCTTCTCCGCGCGCACCTCCGCCGCCCTGAACGCGCTGGGCGTGCGCTACGCCGCGCTGGACATCCTTCCCGACCCGCGCATCAAGGAGGAGCTGGTCGCCGTGTCCGGCTGGCCCACCTCTCCCCAGCTGTTCGTGAAGGGCGAGCTGGTCGGGGGCTGCGACATCGTGATGGAGATGTACGAGTCCGGTGAGCTCGCGGAGCTCTTCGGAGTCGACCAGCCCGATGACGAAGAGGAGCGCCTCGAGGACGTGACGACCGGCCCGCCCGCGCACCAGGCCGGAATCGGGCTCGAGAACCACCTGTCATAGAGCCGGCATGGAACGTGTGGTCGGAATCGGTGGACACTTCATGCGGGCCGCCGACCCCGAGTCCCTGGGAGCCTGGTATCGCGAATGCCTGGGGCTGGACGCCGATGCGCACGGCATGTGGCTTCAGGAAGCCGGGCCCACAGTGTTCGCGGCGTTCGACTCCGAGACCGACTACTTCGGGTCCCGGGACCAGCAGACGATGCTCAACTTCCGGGTCCGCGACCTGGATGCGATGCTCGCCCAGCTGCGCGCCAAGGGCGCGGACGTGGCCGACGACACGCAGGACATGGAGGGCGTCGGCCGGTTCGGCTGGGTGACCGATCCGGAGGGCAACCGGATCGAGCTGTGGCAGCCGGCCTGACCGGGTCAGGCTTAGCGCCCGGTGCGCTTCTTCACCGTGGCCCGGCCCTTTTCGGCCAGGTCGCGTGCCTGCTGTCGATAGCGCTCCTTCTCCTTGTCGGAGAGCTGGTCCCAGCGGCGGTAGCCCTCGAGCACGACAGGCCATGCGCGCTTGACGCCTGAGGCCGCCTTGCCGACAAGTGGTCCGATCGAGGGCATGATCGAAGGTTAGCTACGGCCCAGAATGCGCGAGGCCATGCTGCCCGCCCGCTCCAGAGTCCTGATCCCGGCGGCCGCCGCTTTGTAGGGATAGGGCTGCGAACGACGCGAGCGGGCGATCCGGTCGCCCTCCCGCTCCAGGTACCAGTTCACCGTGGCCTCCAGCGTGTCCTCGTGCGGGGTCGTCTTCCATCCCAGCTCGCGCTTGGCCTTGTTGTTGCGATAGGTCCACCAGAGAGAGACGGACTTGGCCTCGTCGACGGTGATCAGCGGACGGCCCGGGGCGCGCTCGGCCACCTGGGCCACGCGGAGCGCCAGGGCCGCAGGGATCTTCAAGGCAGGCGGCTCCATGCCCGCGATCCGCGCGAGGTCGGCGAACAGCCTGTCGGTGGTGAAGTTGCGGTTGCCGAGGATGTAGCGCTCCCCTGGCACCCCCTTCTCGTCGGCGAGCACGTGGCCCAGGGCCACATCCCTCACGTCGACGATGTTCAGCCCGCCTTCCACATACGCGGGGATCCGCCCGAGCAGAAAGCGGCGGACCAGCTGCGTCGAGGTGCAGTAGATGTCACCCGGGCCAAAGACGAAGCTGGGATTGACGCAGACCACCGGGAGCCCCTGTGCGCCTATCCGCAGCGCCTCGACCTCGCCCTCGTGCTTGGAGTTGACGTAGGCGATGTCCAGGTCGCCTGCGGTGAACACCTGGGTCTCGTCTGCCACGGTGCCCTCCGGCGCCGGCCCGATCGCCGCGATGCTGGAGGTCATCACCACGCGCTCAACCCCCGCTCGCAGGCACTCCTCCATGAGCGAACGGGTGGCCTCGACGTTGACGCGGTAGAGCATCTCCTCGTCGCCGGGGCTGAACGAGACCATCCCGGCCACATGGAACACGCGGTTCACGTCCTTGAGCGCCCGGCGGATCGCGCGGCGATCCAGCAGGTCGCACTTCACCGCCTCGTAGTCGACGTCCGCCAGGTTCTCGGTGTTGGTGCTCTCACGAACGGTGAGCTTCAGCTCATCGCCGCGCTCCGCCAGGGCATGGACCAGGTGTGAGCCGACGAACCCGGCGCCGCCGGTCACGAGTGTCTTGGGCATGGGGCCAGGCTAGCCGACGAAACCACCTCCGTAGGGTCAGGGAATGGCAGTGGGACTCGCACTCATCTCGGCGCTGACGTACGGCGTGTCGAACTACGTCGGGCCGCGACTCAGCCGCACCGCGCCGGTCCTGGTGGTGATCGCGTTGGGCCAGTTCCTGGCGCTGCTGATCTCGCTGGCCATGCTGGCGATCCTCGGAGGCCCCGAGTTGACGCCGGCGCTGGTGGGCTCAGGCCTCCTGGCGGGCGCCGGGAACGGCTTCGGAGTGCTCCTCTTCTACAAGGCTGCGCGTACAGGCCCGCTCTCGATCGTCGTGCCGATCGGGGCGCTGGGTGTGGTGGTTCCGGTGGCGGCCGGCCTGGCCGGCGGCGAGCCGGCAACCGGCCTGAAGCTGGGCGGCGCCGCCCTCGCCATCAGCGGGGTGATCCTGGCCACCAGCCGCTTGGATGACCAGGACCTCGAGCAGGGCCACGACATCCGGGCGGCGGCCCTCTGGGCAGCGGCATCGGCCGTGGCCTTCGGCTGGTTCCTCACGGAGATCGCGACCGCCGCCGAGGGCGGGATCTTCTTCGCCGTGGCTGCATCGAGGGTCAGCCTGCTGTCGATCGTCGTGGTCACGGCCGTGGTGCTGCACCGCCCGCTGCGTGCGCCGCGGGCCGAGCTGCCCCGCCTGGCAATCCCCGGGCTGCTTCTGTTCTGCGGCACCGTGGCCTACTCGGCGGCGACACAGGTCGGGGAGCTGTCGGTGGTCTCGGTTGTCGGATCGCTTTTCCCGGTCGTGACCGTCGGGCTCGCGTTTCTGCTCGACGGGGAGCGCCTGGCCACCAGGCAGGCGGCCGGTGTGATCGCGGCGCTGGTGGGGGTCGTGCTGCTCTCGCTTCACTGAGATAGTTAGGCTCGCGCCATGGGCAACGTCGCCGTCGTCGCCGACACAACGGGATACCTACCGCCAGCGCTCACCGACGAGCTGGGCATCAGCCTCATCTCGCTCTACGTGAACTTCGGCCCGGAGCGCACCCAGAAGGAGTCGGACATCACCGACTACAACGCCTTCTTCGAGGAGCTCCGCACAACCGAGCGCCTGCCCACCACCTCACAGCCCTCGGTCGGCGACTTCATCGAGGTCTACGAGCCGTTGCTGGCCGCTGGAAAGGACATCGTCTCGATCCACCTTTCGGGAGGCATCTCCGGCACCTGCGAGGCGGCGCGCCAAGCGGCCGAGGCGCTCGAGCGTGACGGCAAGGGCGGCGAGCGCGTCCACGTGTTCGACTCGACCACGGCCGCTGGCGGGCAGGGCATGATCACTCTGGTCGCCGCCCACGCCGCACTTGCCGGCGACGATGCGGAAACGGTCGTCGCAAAGACCCAGGCCGCCCGCGATGACGTGAAAATCTGGTTCGCCATCGACACGCTCGAGTTCTTCAAGCTCGGCGGCCGGATCGGTGCGGCAGGCGCCTGGATCGGCTCGACGCTGAAGGTCAAGCCGATTCTCACACTGGAGCACGAGATCACCCCGGTGGAACGGGTGCGAACGAGCAAGCGCGCGTTTGAGCGGCTGGTCCACTACGCGGAGCAACGGCACGAGGATGGCTGCGACGCGTGGGTGGTGCAGCACATCCACGCGCCGGCTGACGCCGAACGGCTGGTCGAGCGGGGTGTCGACATCTTCGGAACCGAGCCGACCTACGTGTCCGAGCTCGGAGCAGTGCTCGGCACCCACACCGGCCCCGGCATGCTCGGCATCGGCGCGCTTCCGACCAAGCACTTCTCCTAGGCCCATGAGCGTGACCCGGACACCAGCGCCGCCCCCGGCTCAGCCCCAGCCGCTCCTTTCGCCCCAGAGCTCGCTGTCGGCCCGTTCCGTGGTCCGCGTGGTTCTGATCATCGTGATCGTCGCGATCAGCCTCTGGCTGCTCTACCTCTTGCGGCAGCCGCTGACCTGGCTCTTCATCGCGGCGTTCCTGGCGATCGCGCTCTCAGGCCCGGTCAACCTCCTCCAGCGAAAGATGCCTCGCGGACTGGCCATCGGGCTGGTCTACCTGATCCTGCTGACCCTGCCGTTCGCACTCGGGGCCCTGTTCGGCCCGCCGTTGATCACACAGGCCAACAGCCTGGCCCAGAACCTGCCCGCGTACGCGGCGGACCTCACCCACTTCGTCGACTCGAACCCGACGCTCCACGGCCTCGAGCAGAACTTCAACTTCACCTCGACGCTCGAGGAGGAGGCCAAGACGCTCCCCAGCAAGCTCTCCGACGCCGCAACGGTGCTCAGCGGGGTCGGGGTTGCGGTGGTCAGCTCGCTCGCGTCGATCGTGATCGTGCTGGTGCTCTGTGCGTTCATGCTGGTCAGCGGCAAGGGCTGGGTCGAGGCCGTGCTGCGCGCGCAACGCCCCGACCGGATAGCCCGGCTCGAGCGGGTGATCGACAACGTCGGGCGGGCGGTCGGAAACTACGTGGGCGGCGCGCTGCTCGTGGGCCTCATCGCGGGGACGCTCGGATTCATAGTGCTGTTGATTCTGGGTGTTCCGTTCGCCGGACCGCTTGCGGTGCTCGTGGGGCTGGCCAGCCTGATCCCCCTGATCGGCCAGCTGGCGGCCGCGGTGCTGGTCGGGATCGTCACGATCTTCACCGACTTCCCCAGCGCCACAATCGCCTGGACGATCTACGCGATCATCTATTCGCAGATCGAGAACCACGTCATCCAACCCCAGATCCAGCGGCGGGCGCTCAATGTCCACCCGTTCACGGTCCTGGTGGCCGTCCTGTTCGGCAGCACGCTGTTCGGGGTGCTGGGAGCGATCATCGCCATCCCGGCCGCCGCGTCGATCCAGATCGCGGCGCGCGAGTTCCTGGAGTACCGCAACGGCGAGATCGTGAT
>JAXDIE010000140.1:0-15602 GCA_034664165.1 Thermoleophilaceae bacterium | reverse complement strand
CGGTGGCGACTGGCCGACACTGCTCGAGTCGATCCGCTCGCTGGTCGACGGCCACCCCCCGGAGACCACCGTGTATCCGGGCCACATGGGAGTCACGACCCTCGGCGCCGAGCGGGCAACCAATCCGGTCCTGGCCGAGCTCGCCCGCTGACCTGTGGCCAGGTCGGAAAAGCTGCGCGCCCCGCGGGGCACCTTCGACGTGCTCGGTGAAAACGGGCATCGCCGGATCCGGCTACTCGACGACGCACGGGCGATCTTCGGCGGCGCCGGGTACGACTACATGGAGACGCCGATCTTCGAGGACACCGAGCTGTTCGCCCGGGGCGTGGGGGAGAGCACGGACATCGTCCAGAAGGAGATGTTCACCTTCGAGGACCAGGGTGGGCGCTCGATCACGCTGCGGCCGGAGGGCACCGCCGGCGTATGCCGGGCCTACGCGGAGCACGGCATGCACAAGCTTCCGCAGCCGGTGAAGGCCTGGTACGTGGGGCCGTTCTTCCGCTACGAGGCGCCACAGGCGGGCCGCTTTCGCCAGTTCTCCCAGATCGGGGCCGAGGCGCTGGGCTCGGATGACCCCTCGCTCGACGCCGAGACGATCCTCCTCCTCGGCGAGCTGCTGGAGCGGGCGGGATGCCGCGGGCTGCGCCTGCGCCTGTCGAGCCTCGGGACGGGGGACGCGCGCCGCGCCTACTCGGATGAGCTCCGTGCACACCTACGCGCGCGTGAGGACCAGCTCTCCGATGAGGTCCGCTCCCGGATCGACTCCAATCCGCTGCGCGCCTTCGACTCCGATCACCCGGGGACCCAGGCCGTCGTGGCCGACGCCCCGCTGCTGCTGGACCGGCTGGCCCCGGAGGACACCGAGCACCTGGCCGAAGTCCAGGCGCTGCTCGACGGCGCGGGCGTCGAGTACGAGCTGGACGGCACGCTGGTCCGCGGGCTGGACTACTACACGCGAACGGTCTTCGAGTTCACGAGCGACGTGCTGGGTGCTCAGAGCGGAGTCGGCGGTGGCGGGCGCTACGACGGTCTGGTCGAGCAACTCGGCGGCCCGCCGACGCCCGGCGTGGGGTGGGCGGCCGGTGTCGAGCGCATCCTGCTGGCCTCCGAGCCGGACGGCGGAACGTCGCGCCCTGACGTCTTCGTGGCGCTCGACGAGGGCGCCGATCGACACGCCGCGTTCCGCCTGGTCACCGAGCTCCGGCGTGCCGGCGTGGCGGCCCAGATCGAGCAGGCGGGCCGCTCGCTCAAGGGCCAGGTCAAGCACGCCGACCGGCTGGGCGTGCGCCTCACGGCCATCGTGGGCAAGGGGCCCGAGGTGAGCCTGCGCGACATGCAGGGCGGCGACCAGCAGGACGTCGATTTCGAGACCGTTGTGGCCCGCGCGGTGGCGCTCGAGTCATGAAGGAGCCTCGCCCCAACCGCTACCGGACCCACTGGGCCGGACAGCTTCGCAACGATCACGCCGGCCAGGAGCCCCGCGTGGCCGGCTGGGTGCATCGCCGCCGCGACCACGGTGGGCTGATCTTCATCGATCTGCGCGACAGGACCGGCCTGCTGCAACTGGTGTTTCGCCCGGAGGAGGCCTCGGATGCGCACGGGGTGGCCCATGGGCTGCGGGCCGAAGACGTGATCTCCGTGAGCGGGCGGCTCGAGCCGCGCGAGCCGGGCACGGTGAACCCGAGCATGCCCACCGGCGAGGTCGAGTTGAACGTGTCCTCGATCGAGCTGCTGGCGGACGCCGACACGCCCCCGTTCGAGGTCGAGAGCTTCTCCGGCGAGGTGGGGGAGGACGCACGGCTGCGCCACCGCTACATCGACCTGCGGCGCGACGAGATGCGCGAGGCGCTGGAGCTCCGCCACGCGGTGACCCGCACCATGCGCGACTACCTGAACGACCTTGGCTTCCTGGACATCGAGACACCCACGCTCACGCGGTCGACACCCGAGGGCGCGCGCGACTACCTGGTGCCGAGCCGCCTCCAGCAGGGCTCCTGGTACGCGCTGCCGCAGTCGCCGCAGCTGTTCAAGCAGCTTCTGATGATGGGCGGGCTCGAGCGCTACTACCAGATAGCCCGCTGCTTCCGGGACGAGGATCTGCGGGCCGACCGCCAGCCGGAGTTCACCCAGCTGGACATCGAGATGTCGTTCGTGGAGGAGGAGGACGTGATCTCCGTCTGCGACGGCCTGATCAGGGAGGTCCTGGCCTGCGGCGAGGTCGCGGTTCAGCTTCCGATCGAGCAGATCACCTACGCGGACGCGATGCTCCGCTACGGAAGCGACAGGCCGGACCGCCGCATCGGCATGGAGATCCACGATCTGGCCGATGTCTTCGCCGGCTCCGAGTTCAAGGTGTTCTCCGGGGCGATCGGCGCAGGCGGAGTGGTACGCGGCTTCTGCGCAAAGGGCGGCGAGTTTCCGCGCAAGCGCTTCGACGCGCTCACCGAGAAGGCCCAGTCGCTCGGCGCCAAGGGCCTGGTCTGGGCGGTGGTCGAGGCCGATGGCTGGCGCTCGCCGATCGCCAAGTTCCTCAAGCCGGAGGAGATGTCCGGCGCTGCCGCCGCGCTGGGCGCGACCGAGGGCGACACCCTGTTCATCGTGGCGGACGACGCTGACGTGGCCGCGCGCGTGCTGGGCGAGCTGCGGCTCGAGGTCGCCGAGCCGGTTGAAGGTCACGACCTGGTCTGGATCACGGACTTCCCGATGTTCGGCTGGAATGAGGAGGAGAAGCGGTGGGATGCGCTGCACCATCCGTTCGTGGCGCCATCGGGCGACCTGGATGGAGATCCCGGCACGTGGATGAGCCGCGGGTACGACATCGTCATGAACGGGACCGAGATCGGAGGCGGGTCGATTCGTATCCATGAGCCGGAGATCCAGAGCAAAGTGTTCGCCGCTCTGGGCCTGGATGCCGAGGAGGCCGACCGCCGCTTCGGCTTCCTGCTCGAGGCGCTGCGCTACGGCGCCCCGCCCCACGGCGGGATCGCATTCGGGCTCGACCGAATCGTGGCGATCCTCGCGGGCCGCGAGTCGATCCGCGACGTCATGGCGTTCCCGAAGACCGCGAGCGGTGCGGACCCCCTCACCGGGGCGCCCGCACCGGTCGACGAGGCGCAGTTGCGGGACCTGGGCGTCGTGGTCGCCCGGCCCAGACCTTCGTCCTGAAAGCTCGCCGGGGTGCGGCTGTGGTGGTAGCGTTTCGGTCAGGCCCGAGCTTGTGCGCCAGTCGCCTCTTCGTTGAGCCAACACGACGGAGATGGGAGCCTGACTCGGGGTGGGCTGAGGCTCATTCCGGAGGGCACCCGAACTTGCTAAGCAGGTTCAACTCAAGGCGGCAGCGGCAAGCTGGGGCCACCTTCTTCCAATGAGCGGCTTCGCGGATCATCTCCACTCACCGCGCGGCCTGGGCGGCCTGCGTGACTGGCCCCACGCCGGGGCCGCGGGCGGCGCTGCCTGCGGCGACCTCGTGCGCATCGCTGTGCGGGTCGAGGCCGGCGTCGTGGCAGAGGCCGGGTTCGACGCATCCGGGTGCGGCTCCGCCACGGCTGCCGCCAGTGCCGCGGTGACTTTGGCCGAGGGCCGGCCGGTGCTGGAGGTCGCGCTGCTCGACGCCGACGCCCTGTCCGCAGAGCTGGGCGGGCTCTCGCCGTCCAAGCGCCACGCCGCCGTCCTGGCCGCGGATGCCCTGCATCGTGCGCTGGGCGCAGCCGCGGGTAGTGGCGCCATCGAGCTGGATCCCGACCCCCGGCGGGTGCTGGTGGCCATGAGCGGCGGCGTGGACAGTGCCGTGGCCGCACAGCTGGCGCTTGAGGCAGGACACGAGGTGGTGGCGGTCACGCTGGAGCTGTGGGCCGACCCCGAAGGCGATGGCACGCAAAGCTGCTGCTCGCCCCATGCCGTGGTCGGCGCGCGGGCCCTTGCGCAGCGCATGGGCATTCCCCACTTCACCGTCGACATGCGCAGTGAGTTCCGGCGCGAGGTGGTGGAGGACTTCCTGAGCGAGCACGCGGCGGGCCGCACGCCCAACCCCTGCGTCCGCTGCAACGGGCGCGTGCGCTTCGACGGCATGGTCGAGCTGGCTGGGCGTCTTGGAGCCACGTGCCTGGCCACGGGCCACTACGCCCGGGTCGCGGGCGGGGACGCCGAGGGATTGCTCCTGCGGGCGGCGGTCGACCCGGACAAGGACCAGACCTACATGCTTGCGGGGCTTTCGACCGGCTTGCTCCCACGGCTCTGGTTCCCGCTCGGCGAGCTCACCAAGCCGCGGGTGCGCGAGCTGGCACGCCGCGCGGGCCTGGAGGTGGCCGACAAGCCCGAGAGCCAGGACCTCTGCTTCCTTGCCGGCACGCAGCGCGACCGCTTCCTCGAGCGCCACGGCGACATTCGCGGAAGCCAGGGCCAGCTGGTGGACCTGGAGGGCCGCGTCGTGGGCAGCCACGGCGGCCATCAGCACTTCACCATCGGCCAGCGCCGCGGCCTGGGGATCTCCTCGGTCGACCCGCTCTACGTGGTTGGCAAGGACCCCGAGGCCAACCGCATCGTGGTCGGCCCACGGTCGGCACTGGCAACCAACAGCGTCGAGCTGACGGGCGTTCGCCTTAGCCGCCCCGGCGCCACGGTGGATCGCGTCAAGCTCCGCTACCGGCAGGACCCGATCCCGTGCCGGATCGACGGCGATCCCGGGGCCGGGCGGCACGAGCAGGTCACCGTCGCACTCGACCGGCCGGTCGATGGCGTGGCCCCCGGCCAGACCGCATGCCTCATGCATGAGGACACGGTTGTCGGCTGGGCAGTGATCGATGGTGCCGGCGACCGCGCACTGAATATCTAGACTCAGATGTCCATGCGCGCGGCCGAGATCCGAGAAACCTTCCTGTCCTTCTTCGAGGAGCGGGATCACCGCCGGATGCCCTCGGCGTCGCTCGTGCCGTCAGCCCACGATCCCTCCGTATTGCTGAACACCGCCGGCATGCAGCCGTTCAAGCCGTACTTCCGCGGTGAGGAGGATCCGCCCGCGCCGCGGCTCACGTCCTGCCAGAAATGCTTTCGGACAACCGACATCGAGAACGTCGGCAACACGGCGCGCCACCTCACCTTCTTCGAGATGCTCGGCAACTTCAGCTTCGGGGACTACTTCAAGGACGGCGCCATCGAGTTCGCCTACGAGCTGACCACCAAGGGCTACGGCTTCGACCCGGACAAGGTCTGGATGACCGTCTTCGGCGGCGACGAAGATCTCGGCCTCGGACCCGACGCGGAGGCCATCGAGCTCTGGCGTGGCCTGGGCGTGCCTGACGACCACATCATCCTGCTCGGCCGCGAGGACAACTTCTGGCAGGCCGGCCCCACTGGCCCGTGTGGGCCCTGTTCCGAGCTCTACCTGGATCGCGGCCTGGACTTCGGCGCCGAGAGCGATCGCCCGGGCCACGACAGCGAGCGTTTCCTGGAGTTCTGGAACTGCGTGTTCATGCAGTACGAGCTGCACGAGGACGGGTCGCTCACCGAGCTGCCCAAGCGCAACATCGACACCGGCCTTGGCCTGGACCGGATGGCCGCCATCCTCCAGGATGTCCCGTCGGTGTACGAGACCGACCAGTTCAAGCCGATCGTTGCGCTGGGCGAGGAGCTTTCGGGTCGCAAGTACGGCCAGGATGAGCCGACCACCCGCGCGCTGCGGATCCTGGCCGATCACGGCAGGGCCATGACGTTCCTCCTGGCGGACGGCGTGGTGCCATCAAACGAGGACCGCGGCTACATCCTGCGGCGGATCATGCGGCGTGCCATCCAGCAGGGGCGGGTGCTGGAGATCGACGGCGCCTTCCTGCCCGGGCTCTGCGAGCGGGTGATCGAGACGATGGGCGAGCCCTATCCAGAGCTCCAGGCCGAGCGGGCCACCATCGCCCGCTGGGCGAAGGCTGAGGAGGAGGGCTTCCACCGCACGCTGGAGCAGGGTGAGCGGCTGTTGGAGCAGCTGGTGCAGAGCGCGCAGAAGTCGGGCGCGACCGAGGTCGCGGCGGCCGACGCATTCCAGCTGCACGACACCTACGGCTTCCCGTACGAGCTGACCAAGGAGATGCTTGCCGAGCAGGGCCTGACCGTCGACGACGCCGCCTTCGAGCAGCTGATGGACCAGGCGCGCGACACCTCGCGCTCGGGTGGGCGATCGGATGACGGGGGAGGGCCGGCCGGCCGGCCGAGCCGCGAGCGCGCGATGAACTTCGCCAAGGCGGCGGGATTCACGACCGACTTCAAGGGGTACGAGTCCACGGAGGTCGAGACGGTCATCGGAGCGCTTGAAAGCGACAACGGCACCTACCTGGCAAAGCTCCCCGAGAGCCCGTTCTACGCGGAGGGCGGCGGGCAGGTATCCGATCACGGAGTGGTCGAGACGGATTCCGGCAAGGCCAGGGTGGTCGCGGTCTACCGGCTGGGTGACGATCAGGCGGTGGCCCTGGAGCCCGTGGAGGGCGAGCTGGCCCAGGGGGAGCCGGCGCGTGCCAGCGTCGACCGCGGTGAGCGACTGGCCACAGTCGCCAACCACACCGCCACGCACCTGCTCCACGCGGCGCTGCGCGAGCGGCTGGGAACCCACGTCCGCCAGGCGGGCTCGTATGTGGGCCCCGACAAGCTCCGATTCGACTTCACTCACGGCGAGCGACTCTCGCCCGAAGACGTCGCTGCCGTGGAGGAGCGCGTGAACGGCTGGATAGCCGACAACCACCCTGTGCACGCGGTGACCACCACGATCGACGAGGCCAAGGCGCTGGGGGCCATGGCCCTGTTCGGCGAGAAGTACGGCGACATCGTGCGGATGGTCGAGGTGGAGGACGTATCCCGCGAGCTCTGCGGCGGCACCCATGTGGCAGCCACCGCCGAGATCGGCCTGTTCCACCTCACGAACGAGACCTCGAGCGCGTCCAACGTCAGGCGCATCGAGGCCATTACCGGCCCCGAGAGCGCGGAGATGTTCCGGCGGCGCACAGAGGAGCTCCGCGAGCTGGCACGCATCCTCAAGGTGCCCGAGGCCGATGTGGTCGGCGCGGTCCAGAAGCTGAGCGATCGTGCCAAGGAACTCCAGAAGCAGCCCAAGGCCGACGCGGGCGGCGCGGCCGATGCCCTGGTTGCCTCGGCGGAGGAGATCGCGGGCGTCCGGGTGGTCGCCGATGTCGTGGATTCGCTGGAGGCCAAGGCGCTGCTCGACCTCTCGGATCGCGTTCGCCAGACCCTCGGTGAGTCGGTGGTCGTGCTTGGATCGTCCACCGACGGCAAGGTCCACCTGGTTGCCAACGTGGCCCCGCCGGCGGTCGAGCGGGGCCTCAAGGCCGGGGACATCGTGCGCGTGGCCGCGCAGATCACCGGCGGCGGCGGTGGCGGCCGCGACACCATGGCGCAGGCCGGCGGCCGCGATCCGGCCAAGCTTCCCGAGGCGATTGCCGCCGCGCGTGCCGAGATCGAGAAGGTACTGCGATGACGCGCGTGCTTGCCCTGGACTACGGCAGCGCGCGCTGTGGCTGCGCGATATCGGACCCCACGGGCACCGTTGCCACTCCGCTGCCGATCGTCGAGCGACCGGCGACCAAGCGGGGCACAGCCGCGCTCGTGGCGCTGGTCGCGGTCCAGGGTGCCGATCGCGTTGTGGTGGGGCTTCCCCTCACTATGGCCGGGCAGGAGGGCTCCCAGGCCCTCGAGACCCGTGAGTTCGCCGAGCGGCTGCGCGCACGCGTGACGGTGCCCGTCGAGCTGCATGACGAGCGGCTGACCACCCGGATGGCCGATCGGACCGGCGGCAGTGCCGCCAGCGACTCCGTGGCCGCCGCGCATCTGCTCGAGAGCTACCTGGCCGCGCAGCCGGGAGCCGTCTCGTGAGCCCGTCCGACGGAGCGGGGCGCAGCCCCGAGGAGCGCGAGCGCGCGCGCCTGGAGCGGGAGGCCCGCCGGACGGGCGTCAAGCCCCCGGCCCCGGCCACGCCGGCGCCAGCGGCCCCATCTCCCCAACAGCCCCCCGCTCCCGGGGGCGAGGTCCCGGCTCCACTCGAGAGGCCGACCGCTCGCACGCGCCGGACACCCGGCGCGCTCGACTCCGCCAAGCGGGTCCTTGCCGCACGGCGGGATCACACGGGCGGGCCTCTGCGACCCCGCGGCCCGCGCGGTCGCCTGGGGTTGTTCGCGCTGCTCGGCGCGCTGGCCGCCGCCCTGATCCTGATCGTGGTGCTGCTGTACCAGCCGGGGAAGGGCCCGGGTGGCGACGAGGTCAAGGTCACCGTGCCCGATGGCGCCAGCGTGGGGGATATCGGCGGCCTGCTGAAGGAGAACGGCGTCATCGGCTCACCGTTCCTCTTCGAGGTCAGGGCAACGCTGGATGGAACCCGCGGCGCACTCCGTTCAGGCTCGTACACGTTGCGCCAGGACATGAGCTTCGGCGACGCGCTCAAGGTCCTTTCGACGCCGCCGCCGGCCGCCCCGGCCAAGAACACGCCTGTCCAGGTGGTCATTCCCGAGGGCAAGGCCAGGAGCGAGATCGCCCCGATCGCGGCAGACGCCGGGCTGAAGGGCGACTACATGAAGGCCACCAAGAGCTTCAAGGGCTTCAACCCGAAGAAGTACGGCGCCAAGAACGCCCCCGACCTGGAGGGCTTCCTGTTCCCGGCGACGTATGACCTGAAGGCGGGCGACTCGGTGGACGACCTCGTGTCCCAGCAGCTCCAGGCGTTCAAGGACAACATCGCGGGAGTGAACCTGACGACTGCGAGGAAGAAGCTGAACCTCACCCCGTACGACGTGCTCACGATCGCCTCGATGGTCGAGCGCGAAGCGGTTCTCGACAAGGAGCGCCCGATCATCGCCTCGGTGATCGACAACCGCCTCCACGACGGCATGAACCTGGGCATCGACGCCACCATCCGCTTCGCCAACGACAACTGGACCAAGCCGCTCACCGAGTCCGAGCTGGCCATCGACTCGCCCTACAACACCCGGACCAACGCCGGGCTGCCGCCGGGGCCGATCGGAAATCCGGGCCTGGCGTCGATCAAGGCCGCGGCGGACCCCGACAAGACCAAGTACCTGTACTACGTGGTCAAGCCCGGGACATGCGGAGAGCACGCCTTCTCGGAGACCGACGCCCAGTTCGAGAAGGACGTGCAGGAGTACAACTCCGCCCGCGACGCAAAGGGCGGGAACTCGCCCACGAGCTGTTGAGCGGGGTATGACCACTCTCGCCGGGGTACTCGGGTGGCCGGTTGGCCACAGCCGCTCTCCCGCCATGCACAACGCCGCCTATGAGGCGCTAGGGCTGGACTGGCGCTATCTGCCGCTCCCGGTGGCGCCGGAGCGCTTCGAGGAGACCGCAAGGGCACTCGAGGCATCCGGCTATCGCGGCGCCAACGTGACGGTGCCCCACAAGGTCGCTGCGCTTGCCGAAGCCGATGAGGCGACGCCCGCGGCCCAGGCCATCGGCGCCGCCAACTCGCTCACGTTCCAGGAAGGCCGGATCCTGGCCGACAACACCGACGCCGGCGGATTCTTGGACGCCGTTGGCGATATTCCCGCCTCCGCTCTGGTCCTCGGCGCAGGCGGTGCTGCCCGGGCCGTCATCTGGGCGCTGCGCGAGGGCGGGGCCGAGGTCACGATCTGGAACCGGACGGCGGCGCGGGCCCAGGAGCTGGCCCAGGAGATGGGGGTATCGGCCTCGCCGGCTCCCATCCGGGCGGACATCCTCGTGAACTGCACCACCGCGGGCCTGGACCCGGAGGTTCCGGCACCCGAGGTCCTGGGGGCTCTGGGCCTGGATGGGCTGGAGCCCCCAGCGACGGTGTTCGACCTCGTTTACCGGGACGGTGAGACGCCCGTGTCCGAGTGGGGCAGGCTCGCGGGTTCGCGGGTGATCGATGGGCTGGAGATGCTCGTGGGCCAGGGGGCCAGGAGCTTCGCCCACTGGACCGGGCACGAGGCTCCGCTCGAGGTCATGCGCGAGGCCGCGCGCGCCCTTCCTTCTGCGTAGCGGGAGGAGCCCGGCGCTCCTTCTCGACCACGAGGGTCCCGACCGGGATCTCGTCACCGCCCTCGACGGGGGTGAACACGATCGGGAACTGACCGAGCCGGTCGGTGAAGAGGTCGAACATGGCGGGGGTCCGGGGCAGGACAGGCGCGACCCGGCCGAGCCCGGAGATCGCGATCTGCCCCGCCTCCTTCGAGGAGACCGTCACCACCAGGTGCCGGTTCGGGGGGAAGGTGATCCGCCCCGGCTGGTCGCCAACCTCGATGTCCACGTGGTCGGCATCCTCGTCCCGCGCGGCCGGAGCATCATCGGTCCGGGGCTTTGGCTCGGTCCGCTTGCTCTCGTCCGTGGTGGTGGGCGAGGTGGTGGGAGGCGGGGCTCCGCCCGGCCCGGCGGGTCCGGGGGGCACGCCCAGGAACGACGCGATGCCCGCGGACACAAGAACGACCATGAAAAAGAGGAGAACCGCTCGCTGGGCAGGCACCCGGGCACCGTACGACATACGTCCATGCCGCGAGCCGCCCTTGTGTCTAGCGCGCTGGCTGCCGATAGACGCCTCATGGGAATCCCGCGTGTGGCCGTCATCGGAATCATCGGGGTGGTGCTTGCCGCCGCCGCGTTCCTCTTCACCCGCCCTCCGGCGGAGCCGGCAGCGCCGCCCGCGGCGGTGCCGGCAGCGGCGGTGCCGACGCAGGCTTCCAAGCCCACGACTCCGGTGTCCGACAGCGCGGCGAAGGCCGACGACAACCCGGCGGACAACGTGCCCGCCGACGTGGCCAAGGCGCTTGATGACGGCAAGGTCGTGGTGCTGATGTTCGCCCAGGCCGGCGGCGCCGACGACAAGGCCACGCGGTCCGCGGTCCGCGGCCTCGAAGGCGCCGGGTCCTCGGAGCTCAAGGGTCACTTCCAGGTCTTCACCGACGGAGTCGCACACCTCGTCGACTACGCCGCGGTCATCGGCGACCTGGGAATCGACCAGGCGCCGGCGACGGTGATCGTCGCCCCGGACGGCGAGGCGCGTGTGGTGCAGGGATTCGTCGACGAGCGCTCCCTGCTTCAGTACGTGGCCGACGCACTGGGATGACCGACGGATCGGGCCACCTCCGCGCCGTCGGCGACGGAGAGGGCGCCACCGGCACGGCTGGGCAGGAGTCGACGGGCATCAGCAGCCCCGTGCTGGGCAACGGCGCCGGGCGCTTTCTCACCGATGTGATCGTCGAGTTGGGCCTGCTTCGCCAGGAGCAGGTGGACAAGGCGGTGGAGGAGGCCAAGTCAACGGGCATCCGGCCCGAGCACGTGATGCTCTCGACGGGCCTGCTCACAGGCGATCAGCTGGCGCGCGCGATCGCCGAGCGCTTCGTGCTCGATCACATCGACCTGACGCGCTACCGGCCCGATGCGGCCTGCGTGAACATGATCTCCGCGTCGGCGGCCCGCCGCTACGAGGCGGTCCCCGTTGGCTTCGACGAGAACAAGATCCTGATGGTCGCGATGGCGGATCCCTCGAACGTCCTCGCGCTCGACGACCTCCGGCTGATGACCGGCGAGGAGCTCCGCCCCGTCGTCGCCTCCAAGGAGGACATCGCCGGCGTGATCTCGCGGATGAGCCGCCTGGACGACGCGGTGGCCGCGGCTGTCGAGGAGGAGTCCGAGATCGAGGAGATCACCAACATCAGGGAGTCCGCCGAGGACGCCCCGGTGATCAAGCTCGTGAACTCGATCATCGCCGACGCCGTCGAGCAGTCCGCCTCGGACATCCACTTCGAGCCCGACGGCAACGAGATGCGCGTGCGCTTCCGCGTCGACGGCATCCTGAGCGATCGCACGACCATCCCCAAGCGGATGGTCGCCGGCGTGGTCTCCCGGGTGAAGATCATGGCCGACCTCGACATCGCCGAGCGCCGCATGCCCCAGGACGGCCGCGTCGCCCTGACAGTGGAGAAGCACTCCATCGATCTCCGGATCGTGACGCTGCCCACCAACCGCGGCGAGGGCGTGACCATGCGCATCCTGGACAAGGAGCAGGTCCTGATGACCCTGGACAAGCTCGGGATGCGCGAGGAGAGCCTGACCCGCTTCGACGCCGCATTCAGGAAGCCCTACGGCGCGGTGCTGGTCACGGGCCCCACAGGATCGGGCAAGTCGACCACGCTCTACGGCGCCCTCAACGCGCTGAACTCGCCCGACAAGAAGATCATCACGATCGAGGACCCGGTCGAGTACCAGATGGCCGGCATCACCCAGATCGGCGTCAACACCAAGTCCAACCTCACGTTTGCCAACGGCCTGCGATCGGTCTTGCGTGCCGACCCGGACATCATCATGGTCGGCGAGATCCGCGACTCGGAGACGGCCCGGATCGCCATCGAGTCGGCCCTGACCGGCCACCTGGTGCTGAGCACCCTCCACACGAAGGATGCCCCGTCGGCGATCGCCCGCCTCACCGAGATGGGCATCGAGCCGTTCCTCACGGCCTCCGCGGTGGACTGCGTGGTGGCCCAGCGGCTGGTCCGCAAGCTCTGCACCTACTGCAAGAAGCGCATCGTCGTGAGCGTCGACTCCCTGCGGGGATCGGGCTTCCGCGCCGACTTCGACATCGAGGCCTATGAGCCCGGCGGCTGCCAGCGCTGCAATCTCACCGGTTACCGCGGGCGCCAGGGGCTCTATGAGGTCATGGACGTGTCGGATGAGATCCGCGCCCTCACCGTCGAGCGGGCGTCCGGGGACCGGATCCGCGCCGTGGCGCTGGAGCAGGGCATGAGAACCATGCGCGAGGACGGGCTGGAGAAGGTCCGGATGGGCATCACGTCGGTCGCCGAAGTGGCCCGGGTCACGTAACCGCCAAGAACTGCCGATAGGAGAGTTGATGAACCCTGAGACCCAGTCAGAGGCGGCCATCGAGCCGGTCGTCTTCGAGCCCGTGTCGGACCCCAAGGAGTTCGACTTCGCCGACGTCCTGATGGACGTGGTGAACATGAACGCGTCCGACCTGCACCTGACCACCGGCGCACCCCCGATGGTCCGCGAGCACGGAAAGCTCAAGGCGCTCGACTACCCGGTCCTGGACCAGCAGCTCGTCCGCGAGACGATCTACTCGATCCTCACCAACGATCAGCGCCAGCGCCTGGAGTCGGACTGGCAGATCGACCTCTCCTACTCGATCCCCAACGTCGCACGCTTCCGCGTGAACGCGTACTTCCAGAGGGATTCGCTGGGCGCGGCCTTCCGCCTGATCCCCACCTCGATCCCGGCCTTCCAGACGCTGGGCCTGCCCGAGATCCTGCTCGACTTCACCCGCAAGCCGCGCGGCTTCGTGATCGTGACCGGGCCGACCGGCTCCGGAAAGTCCACGACGCTCGCTTCGATGATCGACCGCATCAACAAGGAGCGGCACGAGCACATCATGACCGTCGAGGACCCGATCGAGTTCCTGCACGCGCACCAGAACTGCATCGTCAACCAACGCGAGCTGGGCTCCGATGCCAAGAGCTTCGCCCTGGCCCTCAAGGCGGCGTTGCGCCAGGACCCCGACGTGATCCTCGTGGGCGAGATGCGCGACCTCGAAACCATGCAGACCGCGATCACGGCGGCCGAGACCGGCCACCTTGTATTCGCGACGCTGCACACCCAGGACACCGCCCAGACCGTCGATCGCATCATCGACGCCTTCCCGCCCTCGCAGCAGCACCAGGTCCGTATCCAGCTCTCCGTGGCGCTGCAGGGAATCGTCACGCAGCAGCTGCTCCCGCGGGCCGATGGTTCCGGCCGGGTCTGCGCCTGCGAGGTCCTGGTTCCCACCCCGGGCATCCGCAACCTGATCCGCGAAGGCAAGACCCATCAGATCTACTCGGCGCTCCAGACCGGCGGCGGCGTCGGCATGCAGACGATGGACTCAGCGCTCGTCGACCTCGCGCGGCGCGGTGTGATCACCAGGAAGCTGGCCGAGGCGCGGGCGACCAGCCCGGACGAGCTCCGCCGGCTGCTCGGCACCCCAGAGCCCTTCGCCGCCTGATGGCCACCTACGCCTACAAGGCCATGGACATGGCCGGCGTCGCGTCGCGCGGAGAGGTCGACGCCGACGACAAGCAGGCCGTCGCGTCGCAGCTGCGCTCCCGCGGCCTGATCGTGGTCGACGTCGAGGAGCAGAAGCCCACGGACGTCGGCGACATCTTCGGCCGCTTCCGCCGGGTCAAGGCCGAGGACCTCACCGTTGCCTCACGCCAGCTCTCGACGATGATCTCGTCCGGCATGTCGATGCTGCGGGCGCTCTACGTGCTCGAGGAGCAGGTGGAGAACGCCAAGCTTCGCGACGCCTTCGTGGAGGTCCGCAAGGACATCGAGGCCGGCGCCACGCTTTCCGGGTCCCTCGCCAAGCATCCGGGGATCTTCAACGAGCTCTACGTGGCAATGGTCCAGGCCGGCGAGACCGGCGGCAAGCTCGAGGAGACGCTCAAGCGGGTGGCGGACCAGCTCGAGAAGGACGACGCCCTGAGGCGCCGCGTCAAGTCCGCGATGATGTACCCGGCGCTGATCATCAGCTTCTCGATCATCGTCGTAATTGCCCTGGTCGCGTTCCTGATCCCGGTCTTCGAGGACGTCTTCAAGGAGTTCGGGGGCGACCTGCCCGGCATCACCAAGTTCACCGTCGGCGTGTCCCACTTCGTGACCGGCCGCTGGTACATCCTGATCGGCGCAACGGCGCTGTCCGTCTTCACCTTCATCAAGTGGAAGAAGTCGGAGGCCGGCCACAAGCAGTGGGACCGGTTCAAGCTCAACTTCCCGATGAAGATCGGCGAGATCGTCCACAAGGTCGCGCTGGCCCGCTTCTCGCGGACGTTCTCGGCGCTGGTCTCGGCCGGCGTCCCGATGCTCGAGGCCATCGACATCACCGGCCGTACCGCCGGCAACTGGGTGATCGAGAAGGGCATGCAGGACATCCTGGACTCGGTCAAGCGCGGCGGCACGCTCGCGGCCCCCATGGTGCAGAACCCCAAGGCCTTCCCCGTCATGGTCACCCAGATGGTCTCGGTCGGTGAGGAGACGGGTGCGCTCGAGGCCATGTTCTCCAAGATCGCGGACTTCTACGAGGACCAGGTCGACGCCGCCATCAGGGGCCTGACCTCGCTGCTCGAGCCGCTGATGATCATCGTCGTGGGCTCGATCGTCGGCTTCGTGATCATCTCCATGTATCTGCCGATGTTCACGGTCTACGACAACATCAGGTAGTCCTTCCCGACTCCCTTGGCCGTGTACGAAACCCGCTCCAGAAGCGGGTTTCGCCCGTTTTCTGGAGCGACGTCGTAGGACGTTCGTTTAAACGGCCATCAGATCCGTCAAGTGGATCGGTTGGGGGTCGATAACCCATGCAGAAGCTGGTCCGGGGAACGTCCTCGACCTGGCAAATCCACCGAATAACTCCAGGAGGAGTCGCACATGCTCACCAAGCTCCAGTCCCGGCTGCACAGCGACGAGAAGGGCTTCACCCTGATCGAGCTGCTGGTTGTCATCCTGATCATCGGCATTCTTGCCGCGATCGCCATCCCCTCGTTCCTCAACCAGCGTGGCAAGGCGTCTGACGCCTCGGCCAAGTCTGTTGCCCGTACCGC
>JAXDIE010000117.1:0-26751 GCA_034664165.1 Thermoleophilaceae bacterium | reverse complement strand
CAGCGCACCGGCTCGTTCAAGATCCGCGGCGCTTTCAACATGATTGCCCGCATCGGGCCAGAGCGGCTCGTGCACGGGGTCGTCGCGGCCAGCGCCGGCAATCACGCCCAGGCCGTGGCGTTTGCCGCGGGGCAGGCCAGCACACATGCCACCCTGGTCATGCCCACCAGCTCGCCGCTCGCCAAGGTTGCGGCGGTGCGCGAGTACGGGGGTGACGTGGTCCTCGAGGGAGCCACCTACGACGACGCCAAGCAGGTGGCCGCCGAGATGGCCGAGCGGATGGGTGCGGCGCTCATCCCGGCGTTCGACGCGCCCGAGATCGTTGCGGGCCAGGGGACGGTCGGGCTCGAGATCGCCGAGCAGGTCTCGAAGGCGCGCCTGGTGGTGGTGCCGCTCGGGGGAGGCGGCCTTGTAAGCGGGATAGCGATCGCGCTATCTGAGGCCCTGCCGGATGCGCGCGTCGTGGGTGTCCAGGCCGAGGCCTGCGCGCCCTACGTGGAGTCGCTTGCGGCGCAGCGCCCGGTCGGCGCGCGCTCGGCCTACACGATCTGCGACGGCATCGCGGTCAAGAACCCGGGGGAATTCACGCTGCCGCTGGTCGAGCGCTATGTGGATTCGGTGGTCACCGTGAGCGATGACGAGGTGGCCCAGGCCATGGTCCTGATGCTCGAGCGGTCGAAGCTCGTGGTGGAGGGCGCGGGGGCAGTGGGGGTGGCGGCGCTGATGCAGGGCCGGATCGTGGTGCCGGAGGAGGGGTCGGTCTGCGTGGTGCTCTCGGGCGGCAACGTCGACGCGGGACTGCTGTCGGAGGTGATCCGGCTTGGGGAGACGGGGGCGGGGAGGAGGCTGGCCTTCTCCACAGTGGTCCCCGACCGTCCCGGGGCCCTGGCGCGGCTCCTGGCAGTGGTCGCCGAGAGCGGGGCCAACGTGGTCGACGTGGTGCACCTGCGCGAGGGCATCGACCTGCACGTGCGGGAGACCGCCATCCAGCTGGTACTGAGGACCCGCGGGCCGGAGCACGGAGCCGCCGTTCTCGACGCAGTGAGGAACGAGGGCTTCGAGGTGGCCGGCGCCGCCTAGCGGGAGCTTCCGTCGTCGTTCGTACACCTCAGAGGTGCACGATCGTCGGCGGAGTCAGCCCCGGACCCGTTCGCCCTTCGGGTCGTAGAGCGGCTCCGCGGCGATGGTCCCCGCGACCCACTCGCCGAAGATGTCGATCTCGACGGCGGTGCCGACCTCTGCCTGGTCCGCGGGCACGTAGGCATAGGCGATCGAGCGCTCCACCGTGTAGCCGTAGCCGCCGGTGGTGACTCGGCCCACGATCTCCCCGCCGATCCGCACAGGCTCGTTCCCGAGCGCGACCGACCGCGGATCGTCCAGCGTGATGCAGACCAGCAGCTTCGAGGGCCCCTCCTTCTTTGCCGCCGTAAGCGCCTCACACCCGACAAACCCTCCGGGCTTGTCCAGCTTCACGCAGAAGCCCAGCCGCCCTTCGTACGGCGTCTCTTCCGGCGTGATGTCGGCCGCCCACACGCGATAGCCCTTCTCCAGCCTCAGCGTGTCGATCGCCTTGTACCCGCCGGCCACCAGTCCGTGATCCTCCCCGGCGTCCCACAGCGTGCGCCACAGTCCCGCGCCGTACTCGGAAGGGCAGTAGAGCTCCCATCCCAGCTCTCCCACGAACGTCACGCGAAGCGCCCTCACCGGAACGTCGCCCACCGTGATCTGGCGCACGGACATGTACGGGAACGCCTCATCTCCCAGGTCATCGGGGCTGAGTGGACCGAGGATGTCCCTCGCACGCGGCCCCCACAGAGCGAAGCACGACCAGCGGGCGGTGACGTCCGAGAGCCGGACCGACCCGTCCTCGGGCAGGTGCCTGCGCATCCACGCCAGGTCATGGTTGCCGAACGCGGTGCCCGTCACGATCTGGAAGACATCTTCCTCCAGGCGGGTGACGGTGAAATCGCATTCGATCCCCCCGCGCGTGTTGAGCATCTGGGTGTAGGTGATCTGGCCGATGCCGCGAGCCACCTTGTTGTCGCACAGGCCCTCGAGGAACTCGGCGGCTCCCTGGCCCGACACCTCGATCTTGGCGAAGGAGGACTCGTCGAACAGGGCGGCGGCCTCGCGCGCCGCCCGGTGCTCGGCGCCGACGGCGGTCGACCACATCTGGCCCGCCCATCCCCGGGGCCGGAGGGACTCGTCGCCGCCGGCCTCATTCGATCGGTACCAGTTGACCCGCTCCCAGCCCGACTTCTCGCCGAACTCGGCATCGTGGCCCTGGTGCCAGGGGTAGGCGCTCGACACGCGCAGCGGCCGCCCCGCGAGCCGCTCCTCGCCGGGATAGCGGATGTCGTAGTAGGTCTCGTAGACCTCGCGTGTGCGCTTGAGCGTGTAGCCGGGCGATTGGTAGTGGGGGCCGAAGCGCCGGACGTCCATATGCCAGAGGTCGATGCTCGGCTCGCCGTCGTGGATCCACTCGGCCACGACCTTCCCTATGCCACCGGCGCCGGCCAGGCCGTGCGCGCAGAAGCCCGCGGCCACGAACAGGCCGCGCACCTCGGTCTCGCCCAGGCAGAACTCGCCATCGGGCGTGAACGCCTCGGGCCCGTTGATCAGGCGCGTGACCTTGCTCTCGTCCAGTGCGGGCACTCGCCGGCGGGCGTTGGTCACGATCTCCTCGAAGCGATCCCACTCCTCCTCAAGGAGCCGCCCGTTGAAGTCCTGCGGGATCCGGTCGAGCCCTTTCTCGTCGAGCGCCCAGGGCGCCGGGTTGCGTTCATACCCGCCCCAGACCAGGCCGGCGCCCTCCTCGCGGAAGTAGACGAGCAGGTCGGGATCGCGCATGGTCGGCAGGTGATCGACCTCCGAGCGGTCCCGGAAGGGAGGGGTCACCACGTACTCGTGCTCCATCGGCACGATCGGGATGCGGACCCCGGCCAGACGGCCGACCTCCGCGGCGAACATGCCGCCCGCGTTCACCACCACCTCGGCCTCGATGTGCCCCCATTCGGTGTCGACGCCGGTCACCCGCCCGCGATCGACGCCGATCCCGGTCACACAGGTGTGGGTGAAGATGCGGCAGCCGCCCCGGCGCGCCCCGTCGGCCATCGCATAGGTCAGCTGCGAGGGGTCCAGGTACCCATCGGTGGGGAGGTAGGCCGCGCCCAGGACGCTCTCGGTGGTCATCAGCGGGAACAGCGCCTGGGCCTCCTCGGCCGACACCAGCTCCAGGGGCAGCCCGAAGGTGCGGGCCCAGGCCGCCTGGCGCTGCAGCTCCTCCATCCGCTCCTTCGTGGATGCCAGCCGCAGCGAGCCGACCTCGCTCCAGCCCGGGTCGAACTCGGACTCCTCACGCAGCCGCCGGTAGAGCTCGACGCTGTGCATCATCATCCGCGTCAGCGAGACCGATGAGCGCAGCTGGCCGACCAGGCCGGCCGAGTGGAAGGTAGAGCCGCTGGTCAGCTCGTCGCGATCGAGCAGCACCACATCGCGCTCGCCCATCCCGGCCAGGTGGTAGGCGATCGATGTCCCGCCGACCCCGCCGCCGATGATCACCACACGCGCACGGTCCGGCAGCTCACGCGGACGCGGCAAGAAGGGCCTCCTCGAACCAGGGTTCATCGATTGCCGCGCGCATCCGCGCGAAGTGGTCGGATGCATACTGCTGGAAGTCGAAGTCCAGGTCGCTCAGCACGCCCTGCACCACGCCCCACATGGCCTCGCGGAAGTCTGACATGACCCGCATGAGCCGAAGGGCGGCCAGCCGCCGCGGAGTTGCCGGCTCGCCCCAGTAGAGGGCAAGCAGCTGTTCCTCGTCCTCATTGGAGAAGCCGTTGTTCACAGCCAGATTTGCAAGGTCGAAGTAGCGGTCGCCCATTCCGGCGTACTCCCAGTCGACCAGCCAGATCCGCTCGCCGTCGCGGAGGATGTTGGCCGGCAGGAGGTCGTCGTGGCAGGGCACGGGCGCGTGCTCGGGGCCCGACAACGCGACGTGGATGCGGTCGGCCGCCGCCCACGCCTCATCCCAGTCGCCGGGCACCGTCCCGCCCTTGGCTTGCGTTGTCGATCGGTACTCGCGGACCACGTCGAAGGCGTCGAAGCGACCCGGGATCGGGGTGCCCCCGTGGATGGTGCGCAGGGCGTGAGCCACTCCGGCCAAGAGGTCACCCCGGACCTCCTCCGGCTCGGCGGGCCGGCCCTGCACGAATTCGGTGACCAGGCAGCTCAGGTCCTCGAGGAAAGCCGCCACCGGGGGCGCGACGCCAGCGTCGGCGGCGGCCACCGTGGCCTCACACTCGGCGCCGCGGTCGATCCCGAGCAGCATGGTGTCCTTGCCGCTGATCCGGATCACGAACTCGCGGTCGCCGAAGGTCGCACGGTAGTTGCGGTTGGTGATCCCGCCCGACAGGGGAACGGGCTTGCCGCGGGCGGCGCCCAGTGTCGGCTCGAGCCTTGCGCTGATCGTTTCCAGGGCGTCGGCCATCCGCGCCAACGCTAGATGATCGATCGAGCCCGTGTGATCTCTTCGACACCCGGTCCAAAAGACCCCGCGAACGTTCGCCCGAATGGACTTGACCGGCGTCCGAGCGCAGGGTTAGGGTCGCTTCAGCCAGAGGTGGCCGTCGGCTGCACGGCGGGGCCTGAACGAGAACTCCCGGGGGAGGGCACATGACGGACGCCGCCAAGTTCGCGGACGCTGATGAACAACGTCTAGCGGAGATGGGCTACAGCCAGGACTTGAATCGGAGCTGGAGCGGGTTCCAGAACTTCGCGATCTCCTTCACGATCATCTCGATCCTGGCGGGTTGCTTCACGACGTATGGCCAGGCCTGGAACAACGGCGGCCCGGTCGCAATCTCGTGGGGCTGGCCGATCATCTCGTGCGCGATCCTGATCATCGCGCTCTGCATGTCGGAGCTCGTGTCCAAGTTCCCCACCGCAGGCGGCATCTACTGGTGGGCGGCCGAGCTGGGCGGCCCGGTCTGGGGCTGGTTCACCGGCTGGTTCAACCTCATCGGCCTTGTGGGCGTGATCGCTTCGGTCGACTACGCGTGTGCCACATTTGCCTCGATTACGCTGAGCTTGTTCGGCGTGAACCTGGGCTTCATCAACTTCGCCGATGCCGATGGGGCGGCCCTTGGAGACATCTTCGTGGTGTTCGCTGTCGTTTTGGTCCTGCACGCGATCATCAACATCTACTCATCGCACCTCGTGGCGATCTTCAACAGCATTTCGGTGTGGTGGCACGTGCTCGGTGTGGCCGCGGTCGTAGTGATACTGATCGTGGGCCCGGCAGAGCATCAGAGCGTGTCGTTCGTCTTCACCAAGACCTTCAACAACTCGGGCTTCGGCGACAACATGTACTGGTTCTACGTGCTGCCGCTGGGCTTCCTGCTGACCCAGTACACGATCACCGGATTTGACGCATCGGCCCACATCTCCGAGGAGACGCACGGCGCATCGATGGGCGCGGCAAAGGGCGTTTGGAGGTCGGTGTTCTACTCGGCCGTGATCGGCTGGATCCTGCTCCTTGCGATCACGTTTGCTGCCACGGACCCCGATGCGATCAACGCGACCGCCACAGATCAGGCGCTCCCGACCGCCGTCGCCATCTTCGTGAACAACCTGCCTTCGGGCTTGGTGCTGGCGGTGATGGTCATCTCGACGGTCGGGCAGCTGTTCTGCGGAATGTCGTGTGTGACCAGTGGATCGCGCATGCTCTACGCCTTCTCGCGCGACCGGGCGGTTCCGGGTTGGCAGCTCTGGACCAAGCTGAACACGAACCGCACTCCCTACGCGGCAGTGATCGGGATGTGCGCCGTCGCGATGCTCGTCACGATTCCGGCGCTGTCCAACCCGATCGCCTTCTTCGCAGTCGTCTCGATCACCGTCATCGGGCTCTACATCGCCTATGTGATCCCCATCTACCTCCGGCTCCGAAAGGGCGACTCCTTCGAGCCGGGCCCTTGGAACAACGGTAAGAAGTACAAGTGGATGAACACGTTCGCGGTGGCCTGGGTGGCCATCATCAGCGTGATCTTCTCCCTGCCGTTCGTCCCGGCCGGGGTTCCGGGTAGCCCGGACTTCGATATCGAGGCCGTGAACTACGCGCCGCTCATGGTGTTCGGGATCATCATCCTGGTGGGCCTCTGGTGGATCGTCAGCGCGCGCCGGCACTTCACCGGGCCCGTGCGCACGATCGACCTGGACAAGGAGATCAACCTCGCCTGAGGCGAGGGCTGTTACGCAGCGGCCTGGCCACGAATCGGGGGTTCGTGGCCGGGTAGCGGCGCGATCTTTACGAATGTTCGGCTACCGAGGCTGCCCAGCTTCGCTACATTCGCGATCACCCATCGAATCGTCCTCGACCGCCAGGAATCGCCATGGACCGCAATTTCATCGAAGGCCGGACTTTCCCCACAGCCCGTAAGGGCCTTGATCCCGAAGCCGTGCGCGCCCATCTGCGCAGCGTCGCCGACGCCGTCGAGGAGGCCACCCGCACCGCGCCGCCCACAACGGCAGCGAGCCAGGCCGCCGACCAGGTGCGCGGGATCGTCGAGGCGGCGGAGAACTCCGCCGACGCGATCGTCACCCGCGCCCAGGGCGATGCCGACGAGCTGCTGAGCAAGGCCCGCGCCCAAGCCCAGGCCACGCGTGATCGCGCAGCGGCTGCGGCGGCCAAGCACCTCGAGGACGTCGAGGCGGCCGGCAAGCGCCTTCAGGAGCGCGCGGACGCCACCGAGGCCGACTTCGAGTCGATGCTCGCCAACCTGCGCACCGCCGGTGACGGCCTGCTCGAGCGCGTCCGCGGGGGCGCCGGCGAGATCCAGGGCCGCATCGAGGCGATCCTGGGAACGCTGCCGAGCATCGTGGCCGACTGGGATGACGAGGACGAGCCCGACGAGGCCGATGATCACTCCGCCGCCGAGGACGATCTCGAGCTCGATGAGCTCGGCGATGAGGGAGACGACGAGGACGAGGACCTCGACGTGGCGGAGGTCGCACCGGCCGGCGACGATGGCGCGCGCATGGTGGCGCTGAACATGGCTCTGAGCGGGACCCCGCGTGACGAGACGGCCACCTACCTGGCCGACAACTACGAGCTGGCGGACGCGGACTCGCTGCTGGACGACGTGTACGCAAGGGTCAGCTAGACAGCCTTCCCGCAGCGGCAAGCTGGGGAACATCTGTTCGCTTGCGTATGATCAATAGGAGTGGCCGACTCCGGAAAAATCGTCGTCTCGGGGGCGCGTGAGCACAACCTCCGCGACCTCCATCTAGAGCTGCCCCGGGACAGTCTGATCGTCATCACCGGGCTTTCCGGCTCCGGCAAGTCGAGCCTGGCTTTCGACACGATCTATGCGGAGGGCCAGCGGCGCTACGTCGAGTCGCTCTCAGCCTACGCCCGTCAATTCCTTGGGCAGATGGACAAGCCGGACGTCGACTCGATCGAAGGCCTGTCGCCGGCAATCTCGATCGACCAGAAGACCACTTCGCGCAACCCGCGATCGACGGTCGGCACGGTCACGGAGATCTACGACTACCTGCGCCTGCTCTGGGCCAGGATCGGCCATCCCCACTGCTTCAACTGCGGCCAGCCCATCGCGGCTCAATCCGCCGAGCAGATCGTCGACCAGGTGATGATGTTCGACGAGGGCACGCGGTTCATGGTCCTGGCGCCCGTGGTCCGGCAGCGGAAGGGCGAATACAAGGACCTGCTGGAGCACCTGCTGGCGGAGGGCTTCACCCGCGTGAAGGTCGACGGCGTGCTGCGTCGCCTCGAAGAGGAGATCGAGCTCGACAAGAAGTACAAGCACGACATCGCCGTGGTGGTCGACCGCCTGGTCATGCGCGACGACCTGCGCAAGCGCCTGGCCGACTCAATCGAGACGGCGGTCGCGCTGGCCGAGGGCATGGTCGAGATCGAGCTGGTGCCCGACAAGGGCGGGGAGCCGGAGATCCGCACATACTCGGAGCGATTCGCCTGCCTCAACTGCGGCACCTCCATGCCGGAGCTCGAGCCGCGGATGTTCTCGTTCAACGCGCCGCACGGCGCCTGCCCCCGCTGCACCGGCCTGGGCTCGCAGATGGAGATCGACCCCGAGCTCGTGGTGCCCGACCCGGCGCTGTCACTGGCTGAGGGCGCTCTGCTCCCGTGGTCCTCCACCAACTCGAACTACTTCGAGCAGATGACCCAGGCCATTGCCGAGCGCTATGAGGTGGATCTCGATACGCCGTGGGAGGACCTGCCCGAGGAGGCGCGCAACACCTTCCTCTACGGGACCGGCGACGACCGCCTGTACATCACCTACAAGAACCGCTACGGCCGGAAGCGCTCCTACACCACGAACTTCGAGGGCATCGTGCCCAACCTGGCCCGCCGCTATCGCGAGACCGACTCGGAGTGGTCGCGCGAGCGGATCGAGGAGTACATGTCGGTGGTGCCCTGCCCGGAGTGCCACGGGACCCGCCTGCGGCCCGAGAGCCGGGCGGTGAAGATCGCCGGGCTCGGCATCCACGAGGTCACCCACATGTCGGCCCGCCGGTCCATCGAGTGGTTTGACAAGCTCGAGATCACCGACACAGAGCGCCAGATAGCCCGCCTGGTGCTCAAGGAGATCCAGGAGCGCCTGCGCTTCCTGGAGAACGTGGGGGTGGGGTACCTGTCGATGGACCGCACCGCCTCGACGCTGTCCGGCGGCGAGGCCCAGCGGATCCGGCTGGCAACCCAGATCGGGTCGAGCCTCGTGGGAGTGCTCTACATCCTCGATGAGCCGTCGATCGGGCTCCATCAGCGCGACAACGAGCGGCTGATCGCAACCCTCGTGCGCCTGCGGGACCTGGGCAACACCGTCATCGTGGTGGAGCACGACCAGGGCACGATGCTCGCCGCCGACCACATCCTGGACCTCGGCCCCGCCGCGGGCGAGCACGGCGGGCGCATCATCGCCCAGGGCACGCCCCGGGAGGTCATGGCGGTCAAGGAGTCGGCCACCGGCCAGTTCCTTGCCGGCACCCGGCAGATCGCCGTGCCGGACATCCGCCGCAAGCCCACCGGCGCCATCAAGATCGAGGGCGCCGCTCAGCACAACCTCAAGGAGATCGACGTCGAGGTGCCACTCGGCGTGTTCTGCTGCGTCACTGGCGTGTCGGGCTCGGGCAAGTCGACACTGATCAACGACATCCTGCACAAGGCGGTGGCCAACCGCCTGCACCGGGCCAAGATGCGGCCGGGAGCGCACAAGCGGGTCAGTGGACTCGAGGACATCGACAAGATCATCAACATCGATCAGTCACCGATCGGTCGCACGCCGCGGTCCAACCCGGCCACCTACACGAGCCTCTTCGACTCGATCCGGGACATCTTCTCCCGCACTCCGGAGGCGCGCGCCAGGGGCTACAAGGCGGGTCGCTTTTCCTTCAACGTCAAGGGCGGGCGCTGCGAGGTGTGCCGCGGCGACGGCCAGATCAAGATAGAGATGCACTTCCTGCCCGATGTCTACGTCCCGTGCGAGCAGTGCCACGGCAAGCGCTACAACCGCGAGACCCTCGAGGTCCGCTTCAAGGGCAAGAACATCGCCGACGTGCTGGAGATGCCGGTCGAGGAGGCCCTGCCCTTCTTCCAGAACATCCCCAAGATCCACCGCAGGCTCCAGGCGCTCAACGATGTGGGCCTGGACTACATCCGCCTCGGCCAGCCCGCCACCACGCTGTCCGGCGGCGAGGCCCAACGCGTGAAGCTGGCCACGGAGCTCGCCAAGGTGGCCACGGGCCGCACGCTCTACATCCTCGACGAGCCCACCACAGGCCTTCACTTCGCCGACGTGCAGAAGCTGCTCGAGATGCTCCAGCGGCTGGTCGACGCCGGCAACACCGTCGTGGTGATCGAGCACAACCTCGATGTGATCAAGACAGCCGACCGGGTGATCGACCTGGGCCCGGAGGGCGGGGAGGAGGGCGGCCGCCTGATCGCAACCGGCACGCCCGAGGAGGTCGCCACCGTTCCGGGGTCCTACACAGGCGCCTTCCTGTCGAACCTGGTCACGCCGAAGGTCCGCCGTACGAAGCCGAAGGCCCGCGCCAAGGCCAAGGCCGCCGCTTAGCCAGCGATACTGGGGCGATGGCCTCGAAGCGCAAGCTCTATCGGCAGAAGAAGCACTGGTATGAGCGCAACGCGCGCTCGCCCAACCGGCGCCGGATCGAGAAGCACATGCAGCGGTGCGGCGCCTATATCCGGTTTCCGGTCGAAGGCAACGTGCTCGAGGCGCTCGATGACGGCCGCCTGGTGATCGGTGACGGAACCCTGCTCGAGCCCGGTTGCTGGCTCACCATCGGCGAGGAAGGCCGCCTGGTCATCGGCCAGGGGTCGTTCCTGAACATGGGAGTCATGGTCGCGGTGATGAACGAGGTCACGATCGGCGACCAGACGATGCTTGCCAACAACTGCTTCGTGGGTGACGCCTCCCACAAGTACGACGATCCCTCCCTGCCGATCACCTGGCAGGGGTTCGAGTCGAAGGGGCCCACGCGGGTCGGCTCCAACTGCTGGCTGGGTGTGGGCTGTGTGGTCACCAGCGGCGTGTCGATCGGGGACCGATGTGTGATCGGGGCCAACTCGGTGGTCACCTCCGATCTGCCCGCCGGAGTCATCGCCGCCGGGGCGCCCGCCCGGGTGCTACGCGAGATCGACTTCCGCAGTCGATAGGTTTTCACGCGATGACCGATTCACCCTCCAGCGGCGGGACATCTGTCGGCGCCCTCGTTGCCGCCGGAGACGAGCGCGCTTTCCGGGCCTACCACGACGCACGTGAGCCGGCGGTCCAGGCGTACACCTCGAGGGTGTGTTCGCTCGAGGAGAGTTTCGACGCCACGGTCAACGCCATCTTCATGGCCTTGAAGGCCTCGCCCGATCTGGCCGGCGTCAGCTCGAATGAGGAGCTCGATGCCCTGCTGTTGCGGATCACCCGCGTGGAGGCATCGGCCCGCGCGGCCACGGACGCGCCGGCCCCGGCCGGCAGGGTGGCGCCGATCGGACAGGCCCTCGCGCGCAAGCTCGGGCGCGATGAGGCGTGTAAATCGATGCCTACCCTGCTCGCGGCGCGGGCCGCAGGTGATCTCTCCGATGCGGACCTGGAGCAGGTCGAGCGGCATCTGGCCGGATGCTCCCGATGCACTGTGCTCGCCGCGCGCTTCGACCGCGCCGAGGAGGCCTTCGCCGCCCGCCAGAAGGAGGTAGGCCTGCCGACCGCTGCCGAGGTGGCCGCGGGCATCGCGCCCCGAGCCCCGGTGGCTCCGCCCAGCCCGCCGAAGCCGTCGCCACCGCCGGCAGCCGCAACCCCCCCGGCGCCTACCCCGCCCGCGGCCTCGGCACCGCCACCAAAGCCCGCGACGCCACCCTCACAACAGGCAGGCCCTCCGCCGGCCGCTCCCGCGCCGCCGGCGGCTTCGACCCCCTCCGCGCGACCCGCGCCGGCCGTGCCGGTCACCCCGATCGCCGCATTTGGCGGCCCTTTGCCGGCCCGCCGCATCTCCAACCGGATGCTCCTCGTCGGGCTGCTGGTCATCGTCGTGCTGGCTGCAGGCGCTTACCTGCTGTTCGGGCGGGCGCCCGTGGGCAGCTCGGTCCAGGTCATCACCAGTCCATCGGGCACCACACTGAGCAAGGCGGAGCAACACGCCGCTCGCACCACGCCACTGTTCGACAAGAGCAATATCCAGGTCGCGGTGCTCGACTCCGCCAGCGACCCCAAAGCGGCCAAGGTGGCCGCGCAGCGCCTCAAGGCCGGCGGCCTCACCCTCGGACCCGTCGGACAGGCAGGCAAGGGTGTCAAGCAGACCACCGTCGTCTACGACAAGGATGATCCCGAAGCCGAGCGCGAGGCCCTGGCCGTCAAGCGCAAGCTGCTGCCGCTGCGTTCGGTGCTGCAGCAGGGTGCCCCCAGCGACGAGATCCAGCGCACGGCAAAGGGCATGGACATCCTGGTCCTGGCAGGACCGGACATCCTGAAGTAACCCGTCCTGCTGCCTACCAGTCGCTGAACAGCTCGCGGTCCGTATCGCGCTCGCGCCGGCCCATCAGGGTCCGCAGTCGAGCGAGCTCATCGGGCGCCATCGTGTAGCCGTGGTCCGGCTCGGGATAGGCGCGGCTCCGGACCTCGCCGGCGAATGCGCTGACACCCTCGACCATCGCCTGGCGGACCTCGCCGTAGCGCTTGACGAAACGAGCTGCGTGACCGTCGTAGATCCCGAGGAGGTCGTGGTAGACCAGGACCTGGCCATCAGTCGCCGGCCCGGCGCCGATCCCGATCACGGGGATCTCCAGGTGCGGCATGAGCTCGTCGGTCAGGGGGCTCGGGATGGCCTCGAACACGATCGCGAAGCAGCCCGCCTCCTGGAGCCCGATCGCATCACGCGCGACCTCCAGGGCACGATCCGCGGTACGGCCCTGTGAGCGGTAGCCGCCGAGGGCGGTGGCCGTCTGCGGGGTCAGGCCCACGTGGCCCATCACGGGAATCCCCGCGTCAACGATCGCCTTGGCGCGATCCACGGAGGATCCACCGCGCTCGAGCTTCACCGCGTCGCAGCCTGCCTGCTTGATGAAGCGCTGGGCGGTGGCCACGGCCTGCTCGTTGGATCCCTCGTAGGAGCCAAAGGGCAGGTCGCCCACGAGGAGTGGTGTGGTCAGTCCGCGGCGAGCGGCGCCCGCCAGCATCAGCATCTCCTCGGTGGAGACGGGCACGGTGCTGGGGTAGCCCAGCACCGTCATCGCGCCCGAGTCGCCCACGAGGACGACGTCGACGCCGGCCTCCTCCGCCACCTGGGCGCTGGGGTAGTCGTAGGCGGTGACCATCACGATCGGCTCGCCGAGCGCCTTCTTCTCGGCCAGGACCGACAGGGTGACCTTGCGCCGCTCGGGGGGCGTCTCTCCCGGCTTGTGCTTGGGGCGCGGGGCATGCGCCTGCTTTGGCCGGCTGCTCATCGCGATGCCTCCTTTAGGGACCGACGTTGCGTGATGAGAACCCGGTAGGGCTTCATGACAAAAGCTCCGAGACGGCATCGTCGACGGTGACGATCTCGTTGTCGGCATTCACGTGGACCACGATGGGCTCGTAGTGCTCCAGGTCGGCCTTGTCGTAGGAACCGTAGGAGACGACGATCACCTTGTCGCCGGTGTGCACAAGGCGGGCGGCGGCGCCATTGATCTGGACCTCACCCGAACCGCGGGCGCCCGCGATCGTGTAGGTCTCGAAGCGGGCACCGTTGTCGATGTCCAGGACGTGAACCTTCTCGTGCTCGAGCATGTCGGCTGCCTCGAGCAGGTCCTCGTCGATCGTGATCGACCCGACGTAGTTCAGGTCGGAGCCGGTCACGGTGGCGCGGTGAATCTTTGACTTCAGCATGTGGCGGTTCATGACTCTCCAAGGATCGCGTTGTCGATAAGTCGTGCACGGCCGACCGTGGCCGCGACGGCAAGAAGCGTCGACCCATTCACGTGGTCGACGGGGGAAAGGTCTTTGGCGGAGCGGAGCTCCAGGTACTCCGGCTCGACTCCTGCCGCATCAAGCTCGGCATGGGCGGCCGCAAGGACGGTTGCCGCGTCGCGCCTGCCCTGGGCGACCTGGGCGTCGGCCGCGGCGAGCGCGCGGCTGAGCGCCAGCGCGCGATCCCGCTCGCCGGGCTCGAGGTAGGCGTTGCGCGAGCTCATGGCCAGGCCATCAGGCTCCCGGACGATCGGGCACACCTCGATCCGGACCGGCATGTCCAGGTCGGTGACAAGCTTGCGGATCACCAGCGCCTGCTGGGCGTCCTTCTGCCCGAAGTAGGCCACGTCGGGCTGGACCATGTTGAGCAGCTTGGTCACGACGGTCGTCACTCCGCTGAAATGCCCTGGCCCGCGATGGGCAGGGTCGCCGTCGAGCACGGAGGTCAGGCCACCGACCTCGACCGCGGTGTCGAAGCCCGGCGGGTAGACCTCGCCGGAAGGAGGGGCGAACACCAGATCGGCGCCCTCGGCCTCGGCCAGCGCCTGGTCGCGGGCCTCGTCGCGGGGATACGCGGCCAGATCCTCGGTGGGGCCGAACTGGGTGGGGTTCACGAAGAGCGACATGACGACGGTGTCGCAGTCGGTGCGTGCACGCCGGAGCAGCGAGAGATGGCCGTCGTGAAGAGCGCCCATGGTGGGCACCAGCCCGACGGTGTGGCCTGGGCCGGAGGCTCGGGCCGAGGAGATCGCAGTGCGAAGCTCGGTGACGGTGCGGATGGTCCTCACAGCGATCCCTCCGAGGCCAGGCGGCGGGTCTGGGCCAGCAGCGAGTCGAAGAGGTCTGCGAGCTCGGGGGCGACACGCTCCACTGCCGCACGCTGGGAGGCCACCGTCGGCTCGTCCCCCCGCGCGACTGGCCCGGTCAGAGCCTGGGCGGGTCCCAGCCGGGCCCAGTTGTCGACGCTGGCGCGCACCAGCGGGGCCAGAGATGCGCGGGCGGTGTCGGGGTCCAGCCCGGCGCCGGCCGCGATGGCCTCGGCGGCGGCCTCGAGGGTGACCAGGAAGTTCGATGCCACCGACGCGGCGGCGTGGTACGCGGGCCGGTCGGCGTCGGCGATCTCGAAGGGATTCATGCCGAGCGCACGGGCCAGGGCGGTGGCCGCGTCGAGGGACTCGGAGTCCGATCCGGCCACCGCACAGCCGCAGCCCTGGAAGCGAAGGGAGTCTCCGGAGTCGCCGGGAAACGTCTGCAAGGGGTGCAGGCCGAAGGCCGCAGCGCCTGATGGCGCCAGGGCTGACAGCGGTGTGGCGCCGCTAGTGTGGCCGACCATGCGCGCCCTGCCCGCCATCGAGGCGGCCGCGGCGGGGATCGCTGCATCGGGGACGCACAGCAGGATCACGTCGGCCTCCGGCGTCTCATCCCGGCCGAAAGGCCCCGCCACGTCGACACCCGCGCCCTTCAGCGCCTGGGCAATCGCCCGGCCAACGCGGCCGCGGCCCACGATGGCGACCGTGCCGGCAAGGACGTCCGGGGACGTGAGGGACCGCCCGCGGAGTGCGGTCGGGACGGCGGGGGTGTTGGCGGCAGAATTCCGGTCCAGCTCTCGCACGCGAGCACCGGTCGGCGGTTGGAGGGTCCACTCCCGAGGCGGGTAGCGGCCTGAACCAAAGGGTACACCCCGCCCGGGCCGACGTAACCCTCGAAACCCGCAGCTAGCGGGATTCGTAAGCTGGCGCGGATGGAGCGGAGCGCAGCCGAACGTCGCGAGGACCTCGTGGTCCTCTTCAGGCAGCTTCAAACCTGCCCGAAGTGCGCGCTCTGCGAGGGCCGGACCAGGGTTGTCTTCGGCAACGGGAACGCCGACGCCGACCTGATGTTCGTGGGGGAGGCGCCCGGGGCGGAGGAGGACCGGCAAGGGCTCCCCTTCGTCGGCCGGGCCGGGAAGCTGCTCGACGAGCTCCTCGGCGAGATCGGGCTGCAGCGCAAGGAAGACGTCTTCGTCTGCAATGTCCTGAAATGCCGGCCTCCCGGCAACCGCGATCCCCAGCCGGAGGAGATCGCGGCCTGCAGCCCGTTCCTGATGCGGCAGATCGAGCTCATCAGGCCCCGCGTGATCTGCACCCTCGGGAACTTCGCGACGAAGCTTCTTTCGGGCAGTCCTGTCGGGATCACCAAGGTCCACGGCATTGCGCAGGACACCGAGTTCGCCGGGGTCCCCACACGGCTCTACCCGCTGTTCCACCCAGCCGCGGCGCTTCGCACCCCTTCGGTGAAGGAGCTGTTGCGCCAGGACTTCCAGAGGATCCCGGACCTGCTTGTGGCTTCGCGGCCCCGCTGAGCAGGACGCCCTCGCGCAAGACTGTCGGAGATGAGGATCGAGACCGATAGCGGTGATCAGACCGAGGCCGCGGGCGTGATGCTGGCGGCGCGGCTGCAGCCCGGCGATGTGGTGGTGGTCAGCGGAGAGCTCGGCGCCGGCAAGACCACGTTCGTCCGGGGCGCGGCGCGGGCCCTGGGCGTGGGCTCACCCGTGACGAGCCCCACCTTCACGATCGGCCAGATCTACCAGGGCGAGGGGCTGGAGATCGCCCACCTGGATCTCTATCGGCTGGCTTCCCTCGGTGACGAGGATCCCGGTCTGCTGGATGACTACGTGACGCCCACCCGGATCGCGTTCGTCGAATGGCCCGACGTTGCCCTCCCAGCCCTGGACCGGGTGGCGGCCACGGTGTCGATCGAGCACGCCGGGGGGGACCGGAGGGTCATCGAGATCGCATGAACCTCCTGGGGATCGACACCTCCACTGCGGTGACCTCCGTCTGCGTGATGCGCTCCGATGGCGCGGCGTTCGAACGGGTGCCCGAGGTGGAGGCCCTGGCGGAGCCCCCAGGGCACACGCGGGAGCTGCTTCCCGCAATCGACGCACAGCTGCGGCGTGCCGGCCTGGGCTTCGCCGACCTCAATGGTGTGGCCGCGGGTGTCGGCCCCGGGACGTTCACCGGCCTGAGGATCGGCATCGTCACCGCGCGCGCACTCGGGCAGGCCCACGATCTGGACCTGTGGCCCGTCTCGTCGCTCGCTGCGCTGGCGGCCGGGATGCACGCGCCCGCCAGGCTGGCGGTGATCGACGCGCGCCGGGGGCAGGTCTTCGCATCGCTCCATGACGGCTCGGGTGTTGCCTGGGCGCCCTTCGTGGACACGCCCGGCGGGCTGATCGAGCGCCTGGAGGCCTGGGCCGGCGATCGGCCACTGGCCGCCGGGGACGGGGCGCTGCGCTACCGGGGCGAGCTGGAGGCCGCGGGCATCGAGGTGGCGGATGCCGGATCCGACACCCACGTCGTCCGCGCGCTCCATATCTGCCGGCTTGCGGCCGACACGGCCCCGAGCGAGCCCGAGGCCGTCGTGCCGGATTACCTTCGTGACCCCGATGCCAAGCCCCGCGATGAATGAGCACCTCGAGATCCGGCGCCTGGCCTACGCGGACCTGCCGCAGGTCGTGGCGATCGAGCGGCGCGCCTTCCCCACGCCGTGGTCGCTCGCGATGTTCGTCCTGGAGCTGTCCAAGGCCTCCGGGATCTGCCTGGCGGCGGTCCGCGAGGACCGGATCGTCGGCTACCTGATCTGCTCCCGCTACGACCGCGTCCGGCACCTCATGAACGTCGCGGTGGCGCCCGAGCTGACACGGCAGGGGATCGCCACGAAGCTGGTCAACGCGCTGTTCGCCCTCGCTGACCGGCCCGGCCAGCAGTACACGCTCGAGGTCAGGCCCTCCAACCGCCCGGCGATTGCGCTGTATGAGGCGTTCGGGTTCGTCGACGCAGGGCGCAGGCCGGGCTACTACATGGACAACCGCGAGGACGCCCTGATCATGTGGCGCACCGTGGGCGAGCCACTGCCGGACGCCGACTGGCTGCCGGACGAGACGCCCGCGTGATCCTGGGCATCGAGACCAGCTGCGACGACACCTGCGCCGCGGTGGTGGGCGAGGACGGCCAGATCCTGTCGAACGTGATCGCGTCGCAGGGCCTGCTGCACGATCGTTATGGCGGCGTAGTCCCGGAGATCGCCTCGCGCAGGCACCTGGAGGTCATGGGCCCCGTCGTGGCGGATGCGCTGGAGTCCGCGGGCCTCGGGCTCGATCAGATCACCACGGTTGCGGTCACGCAGGGCCCCGGCCTCATCGGCGCGCTGCTGGTGGGCCTGTCGCACGCCAAGGCGCTGGCGGCGGCGCGCGGCCTGCCCCTCATCCCGGTCGACCATCTTCACGGGCACGTGGTGGCCAGCACCCTTGGGGATGACCCGATCGAGCCGCCATTCCTGTGCCTGGTGGCAAGCGGCGGGCACACGTTCCTGGCGCGCGTCGACGAGCCCGGCCGCCACTCGGTCCTGGGAACGACCCTGGACGACGCCGCCGGCGAGGCCTTCGACAAGGGCGCGCGCCTGCTGGGCCTCGGATATCCGGGTGGGCCCGAGGTCGACCGGCTTGCGCAGGAGGGCGATCCCCAGGCCTTCGCATTCCCCCGATCTGCGCCCGGCGACGGGCTTGACTTCAGCTTCAGCGGCCTCAAGACCTCCCTGCTCTACACGGTGCGCGACCTGGGCCCGGAAGCCGCAGAGGCCCGCCGCGCCGACCTGGCCGCGTCCTACCAGCGCGCCATCGTCGACGCGCTCGTTGCCCGACTGGACACGGCACTCGAGCAGGAACGCCTCGAGCGGGTTGCCATCGGGGGCGGGGTGGCCGCTAACTCGGAGCTCCGCTCTCGGGTGGAGGCACTGTGCGCGCAGAGAGGAGTGGGCTGCTGGGTGCCCGAGCGTTCGCTCTGCACCGACAACGCGGCCATGATCGCGGGTGCCGCCCGCTTCGGCACCTCGCTGGCCCCGGAGCACTACCTGGCTCTGGACGCCTACGCCCGGGCGGCTAGATAGGGGAGTCGGCGCGGGTCTCCGCGGCGGCTGCGAAGGCAGCGGCGGCATCGGAGAACGTGAGAATCCGCTGCACCCGGTCGCCCTCGAGGCGGACGACGTGCACGTAGGGGATCGATTCGAGCGACATGTCGGAGATATTGGCCGCGCCGATCCTGAACACGAACTCCAGCTCCACGACGTACTGATTCCCCACCGAGGTGACCTTCACGGAAGCCAGCTTCGGCAGCCCGAGCCTGGCGGCGATCTCCACGATTCGGCCCATCACCTGGGTCTCGCCCACGAAGATTCCGCGGTCCTCGACGCCCGGCGGATCGTGCCACTCGATGTTCTCGGCCCAGTAACGCTCGGCGATGGTCGCCATGTCGCCCGTGTTCCAGAGCACGTAGGCCGCCTCGATGACTTCGGTGTCCCGTTGAACCTGATCCACAGAAGCCATATGCGCAACATAGCCTGAGCGCCCCACCAGAAGGGGAGGCTCCGCATGGTTGTGGGAATCTCAGGCCACTGGGGGTGGCTACTGGGAGCCGCTACTCCGAGAGGCCCACGGCTTCGAGGGCTTCCTGCCAACTCCACCATTGCCGGACGCTCATCACGAGTCCACCGCGCGATTCCCAAAGCTGGGCTTCCTCCTGGTCGCGGAGCTGGATGCCACTGCTCAGTCCCTGGGCATTCAGATGGTTGAGGACGAGTACGCGGCCATCCCCAAGGTCGACACCCTCCCGGGGGGTGAAAGTGAACGCGCCCCACGAGTCGAACCAACCCTCGAGAAACCGCACCGCCTCTTCCGGACCCCGCAGGACCGGAGGATCGTCCTCGTGCTGCCCGGGAAGAAGTGCGGCAAGCTGAGGGGCGGGAAAGACTTGGAAGTCGGGCGTTACGAAGGTTCGGATCACGTCGTAGTCCCGCCGGCTCAGGCTGCCCATCACCGTTTCGCGGAAAGCCCACTCACCGAACTCTCGCCGTATCCTGCTCGGGGGAAGTCGAAGACCTCCGAGAACCAAGAGACGGGCAACGGGTGGAAACCGAAGGGCAACACTCACGATCAGCGGCCGAGTCGCCGCCGCAGGTTGATCCCTCACCTTGATCCGGACTGGTTGACGTGACATCGCCTACGCGTTCTCCTCAGGCATGGTGCGCGCAGTATCTCCCTTCCGCGGCGGCTTGCACCGGGAGAAATCCCTGTTTCGGGCAGAATCGGTTGCACGTGCCGACGATCACCCTTTATGGAAAGCCGGGCTGCTGCCTCTGCGACGAAGCCCGGGGCGTCGTCGAGGCCCTTCGCCGCGAGCGGCCGTTCGACCTGGTCGAGGTCGACATCTCCACCGACCCGGTTCTGCACGCCCGCTATGGCGAGCGGATCCCAGTCCTGGACATCGACGGGGTCGAGGCCTTCGAGCTCGGAGTCGACGCCGAAACGCTGCGGGTGCTGCTCAGTAGGGTGGGCTGGTGACTCCAAGCGGGACCAAGGAGGGCGCCCCGGCGGCCGCCGGCGGTGATGGCGAGCGCCTGTCCCTCGGCGTGGCCGCGCGCCTGTCGCGTTATCTGCAGGTTCTGACACAGGCCAAGAAGATGGGCCGCGAGACCATCAGCTCGCAGGAGCTGGCCGAATACACGCACGTGAACTCGACGCAGATCCGTCGCGATCTGTCGGGGTTCGGCAAGTTCGGCAAGCGGGGGGTGGGCTACAACGTCGAGTCGCTCCTGGTGCAGATCCGCAAGATCCTGCGCACCAGCGGCCAGCACAACATCGCCCTCTTTGGCGCCGGCCACCTGGGCAAGGCCATCGCCACGTCCGACATCTTCGGCGACCACGGCTTCCGGGTCGTCTCGATCTTCGACACCGACGAACAGAAGATCGGAGAGCGGATCAACGAACAGCTCACCGTGCAGCCCTACGCGGACCTTCAGAAAGTCGTGAACAGCGAGGAGATCGTCGTCGGCGTGCTCGCGCTGCCCGCAGGCGCTGCCCAGACGGTGGCGGACGATCTTGTGGAGGCGGGCGTGCGGATCATCTTCAACTATTCCGAGGCGCTGCTGCAGGTGCCCCCCGAGGTCACCGTCCACACGTCGAGCCCGGCGGTCGACCTTCTGTACGCGCTGTACTTCTATCTGGCATAACGACGTAGATGCTGGACATGGCAAAGACACGCGAGGTCTTCGACGCGTCGCGCGATTTCACAGTCGGGATCGAGGAGGAGTTCGCGATCCTCGATCCGGACACCATGGAGCTCACGCAGAGATTCGAGGAGCTCCAGGCGGCTGCGGCTGAGGATGACCTGCTGTCGGTCGCCGTGGCCGGCGAGCTGATCTCCTCGGAGATCGAGATCCGATCAAAGCCGGGCGATGACCTGGCCGACGCCCTGGACAGCCAGCGGGAGCACCGCCGCCGCTTGTTCGCCCTTGCTGCTTCGCGCGGGCTGCTGCTGGGCTCCACCGGCACGCACCCCTGGAGCAGGTGGCAGGACCAGCACATCATCGATACCGAGCACTACCAGCGGCTCAACGACGACCTGGGCTACGTCGCGTGGCGGAACAACACCTTCAGCCTGCACGTCCACGTCGGCATCCGGGGGGCGGACCGGGCCATCGCGGTGTGCGACCGGATGCGCGCGATCCTGCCGGAGCTGCTCGCGATCTCCGCCAACTCCCCGTTCCTCGATGGGCGGGACTCCGGCCTGGCGTCTGCCCGCACCCAGATCTTCACCCGCAGCTTTCCGCGCTGCGGGATCCCTGAGGCGTTCGGCAGCTTCCAGGCATATGCCGACTACGTCAACTTCCTGGTCGAGATGGGCTCGGTCATCGAGTTCACCCAGCTCTGGTGGAGCGTGCGGCCCCACCACAGGTATGGCACGGTCGAGATCCGCATCAGCGATGCCCAGACCCGCGCCGCGGATTCGGATGCGATGGCCGGGCTGATGGTGGCGTGTGCTGCCCAGGCGGCCATCGACTACGACGAGGGCGTGCCCGTAGTCATGCCCGAAGGGCGCCTGATCGAGGAGAACACCTGGCGGGCCATCCGCTACGGCCTGGAGGGCAGGATGATCGACCTGGATGAGCGGCGTGAGTTCCCGGCCGCCGCACTTCCCGACCGCCTGTTGGCCTGGACGGCCCCGGCGCGCTCGCAGCTCGGGATCGAGCCTGCGGTGCCGCGCGAGAATGGCACCACCCGCCAGCGCGGCGCCGTCAGCGGCGGCGCCACCATCGCCCAGGTGTATGCGGCGGAAGTGGCGGAGACACAGCAGAGCTTTGCCGGCGACCAGACTGAGGAGGACCGATGACCGACGAGCCGATGGGCGTTCCCGGAGATCCGACCGGGTCCGAGGCATCAGAGGAGGAGATGCGCGAGGCGATCGAGGAGCAGCTGCGCAGGCTGCGCGTGGAAGACGTGATCATCCAGTCCGTCGCGACGTTCATGAGCCTCGCCGGCCGCAGGCTGGGCCTGGCGCCGGGCAGCGAGGGCGAGCGCGACCTGAATCAGGCGAGGCTGGCTATCGAAGGGGCAAGGGCGCTGGCGGTGCTCGTGCCCGAGCCAGATGCCGCTGCGGTGAAGGATGCGCTCAGCCAGCTCCAGATGGCGTTCGTGAAGCTGGCCAAGGGCGATTCACCCGCTGCGGAGCCCGGTGAGGCCCCGCCACCCGAGGCCGCTCCGGAGCCCGCCGAGGCCGATGACGAGGCCGCGAGGGCCGACGCGCGGTCCCGCATCTGGACGCCTCCGGGCACCTAGACGGCCTCAGAAAGCCGTCAGGGGCCGTGCCTCGATAAGCTGCGGCCGCTTTTTCCCGGGGGCCGGCGCTGCCGCCTGCGCCCGGAGACTCAACCACCGAAGGGGCTTTCTCTTGACTCAGTTTCTGATCCAACACGGCGTCGTCGTTGCGCTTGCATGCGCATTGCTGGCGGTCCTGTACGGGATCTTCACTTCCCGCTGGCTGCTGAAGAAGTCGCCAGGCAACGACGAGATGCAGCAGATCTCGGCAGCCATCCAGGAGGGCGCTCAGGCCTACCTGCGGCGCCAGTACACGATCATCGCCGGCGTCGCCGTCGTGCTCGTGATCCTGATCGCGCTTGCGCTCAACCTGACCACCGCCATCGGCTTCGCCGTGGGCGGCCTGTTCTCGGGTGCTGCCGGCTTCATCGGCATGAATGTCTCCGTCCGGGCCAACGCCCGTGTGGCCGAGGCAGCTCGCGGTGGCATTCCGCCCGCGCTTCAGGTCGCTTTCCGGGGCGGTGCCGTCACCGGCATGCTCGTCGCCGGGCTGGCCCTCCTGGGCGTGGCGGGCTACTACGGCGTCCTGACCCTCATGGGTGAAGACCCCAAGACCGCGATCGACGCCCTGATCGGGCTTGGCTTCGGTGGCTCGCTGATCTCCGTGTTCGCCCGACTGGGCGGCGGCATCTTCACCAAGGCGGCCGACGTCGGCGCTGACCTGGTGGGCAAGGTCGAGGCAGGCATTCCCGAGGATGACCCGCGCAACCCGGCCGTGATCGCCGACAACGTGGGCGACAACGTCGGCGACTGCGCCGGCATGGCGGCCGACCTGTTCGAGACCTACGCGGTCACGGCAGTCGCGGTCATGCTGCTCGGCGTGCTGACCTTCAACGAGGTCGGCCAGGTGGCCATCTACCCGCTGGTGATCGGCGGCGTGTCGATCATCGCCTCGATCATCGGCACGTACGCGGTCCGGACGAAGACCGGCAACGTCGAGGGCGCCCTGTACAAGGGGCTCGCGGTGTCCGGGATCCTGGCGGCGATCGCCTTCTACCCGATCACCAAGTGGCTCATGACCGGTGTCACGTTCTCCACCACGTCGCCGCTGCTCACCGGTGACGGGTTTGGTGCTCCGTCGGCCATGGAGCTGTGGTTCTGCACGCTGATCGGCATCGCCATCACGGCGGGTCTGTTCTTCATCACGGACTACTTCACGTCGACGCGATTCCGCCCGGTGCGCACCACCGCCGCGGCGTCCGTCACGGGTCACGCGACGAACATCATCCAGGGCCTTGCGCAGGGCTTCCAGTCCACCGCCCTGCCGGCCATCCTGATCGGTGCCGGCATCCTGGGTGCCAACGCCCTCGGTGGCATCTACGGCATCGCCGTGGCGGTCATGGCGCAGCTGTCGCTGACCGGCTTGATCGTGGCGCTCGACGCATTCGGGCCGATCACGGACAACGCCGGCGGCATCGCCGAGATGGCGAAGCTGCCTGAGGACGTCCGCAACATCACCGATCCGCTCGACGCGGTCGGCAACACCACGAAGGCCGTCACCAAGGGCTACGCGATCGGCTCCGCCGTTCTCGCGGCGCTGGTGCTGTTCGCGGCGTTCATTGAGGAGCTGACCGAGCAGGCGGCCAAGTCGGGGACGGTCCTGCAGGGCTTTGACATCTCCGATCCGGACGTGCTCGTCGGCCTGCTGATCGGCGGCATGATGGTCTACCTGTTCGCATCGCTCTCCATGGAGGCGGTCGGACGGGCAGGCGGCCTGGTGGTCCAGGAGGTTCGCCGCCAGTTCAGCGAGAACCCGGGGATCATGGAGGGCACCTCCAAGCCCGACTATGCGACCTGCGTGAAGATCGTCACGGCTGCGGCCCAGAAGGAGATGATCCTTCCGGCGCTCATCCCGATCGTGATCCCGGTGCTGGTCGGCAAGTTCCTGTCGGTTCAGGCGCTCGGCGGCCTGCTGATGGGCGTAATCGTGGTCGGCTTCTTCATGGCTGTCTCCATGACCTCCGGTGGTGGGGCATGGGACAACGCCAAGAAGCTCATCGAGGACGGCGAGTTCGGCGGCAAGGGCTCTGATGCCCACGCCGCAGCGGTCACCGGCGACACCGTCGGCGACCCCTACAAGGACACCGCCGGCCCGGCGATCAACCCGATGATCAAGGTGGCCAATATCGTCGCCATCCTCATCATCCCCTTCATCGCCTGAGAGCCGGCTCATAGGCATCAACGGCCGGGGGCCCTTTCGAGGGATCCCCGGCCGTTTTGCTGAGGGAGTAGCTTTTCCCGCCGGTGGCTGAGCGGAGGCCGAAAAACCAGGGGCTTGAGCGGGTGCTCGGAACGGGCGCCCTCTTCTCGACCGCCTACGGCAACGTGGGCAGCTCGATCTACTACGCCCTCGGGCTGGTAGCGGCGTTCGCCCTCGGCATGACGCCGGTGGTCTTCCTGATCGCCGGGCTGATCTTCGCCTGCACCGCGGCGACCTATGCGGAGGCCACGACGATGTACCCCGAGGCCGGCGGCTCGAGCTCGTTCGCCCGCCGGGCCTTCAACGAGTTCTGGTCGTTCTTCGCGGCCTGGGGCCAGATGCTCAACTACATCATCACGATCGCCATCTCGGCGTTCTTCGTGCCCCACTACCTCGGGATCTTCTGGGAGCCGCTGCGCCACTCGCCGGCGGACATCATCGCCGGGGTCATCGTGGTGGCTCTCCTGGGGGTCCTGAACATCGTGGGGGTCAAGGAGTCGGCCGGGGTCAACGTCTTCCTCGCGCTCGCCGACTTCCTGACCCAGCTCGTGCTCGTGGTCGTCGGCATCGTCCTGGTCCTCAACCCGGACACGCTGATCTCCAACGTCGACTTCGGCACATATCCAACGGTCGCGAACTTCCTGCTGGCCATCCCGGTCGGGATGGTGGCCTACACAGGCATCGAGACCATCTCCAACATGGCCGAGGAGGCCCGCGACTACGGCACGACGATCCCGCGGGGGATCGGCGGCGTGGTGGTCGCGGTTGTGGCCATCTATGCCTTCCTGCCCTCGATCGCGCTCTCGGCCATGCCGGTCAAGGACATCGATGGGATCCACACCACCCAGCTGGCCCTTTCCCAGGACCAGGGCGGGTACGCGGGTGACCCGGTCCTCGGCGTGGTCAAGAACATCGACCTGGGTGCCCTGCAGGTGCCCGCGGAGATCTACGTGGGGATCCTGGCCGCCACCATCCTGGTGATCGCGACCAACGCCGGGATGATCGGCGTATCCAGGCTGACCTACTCGATGGGCCAGCACCGGCAGATGCCCGAGGTCCTGCGCCGGCTGCATCCGAAGTACCGCACGCCCTATGTCGCGATCGTCATCTTCGGCCTGATCGCGTGCGTGGCCATCTTGCCCGGCCAGGCGGAGTTCCTCGGGAAGATCTACGCCTTCGGAGCGATGCTGTCGTTCACGATCGCCCACGCAGCGGTGGTCGCGCTGCGCTTCAAGGAGCCTGATCGCGACCGACCCTGGCGTGGGCCGGGGTCCATCCCGTTCCGGGGCAGATCGGTGCCGCTCTTCGCCGTGGTCGGCGGGCTCGGGACGGGCATCTCGTTCGTCGTGGTCAACGTGCTGGACACCACCGTTCTCCTGTCCGGGCTGGTCTGGATGGCGCTGGGGATCACCACGTACGTCCTCTATCGCCGGCGCTATGGGCTGAAGCTGACGGACACCCATGAGATCGCCCGCGACGCGCCGATCGTCGAGCACGAGGTGGAATACGAGTCGGTGCTCGTCGCCTTCGAGGACGGGCGCTACTCGCGCGAGGCCGTGGCCACCGCGGCCAAGCTGGCGGCCAAGCGCCGGCGCGGCATCCACGTGATCGTGACGATCGCCGTGCCCGCAAACCTGCCGCTCGACGCCGAGATGCCCGAGGCCGAGCAGCGGGCGCAGGCCGCGATCGACTCGGCCAAGGTGCTCGTCGGGCGTCGGCTCACCGGCCATCCCGAAAAGGTCAGGCACGGCGAGGCGGGGCGGCGCATAGTCGAGGAGGCACGGGAGATCCAGGCCCGGGCGCTCGTGATGTCGGCTCCCCCGGTTCGGAAGGGCAGCAAGTCTCTCTTCGGCCCGGCTATCGAGACGGTTCTCGAGGAGCGCCCCTGCCGGGTGATCATCGAGACCACTCCTCCGGCCGTCGCCCGCTCCTGAGCGGGCCTAACATCCGTGGCGTGGAGACGGCCTATAGGCAATCAACGCGCGTGCTCAGCACGGTCATGGTGGTCGTCGGCGTTGGCCTGGTGATCGTCACGATCAGTCGCGGCGGCGGGCCCCTGGCCACCGGGGTGCTGCTCGGGGTGCTGCTCGCGGGCCTGGGGGTCGGCCGGTTCTATCTGGCCCGTGGCGGGTCGCCCTCGTGAAGCCACCGCCAGAGCCGGACCTGATGTACAAGGGAGGCGTCTCCTCCCAGCGCTTCACGCGCGCGCTCGGCGTGCCGGCGCTCATCGCGATCGGACTGAGCTCGGTGGGCGCGTCGGTCTACTTCGGGCTTGGCCTGGTGGCGGGCAACGCGCTGGGCCTGAGCCCGGTGGCCTACCTGCTGGCGGCGCTGTTCTTCGTGCTCACCGTCATGAGCTATGCGGAGGCCGC
>JAXDIE010000100.1:0-2787 GCA_034664165.1 Thermoleophilaceae bacterium | reverse complement strand
GACCCGGGACGGACGAGGATCGCGTTCGGGCTTCGCGGCCTGCGGATGGCGTTCCCGGCTCGGGACGCCGCCGGCCGCCGGCGCCCATTAGACGAGGGCTGTCCTCGTGGCGTCGAGGGCGTTCCTTGCGGCCTTGTCCAGCAGCGAGCCGTCCGATGAGATGGCGAAGAACGTGAAGCCGAGGTCGGCGTAGCGCCGCACGTCCTCGGGCTTCCACAGCAGCACGCCGAGCGCCTTGCCCTGGTTCCGCGCGGCGACGGAGATGCGCTCGAGGGCTGCCTGGTAGTTGGGGTGATCGATCTGCCCGGGGATGCCCAGCGCGTGGGTCAGATCCGTCGGCCCGACGAAGAGGACATCCGCGCCGTCGATCGCCGCGACCTCCTCGGCGGCCAGCACCGCGGCCGCGGACTCGACCTGGAGCACGCCGAGGATCTCGTCGTTGCGCGGCTGCACGCCGTCGTGCCCCCCGGTGCCGTAGTCCAGGCCGCGCGTGAAGAGCGCCACGCCGCGCCGGCCCGCGGGCTGGAAGCGCAGCCACGAGACGACCTCGCGTGCCTCCTCCTCGTTCGAGACCTGCGGCACCATGATCCCGTCGGCCCCGAGGTCCAGCAGCCGGCCGATGCGGAGGCGCGTGCCCTGCTCGGGGCGGACCACGGTTGGGGTGCCGTTTGCTCGTGCGGCCCAGAGCGCCGGCAGCAGATCAGCCTCGCTGCCCGCCCCGTGCTCGAGGTCGATGAGCAACCAGTCGAAGCCCGCCCGCGCGCACACCTCCGCGGCCACCGGCGAGCCCAGATTGAGGAACGTACCGACCAGGGTCTCGCCCGCGAGGACGCGGCGTCGGAGCTCAGAGCCAGCAGCCATCGAGGGACCTCCGGGTCGCGCTTGACGGTATTGCGAGCCCTGGGCTTAGAATCGAGGTTCGTGGGCCGCTAGCTCAATGGTAGAGCAGCTGACTCTTAATCAGCTGGTTGAAGGTTCGAGTCCTTCGCGGCTCACCAGCCCCTCGATACAGGTCGCAAGGACCGTCTGGACGCAGGGGGCTCTTCAGCCCCTGGACCGCCGACCTTCTGAGACGTGGCCACCCTCGCACTCCGCGCTCGTCGCCGGTGGCGCGCAGCGTGCTGTCATGATGTCGCCGTGGACGCCGAAGCGGTGCGGAAGACCTTCCCGAGCGACCCGGATCTCACGGTCGAAGCGGTCATGACGGACGAGCTTCGGGCGTGGCTCATGGCCGAGCTGCGCTATCCGGTCCTCGCCGTCAACAGCGCGGAGGGACATCCCAGCCAGTCGGTGATGTGGTTCGATTTGGATCCAGACCGACCCGACACCATCCTCATGAACACGATGGTGCGGCGCCTGAAGTACCGCCAGCTCCAGGCCGACCCGCGCGTCAGCCTGCTCTTCGAGGACGACATGCAGTGGGTGGGCCTCCGCGGCGCGGTCGAGCTCGATGCGTCGTTCGAGCTGGCGCTGGAGCACATCCGTGGACTGGCACGCCGATACGGTGGCGACCCAGGGAAGTTCGACGGTCAGGAGCGAGTGATCATTCGCATGAGGATCGACCAGGTCATCCGGCACGACGGATAGTTGCCGGCTCGTGCCTCTGAGGGCGTTCGAAGGCTAGGCGCGCTGGCGGGCGATGGTCAGCCCCACGATCCGCGAGATGACCAGGGCGACGTACATGAGGCCCGCGACCTGTTCGATCATGACCCACGATCGGGCTTGCGGCAGGACCGGCGTGATGTCGGACAGCCCCACGCTGGTCAGGTTCGTGAACGAGAGGAAGAGCAGCTCGAACCAGGACCGCGCGGCATCCGGGGCGATGGCGGCGGTGAACGAGCCCGGCCAGAGGACCTGCACGGCCGTGAAGGTGTGGGCGAAGGCCCACGCCACCACCGTGAACGTCGCCCCGGTCGCCCACAGCTCGTCGGTCGTCACGAAGCGGTCGAGGAACATGTAGCGCAGCAGCGCGACGGTCGTATAGAAGTAGAACAGCGCGTGGAGCACCGACGACCACAGGATCACCTGCGAGTTCAGCGGGTCGACGACCTCCAGGACGGTCAGGACGACGATCGGCAGGCCGAGCACCACGGCGACCCACCGCAGCGCCGACGTGGCACGCACCGCCCGGACGGCAAGAAACAGGACGACGAGGGCGAACGACGACAGCGCTGCCCGGCCGATGGACGACTCGTCCATGAATGGGTAGAGCACCACGCCGACCAGCTGCACCGCGAGCAGCACCGCCGAGGGTTGCTGCCAGAGTCGTGGTAGCCAGCCCCTCATCGCCGCCAAGTCTAGGGCGGAGCGGGCGGCCGGCGGCCACCGACGGGTTCGCGCTTCAACTGAACACCAACGGCGTTCCGGCAGTGGGTTGGCCTAGGGAGCGCGCCTCAGCTGGCGCCCACGACGACTTCCCGGCCGCACCTCACGCTCGCCACGAGCCGTGACGCTCCGTCGGGAGGGGCTTTGGGTCCAGCAGGGCCGCCGCCAACATCCGAGACGAGCGCCACGGTGTTCGCTTGATCTGAAATGCCGTCGATCCCGTCCGGGCGTCAAGGGCACGGCCACCCCGCTGTCCCCGGCGCGCGCCCGCGAACACGCCGATGCCCCTCCCACCGGGGAGGGGCATCGAGGCGACCGGGCCGGATGGGCTCAGGGCCCGGCCTGCTGATCGGGTCTGGCAGTGGTCAGAGGCCGCTGGCGTTCGAGCGGGCGGCCCCGATGAGCAGCTCGGAGCCTGCCGCCAGGCCGAGCGGGTTGCCCTGGGTGATGTGGACGTGGATC
>JAXDIE010000093.1:0-5078 GCA_034664165.1 Thermoleophilaceae bacterium | reverse complement strand
GCTCACGTGCTCACGCTCTCGCCCCCGCTCTCGGCCGACCCGAAGTGGCTCAGGAGCCACTCGGCCTACACGCTGTCGAAGATGGGCATGACGATGATCACCCTCGGACTGGCCGCCGACGAGGCCGAGGCCGGCATCGGCGCCAACTGCCTCTGGCCACGCACGCTGATCGCGACCGCCGCCGTGCAGAACCTGCTGGGCGGCGACGCCGCAATGGCGCAGGCGCGCACGCCGGAGATCGTTGCCGATGCCGCCGCCGTGATCCTCGCCCGGGACCCGCGCGAGTGCACAGGGAACGTGTTCATCGACGACGAGGTGATGCGCGAGGCCGGAGAGACCGACCTGGACAAGTACGTAGCGGTGTCCGGCGGGACGCTGGCTCTGGACCTGTTCGTCGAAGGCTGGTGAGCTCGGGGGCGGAGTCCGGCTTCGAGCGGTTCAATCTCGAGAGGACCAACGCTCTCAGCGATGGCGTGTTCGCGATTGCCCTGACGTTGCTCGTCCTTGACATCAAGCTCCCACACGGAACGACGAATGTCACCGTGGCCGCGGATCTGCTGGGGCTGATCCCCCAGATCCAGGCCTACGCCCTGAGCTTTGCAGTGCTTGGCCTGATGTGGGTCAGGCACCACGGCTTCTTCCACGAGGTCTCTACGCTCGACAGAAGCCTTACCTGGCTGAATCTGCTGTACCTGGGCTTGGTCGCGTTCGTGCCCTTTCCGACCGGCGTGCTGGCAACCCACGAGGCGCCCGCATCGGTGGCGCTGTATGCGGGGACCATCGCGCTCAGCTCCGCGGTCTTCAGCTTTTCCTACACGCACGCGCGCCGCAAGGGCCTGCTCGTCCCCGAAGCGCGCCGGCGTGACCTGATCGATCTGGTCGCAACGCCGCTCGTGTTCACGCTCTCCATCCCGCTCGCTTTCCTCACCGCGGGCGGCGCCGAGATGTTCTGGATCTCGCTGGTGCTGATCGGCGCCCTGTCGGGACGCCGGCGCTCCTAGGCGCGGGCCTTCGCGAAGTCCACGAACCAATCCAGCGCAGCCGGGTTGGCCAGGCTGTCGCGGCTCGCGGCGCGTTCGGGCGCCATGCCCATCAGGATCTTCTTGACGGGCACCTCGAGCACCTTGCCCGAGAGCGTCCTGGGCACCTCGGTAACAGGGATCACGTCGTTGGGCACGTGCCGCGGCGAGCAGTGCTCGCGGATCTCGCGCTTGATCGCCTTGGTCAGGTCCTCGTCCAGCTCGACTCCCTCCCGAAGGACCACGAACAGCGGCATCCATGCATCGCCGCCGTCCTCGTTTGGCACATCGACCACCAGGGCGTCGACCACGTCGTCCAGGCCCAGCACCACCCGGTAGATCTCCGACGTTCCCATCCGGACCCCGCCCCGGTTGATGGTCGAGTCGGAGCGGCCGTAGATGATCGACGTGCCACGGGGCGTGATCCGGATCCAGTCTCCGTGCCGCCAGACCCCCGGGTACATCTCGAAGTAGGCCTCGCGGTAGCGGGAGCCATCCGGGTCGTTCCAGAAGAAGACGGGCATCGAGGGCATGGGGCGCGTCACGACCAGCTCGCCCACCTCGTCGATCAGCGCGTTTCCATCCTCGTCCCAGGCCTCGACCGCGCAACCGAGGGAACGGGCCTGCAACTCGCCGCGATAGACGGGGAGGATGGCCACGCCGCCGACGAAGGCGGTGCACACATCGGTGCCGCCGGAGGTGGAGAACAGCCAGGTGTCCGAGCCGACGTGCTCGTAGACCCACTCGAAGCCCTCAGGCGAGAGTGGCGAGCCCGTCGAGCCGACAGCGGTGAGCGCCGAGAGGTCGAACGACGAAGGCTCGACCCCCGCCTTCATGCAGGCCGCGATGAAACCGGCGCTGGTGCCGAAGGTGGTGGCCTTCGCCCGCTCGGCCAGATCCCAGAGCACGCGCATGTCATCGAGTGCCGGTGAGCCGTCATAGAGGACGATCGCCGCATCCGTGAGCAGGCCTCCCACCAGGAAGTTCCACATCATCCAGCCGGTGGTGGTGAACCAGAAGATCCGATCGCCCTCGTGCAGGTCGAGGTGCAGGTAGCCCTTCTTGAGCTGCTCGAGCAGGATGCCTCCCTGGCCCTGGACGATCGCCTTGGGCAGGCCGGTGGTGCCCGAGCTGTAGAGCACCCAGAGCGGGTGGTCGAACTCCACCCGCTCGAAGGCCAGCGGGGCGCGCTCGGCCACCAGGTCGGGCCAGAGCCGGCCCTTTTTCAGGCCTGAGAGGTCCGGCTCCGCGCTGACGTACGGAAGTACGACCGTATGCTCCAGGCTCGGCATCTCCTGTTCCAGCTCGGCCACCAGCTCCATACGGTCGAAGTCCTTGCCGCCGTAGCGGTAACCGTCGACCGCGAGCAGCACCTTCGGCTCGATCTGGGCGAAGCGATCGACCACCGAGCGCGCGCCGAACTCCGGCGCGGCGCTGGACCAGATGGCGCCGAGAGACGCGGTCGCGAGAAACGCCGCGACCGTCTCGGGCAGGTTCGGCATGTAGGCCACCACCCGGTCCCCCTTGCCGACCCCCAGGCCTGACAGGCCGGCTCGGATCCGCTCGACCTGCTCGCGCAACTCGCCCCACGTGAGCTCAGCCAGCTCGCGGGTCTCGGAGGCGTGGAGGATGGCCACGCGGTCATCGGGCTTGCCGGCGAACATTCGCTCGGCGTAGTTGAGGCGGGTCCCGGGGAACCATTTGGCCCCGGGCATCGAGTCATCGGCGAGGACCGTGTCGTGCGAGCCGTCGGCCACGACGCCATAGCGCTCCCAGACCGTCGCCCAGAAGTCCTCGAGGTGCTCGACCGACCATCTCCAGAGGTCGTCGTAGGTGTCGAACTCCAGGCCGCGTGTCTCCTTCAGCCAGCGCATGTACGCCGTGAGCTCGGCCCGCTCGACCATCTCGGCCGAGGGCTCCCAGAGCAGTTGCGGTTCGGCGGCACTCACCGCCCGGAGGTTATCCGCGCAGCAGCGGGACCAGCGTGGCGCGGGCGAAGGCGCGCGTGGCGTCCTCGTCCTCCAGCGGCACCGGGCCGGCCGGAACGAGGATGAAGGAGAGCGCCATCCGCACCAGGCCCTCGGCAACCAGGTCCACGTCGATTTCGCCGAAGGCGTCGCGGTCCTTCAGCAGCTGGGCCTTGGCGTAGCTCCGCGCGATCGACATGAGCGGCGGGGTGTCGGCCCGGAGGATGCTCAGGACCGTCTCCGGCTCCAGGCGGCTCAGCCGCCCCAGCAACGGGTTGGTCGAGGCGAAGCGCAGCGCGACCACCGAGGTCTCGACGATCCGCTCGACTGGGTCCTCGATGCCCCCGGCCGCCTCGTCGATCGCGTCAAGGAAGCGCCGGGCCTCGCGCACGGCCAAGATCTCCATCAGGGCGTCCTTGCTGCCAAAGCGCCGGAACACGGTCATCCGGCCGACCCCGGCGGCCTCGGCCACGTCGTCCATCGTGGTGCGGCGCACGCCGAAGGCGGCGACGCGCTCGAGGGCCGCGTCGAGGATGCGGTCCGACATCGCGTCGCTCGTGTCCTGCTCCTGCGGCGATAGCGCGCGGACGAGCACCGACTCGAGCGTCGTGCTCATTGCGCCCCCGGGCCCAGGACCGGTGGGCCGTAGCGCCCGCGCAGCTGCAGGTAGCGCGGCCCGAAGACCCTGAGGCTGTCGGGAACGACCGGGTCCACCCCGCGCGCTGTCGACTTCATGACGCGAAGGATGCGCTCGTCGCCCGCGGTCCACTCGGCCCCGAAGCGCTCGCGCAGCCTGGCGGGGATCAGGCCCATCGTGCCGACCCAGAGAGCCTTCGACGCCGGGCGGGACGCGAAGTTCCAGAGGCCCTTGGGGATCGCCCGGTGCGGCCGAGCGGGCTTGCCCATCGTGGCGAGCACGTCCTGCACCGAGTCGTTGTTCTCCAGGCGCTCGTCGATCATCCAGTCGTAGTACTCCATGAAGCCCTTCCAGTCCTCGGGAAGGTCGCGCTCGCGCACGCCGTACAGGGCGCCGACGCCGCGCATCTCGTAATAGAAGCGGTCGAGCTCGGTGAGGGTCAGCGGCTTGGCGAAGGCCTGGTTGGCTGCGGCCATGCTCTCGACCAATGTCGCGTGGACCCAGGTGAAGGCCTCCGGCTCCATCGCGTGGTAGCGGGTGCCATCGGGCTTCACGCCCTTGATCGTCTTGTGCATCGCCCGCATGCGGGCGGCGACGCCTTCGGCATCGTCGGAGTAGAGAACGCCGTTGAGGAAGTCGAGCGTCCTGATCAGGCGGCCCCACGGATCGGCCTTGAAGTCGGAGTGCTCACTGACCCCGGCGCCGACGGTCGGGTGCGCCACCTGGAGGAGGAGCGCCCTGCCGGCCAGGAGGAAGCCGCGGAAGTCACTGGCGGTACGCCAGGCGAGCGACTGCGGCGTGAGCGCGGCGGCCAGATCGGCGGAGAACGACGGGACCGGGCTCGGACTCTCTGTTGCGGTCAAGATGTGTCCTCTCGATGGGGCGACTGGAGCGATACGCATGATACCGAACTCGTCTGATGAGTACCACCCCCGGCCGATTCTGGTCTATGACCTGGATTGCGGCTTCTGCCGCTGGTCGGTGGCCAGAGTCCTCGCGTGGGACAAGGACCGGGTTCTGGACCTGGCGACGCTCCAGGAGCCTGGGGCGGCGGAGCTCCTGTCGTCGGTCCCGGCCGACGAGCGGATGAAGAGCTCACACCTGGTGATGCCCGATGGGACTGTTTACTCGGGTGGGGCGGCGCTGGCCCCGCTGGCGGCGCTGCTGCCCGCGGGTGCGCCGGTGGCGTTTGTTGCCCGGAGCGTCCCGGGGCTCATGAATTGGGGCTACAGGCAGATCGCGGAGAACCGGATGAAGGTGAGCAAGCTGGTACCGGCGGCGGCGAAGGCGCGTGCGGACGAGCAGATCGCGCGGAGGCGGTCGGAGCCCTAGGCGCCTTACGGCGGGCAATGAAGGCGCCGGTTGCGGCGCGCTCGAAGACTTTGAGTCGTCTGGCAGCGCCAACTCCGAGGGCCGGTGCTCGGGGCAGGGGCTGAGGGGCGAATCCCACGTGCT
>JAXDIE010000082.1:0-57372 GCA_034664165.1 Thermoleophilaceae bacterium | reverse complement strand
GATCCAGCAGCAGGTTGGTCAGCAGGAACGGGCCGAGGTGGTTGCTGGCCATCATCAGCTCGTAGCCATCGGCGCTCGGCTCGGGGTTGAACGTGCGCATGCCCGCGTTGTTCACCAGCACGTCGATGGCGCTGTAGCGCGAGTGGAGCTCGGCCGCCGCCTTGCGCACCGAGGCAAGGTCGGCAAGGTCGCACAGCACCACCTCAGGCTGGCCGGCGGATCCCGGCAGCTCGGCGAGCATGGCCGCCGTGGTCGCGGCTCGATCTGCACTGCGCGCGAGCAGGGTGATGTCGGGGCCCCGGCCGGCCAGGTCGCGCGCCAGCGCCTGCCCGATCCCGCTGGTGGCGCCCGTGATCACGATCCGCTTGCCTCGCATGGATGCGTCAGCGCCCGGTGTGCTCGACCACGAGCGTCTGGCTCGGCGGCCCCGGCTTCTCAGGCCCCGGCTGGCCGCCGGACGAACCGAGCACCGGGGCCTTGAGCTGGGCGTGGGCACGGATCTTTCGCGGTGCATCGCGCTTGACCAGGTAGCGCAGCTGGAGCTTGGCGCCGGCTCGCTCCGGCAGCTCGGAGCCGGGGAGGCAGATCTTGTGGCCCCGGCGGCTGATCGTAAGCTCGCGACGCGGATGATTCGAGCCATCCAGGGCCAAGCCCTCGGGGATCAGGTGGCAGATCCGCGGCGCAAACAGCGGGACCGGGGCCTCGGGGCCGATGGCACTGTCAAAGAACACGTTGTCGGCGAAGAGCTTGTAGCGCAGGTGATGCCCGGATCCGACCCGCTTCTTGCTCACCTCGCCCCTGATGCTGATGCTCTGTCCGCCCGCGGACACCGAGGGATTGCCCTGGGTGTCGAAGCTGTACGGCGCGCTGCTGCAGTTCGCGCCGTTCTCGTCGTAGCCATTTGTGGCGGTGGCGCAGAACGTGGCCTTGCCCGCCTGTGAGCCAAGCCCCTTCTCGTAGGGGATCTCATATTCCGCCTTGGCCGATGCCTGCCCGCCAATCGCGATCGACGATGGGTTCAGGCAGGGCTCCCCCTGGCCGTTGACCGAGAGGCTGCCGGACGAGTCGTTGGACTCGAAGCCGATCTTGGTGTTGGAGAGGTCGAGGCAGGCCGTGACGTCCTCGGCCGCTGCCGTGGCTTGTGAGCTGTTCTCCACGGTCAAGGTGAATGGGATCTGTCCGCCGGCGTAGTCGAAGTCGGGGCTGAGCTTGGGCGCGACCTCCGTGGTCAGAACAGGCACCGGCACGATCTCGTAGTCGACCGTGTCGGTCATGGTGGTGCTGGTAGCGGGCTCCGTTGCCGTGACCGTGAAGTCATAGTTGCCGGGCGGAGACGGGTACACCCCCTCGAAGTTGAAGTCATAGCTCACCGTCTGCCCGGCCACGACCTCATACGCCGTGAAGCAGCGGGACGTACCCGTGCTGGTGGGGAACGCGCCTTCGTAGAGCGATGTGTTCACCGGCACCGTGTTGATCGCGCCCGGGATCACGTTGGACTCGTTCGACACGCAGACCTGCAGGTCGGAGATGTCCGCGGCCGAGGCGTTCGACACGGTTGTCTCGACCGCGTAGTCCGCACCCGGCGTGATCTCGTCGCTCGAGACCGGATCGCCCTGGCTGTCCACAAGCTGGCTCGAGAGCCCGAATGAGCCGTTGCCGAGCACGTAGTTCTGGTCGTCCGTGAAAGGCTGCTCGACCTGGTCGGCGGAGGCGGTGAGGATGTTCGAACCGGGTGTTGCCTGGGTCGGTGCGCTCTCCACGGTGAACTCCTGCTCGATTTCCTGGACCTCGCCGACGTCGAGGTCGATCGGGGGATCTCCTTGGGCGGGATAACAGATCTCGGAGCCGCTGGAGCCGGAGATCGACAGGTCCGAGGAGAAGTCGTCGCAAACCTGGACGTTGGTCAGCGGCTCGGTACCGGAGTTGGCCACCAGCAGGTTGAAGGCCATCTTGTCGTTCTGGTCGTAGGGGCCGGGCGGAATCTGCTTGGGAGTTGACTGGGCGACCACCGACGGCCCCTGCTCGGTGATCGGCGAGTAGGTCTGGGGCGGCAGGTCGATGACTCCAATGAGGTCCTCGGTCTCCATGGTTGACGCGATCACCCCCGGCCCGGAGGTCACCGGTATCTGAAATTCCAGAAGCCCGCCCCCTTGCTGGCCGGCCGGGAGGTTCTGCGGGTTGTTGCCTGCGCACCATTCGCCGGAGGCGGTCCCGGCCAGCGGGGACGGATCCGACGTTGTCAGGCTGATCACGCCTTCGGGATAGCCCAAGCAGGCGTCGTAGGAATACTCGTGACCCGTGCCGCCGATGATGCTGAAGTGGACGAGCGCCGTCTCACCAGGGGAGAATGGGGCGGAGGAGACGATGTTGTTCTCGAAGCCCACCTGCGCGCTGGTTCCCTCGAAGCCCAGCGAGATGTAAGCGCCGTCGGAGGCATCCTCGGTCTGATCGGCCGAGACCGTGAGCGGCACGCTGACCGGGAAGCCGTCCTCCTCCTGTTGGTTGCTGAGGTTGAAGACCTCCGTGTCCAGGTCGATCGTCGACTTGGCGCCTGGCTGCAGGGTGCCGACCGCGAAGCAGACCGGCTGATTGTGCTGGGGCGTGTTGGTGGGGGCGGGCGTTGCACTGTCGTACTGGAGGTTGTCCGGCAGGTTCACGCAGGCCTGGACACCGCTCAGCGGCCCGATCCCGGTGTTGATCACGTCCAGGTCGAAGGTCACGGGGTCTTGGTCCAAGAGGCCCTTCGTCGGGTCCGGCGCGACCGACGTCGACGTGATCACGGCCGACACCTGTGGGCCGCCTGCCGCGACACTGCCGCTGAGCGCCGGAGCCTCGACCTCTGCGGTCTGGCCGGCCTCGGCGCTCGCCTTGACCTGGAAGCTCCCATACGGGGCGTCGTCCTGCACCTGGTAGTTGAAGCTGAGCTGGGAGGGATTGGCTTCTGTGGGCTTGACGGCGGCACAGGCACGCCCCGGGCCGGCGCTGGTGGTCCCGCTGCCAGGGACGAATTCGAGCACGGCGGGGTCGTAGGTCTGACACGCGGACGTGCCGGTCAGCTGAACCGAGCCGCCGTTCGGGTTCAGGCTCACCTCGCTGGCGATCTTCTGTCCCTGGAAGAAGGGCGGGGCGGGCGAGAACGACTGGGCCGCGGTCGGAGCCGGTCCCTGGGGGATGACCTTCACCGGCAGGCCCACCGGCGGTGAAACCAGGTTGACCCCGGTGCTGAAAAACGTGCCGGTGGTCGAAATCAGGGCAGGCGGGCCGCCCATGGCGCTGGCCCCGCTGGTGTTGATCGCGATCTGACCCTGCGTGGTGGCGCCGGGCTGGAAAAAGCCCGAGAAGGAAACGGGGGAGCACACAGGCGGGCCGGCGGCGAAGTACTCCTTGGGCAGCGCGGCGCAGACCTGCCCGCCCGTCGTCGGGATCGCTTGCTGGGAGAGGTTGGTGAGCTCGGTGTCGAGTGTCAGCGTGTCGCCGCCGGCTACGGCGGCCGAGCCCGTGGACGAGCCGACCGACAACCCCACCGGTGTGATGTCTGCCGGAAAATCCCCGGCGGCGAGGGGGTCCGTCCCGGAAAGCAGGGAGACCGTGCCCACCGCCAGCGTGTTGTTGAAGTCTCCGGCGGCCTCACTCACCTGATAGGTGACGGTGACGACGCTGGTGCTCACCCCCGGGCCGATGTCGCCCAGGTCGAAGCAGGCGACGCCATTGCCGGTCACGGATGTCGCGGAGGGAGTCGCCGAGACGAAGTCGAACGGCCCCTCGCCCCCGCTCGTCACGTAGGCCGGCGGACTGATGCAGATGGACGCGTCGATGATGACCTGGCCGTAGGGCACCGTTGCCGTTGCCTGGAATGTCACCGGCTGACCCGGGAGGTAGGGGCCTGTGGTCACCGCCTTGACGGTGGCCTGCGGTGTGTTGCTCTGGCCGAAGACGAACGGCGGCTTCTTGCCCTTGGCCAGCGCCCCTGCAGGCAAGACGGCCAGGAGCCCGCAGACAAACGCGACCAGCAGTTTGGCCTCCATGCAGCGAATCCCGTTGCGCCCTCGCACGGCTTCTGACTCTAGAGGGTCCCGGGAACGAAACGAGCCGCCTCTTGTGAAGGCGGCTCGTTCGATTTTCATGGAGGCGGCCGGTACTGCCCCGGCGTCCGCGGAGCTGACAACGGTGCTGTCTACGAGCGTAGCCGGCACTCAGTTTCTCGCTCTCCGATCGCCGTGCCGGCGGGGTTACGGTGAGCCAGCCCCCTTAGTTGTCCCTTCGCCGCCAAGGGCACTCGGCGAAGGTGGAGCCCGTTTTTGATGCCGGCGATCCACCCCACGGGCCGAGGGCGGGCCGACACCTCACCGTCCTAGTTTGATCTAGGCGGCGAGGGCGTACTCGTGAGAGTCCGCACTTATGGTTTTCCCGGGATTTTTTACGAGGCCGACCGGGGTCCTCGACTCGCAAACACCGCGACGAATCACCACGTCGAATCTGATTCGCCCCCAGTGCACTGTCAATTGTACGGTGCGGGAGTCATGTCAACACATGCCGCATTCCTGAGAGGTATGAACGTCGGCGGCCACCGCCTGACCAACCCGGAGCTCAAGTCCCTCTTCGAGGGAATGGGCTTCCAGGACGTGGCGGTCTTTCAGGCCAGTGGGAATGTCGTGTTCGACCCGGGTGATCTGACGGGTGATGCGGCGCTGGAGGCGCGGATCGAGGAGGGCCTGGAAGCGGGACTGGGCTACGGGGCGCCGGTGTTCGTCCGGTCTGCCAAGGAGGTGAGGGCCATCGCCTCCCATGAGCCCTTCGACCCAGCGGCGGTCGAGGCGTCAGCCGGGAAGCTCCAAGTGACGTTTCTCAAGGCGGCGCCAACGGCGAGCAATAAGAGCAAGGCTCTTGGGTTGGGGACGGACGACGACCAGTTGTCAATCAAAGGGCGAGAGCTCTACTGGCTGCCGAGTGGCGGCGTCCTGGACTCCGAGCTCGACCACAAGGCGCTCGGCGAGCTGCTCGGGACGATCACCCAGCGCACCAAGGGCACGATCGAGCGGATGACGAAGAAGTTCTTCGAATCGACGAACCCGTCCTAGGCCCCTATAGGGCGTCCCAGGCGGGATTGTCGGCTAGTTGACGGCTGCGGCGGGCGCGGCCTGCGCGGCGGCGTGATCCCCGGCCGGCTCGGTCTCCACGGATCCGCGGCGCAGGTAGATGAACACCCCGGCGACCACCCCGACGAAGGAGTAGATCGCCCAGGGGATGCCCTGGCCGAGCTGCGCCAGGATCGGGCCCGGGCACACGCACGCGATGCCCCAGCCGACGCCGAACATCAGGCTGCCGGTCACGTGGCGCCTTGCGGGCGGGTCGTCCTTCCAGGCCACCTTGGCGTCGACCAGCACGGCCTTCGGCGCCCGCTTGCGCAGGATGAAGAGCCCGAGGGCGCCCGTGCCCACCGCCGATCCCATGAACAGGAAGAGGTAGCTGCTCTGGAAGGTCAGCGCGCCGAGGATCACATCGGGATTGATCATCCCGGTCCAGCAGATCATCGCGCCGAAGACGATGCCGATGACCAGGCCGGACGCGCGGTTCAGCATCTAGATCACCACCTGGATGATGTTGGCCACGACGATCGCCGTGCCGAAGAACACGCACGTGGAGAGGATGCCCGAGGCGGACAGCGACGATGTGCCGCTCAGCCCGTTGCCCGAGGTGCACCCACCGGCGGTCTTGGCCCCGAAGCCGATCAGCAGGCCGGAGGCCACCAGGATGACCGGGATCCAGATCGAGGACTCCGCGAACGTGCGTGTCAGCCAGCCGTAGCCCTGGAAGGACTGCTGGCCGGCGAGGAGGGCGAAGCCGACCCCGGCCACGACGATCCCCAGCGCGAACCACCCGCGCCAGTCGAAGCTGAGGCTGCCCCGCGAGACCTTGGAGATGATCTCGGAGAAGCCGCCGGTCACTCCCAGGCGCCCATTGAACAGGGCGCGCGCCGCGACCACGCAGAGGCCCATGACGGGGCCGCCGATGAACCATGGGAGCTGTTGCTGAAGCATTCCGGCCTCCGCCTCGAATTGACTCTCTCGAGGATAGCTAGAGCCGTCTCCGGGCAAGGTCGGAGCCCCCTATATATGCTCCTCGCCCCATGTCGGCGACGGTTACGGACCTCTATTCGATCCCGCAGGAGTTCAAGGACTTCCGCGACACAATCCGGCAGATAGCGGAGGAGAAGGTCGCCCCGCGGGCCCAGGAGATCGACGAGAAGGCCGAGTACGCCTGGGACCTCCGTGAGATCTTCGCCGAGCACGACCTTTTTGCCCTGCCGTTCGAGCCTGAGTACGGCGGCACGGGCACCGGCACGCTGATGCTGAACATCGCCATCGAGGAGATCTCGAAGGCATGCGCCTCTACCGCGCTGATGCTCATGCTCAACGAGCTCGGCACCCTGCCGATCCGCCTGGCGGGCACCGAGGAGCAGAAGCAGCGCTTCCTGCCCAAGTGCGCCAGCGGCGAATGGGCTCCCGCGTTCGCCCTCTCCGAGCCCGATGCCGGCTCCGACCCGGGCGGCATGCGCACCACCGCCGTGCACGACGGCGACGAGTGGATCATCAACGGGAGCAAGAACTGGATCTCGAACTGCGGAATCGCGGATTTCTACGTCGTTTTCGCCAAGACCGATCCCAAGGCGGGCCGCTCGAAGGGCGTCTCGGCCTTTGTGGTGCCCACCACGCTCGACGGTGTCTCGACCGGCAAGCTCGAGCACAAGATGGGCATGCACGGCTCTCCCACCGGCGCGCCGGTCTTCGAGGAGGTCCGCGTGCCGGCCGAGAACATGCTGGGCGCCGAGGGCGAGGGCATGAAGGTCGCCCTTGGAACCCTCGACCGCTCGCGGCTCGGTGTGGCGGCGCAGAGCGTGGGCCTGGCCCAGGGCGCCACCGACTACGCCAACAACTACGCGCGTGAGCGCCAGCAGTTCGGACGGCCGATCATGGAGTTCCAGGGGATCTCCTTCAAGCTCGCAGAGATGCAGACCCGCACGGCGGCGGCCCGCGAGCTGCTCTACACGGCCTGCGCCAAGATCGACCGGGCCGATCCCGATCTGGGCATGTACACGGCCATGGCCAAGCTCTTCGCCTCCGACACCGCCATGTGGGTGACCACCGAGGCCGTCCAGGTCCTGGGCGGATACGGCTACGTCCACGAGTACCCGGTCGAGCGCATGATGCGCGACGCCAAGCTGTGCCAGATCTACGAGGGCACCAACGAGATCCAGCGCCTCGTGATCGCCCGGGCGATGGGGTAGGTCCGCGTGGCGGACGTGCTGCTGACCGGCCGCCCCGAGCCGCACGTCCGGCTCATCACCCTCAACCGTCCCGATCAGCTCAACACGATGGGCGCTGAGCTGTGCCAGGCACTTCACGACGAGTTGGCCGACATCGCCGCGGACCGCTCGTGCCGCTCCGTCGTGCTCACCGGCGCCGGGCACGGATTCTGCGCGGGCCTCGATCTCCAGGGCTACGGCGCCGCGCCGGACAACACCGGCACGGACTCGGCCCGCGACCACTTCGGCAACCAGGAGCACATGTCCAGCCTGATCCTGAGGCTGCGCAGCACGCCTCAGCCCATCATCGCGGCGGTCAACGGGCCGGCCGCCGGCTTCGGCATGGCCCTGGCCCTGGGCTGCGACATCCGCTACGCGGCGCGCAGCGCGGTGTTCCGCGCCGCGTTCGTGAACATCGGGGTATCCAACTGCGACATGGGCACCAGCTGGCTGCTGCCCCGCCTGATCGGAGCCTCACGGGCGCACGAGCTGATGCTCACCGCGCGACGGGTGGATGCCGAAGAGGCCGGCCGGATCGGCCTGGTGGCTGACGTGGTCGAAGACCAGGCCCTCCTGAGCCGGGCGCTCGAGGGCGCCAGCCAGATCGCGGCCTGGGCGCCCTGGGGCATCCGGCTGACCAAGCAGGGAATGTGGTCGGCCCTCGAGATCCCCTCGGAGCAGGTGGCGGTCCAGTACGAGGACCGCCAGCAGATCATGGCCGTGCACGGAGCCGCCCTGGGCGAGGCCATCGGTGCCTTCCTGGAGAAGCGGCCCGCCGAGTTCGACGACTGACGCGCTAGAGTCCGCCGTCAATGGTCGCTCTGATCGTCATCGTCGCCGTCATCGTGGTCCTCGGGCTGCTGCTGGTCACCACGTACAACCGGCTCGTCCAGCTGCGCGTCAACTGCGAGTCCTCGTTCGCCCAGATCGACGTTCAGCTAAAGCGCCGGACCGACCTGATCCCGAACCTCGTCGAGACCGTGAAGGGCTACGCCGCTCACGAGAGGGGCACTTTCGAGGCCGTCACCCAGGCTCGCGCTGCCGCAGTGAGCGCCCAGGGCTCCGACCCGGCCGAGCGAGCCCAGGCCGAGAACATGCTGACCCGCGCCCTCGGAGGCCTGCTGGCGATCGCCGAGGCCTACCCGGACCTGAAGGCCAACCAGAACTTCCTGGAGCTCCAGACCGAGCTCTCCGACACGGAGGACAAGATCTCCGTGGCGCGCCAGGTCTACAACGACGTGGTCAACAGCTACAACAGCGCCATTCAGGTCTTCCCGGCTGTATTGATCGCCGGGATGATGGGCTTCCAGAAGCGCGAGTTCTTCGAGGCCGACGAGGGCAGCCGTGAAGCTCCGCAGGTCTCCTTCGCTCAGTAGACCCGCGGGGCTCGCCGGCTTCGCGCTGGCTGCGGTTCTGCTCGTCGGGCCTGCGGCTCCGAGTGCGCTTGCCGCGGCCCAGTACGACCTCGACCACGCTGACATCGAGCTGCGCCTGGCCGATGACGCATCGCTGCTGGTCACGGAGAACCTGACCTTCAACTTCCAGACCAAGGGCAAGGGCGCCTACCGCGACGTACCCGTCACCCTGCCCGGCACCACCGAGCGCGCCGACATCACCGACATCCACGTGAGCGATGACGTGGAGGGCGAGTACCAGCCCGGCGGCGACACCACCCTGGGCTCCGACGACACCCCCGGGCTGTTCGGCGAGATCACGAAGGGCGACGTCAAGCGGATCGTCTGGCACTACAAGGCCGAGCCAGGCCTCAGGACCTTCACCGTCTCGTACCGGGCAATCGGCGCGACGGTGGCCTACGACGACATCGTCGACGTCAACTGGAAGGTGTGGGGCGACCAGTGGGACCGCGGCCTGGGCGCGCTGACCGCAAAGCTGGTGCTGCCACCGGGCGTGAGCGGAAGCGACCAGCTGGTGCGCGTGTACGGCCACTCGAAGGACTTCAAGGCCGATGGCGCCACCGCCATCACGTCCGATGGCCTCACACTTCAGACCTCGGACGTGCCCAGCGAGACCTGGGTCGAGCTCCGCGGGACCGTGCCCCGATCGGCCTTCCAGTCGGTGACGGGTGCGCGCCAGGTTCAGGGCGATGGTCTCGCGAAGGTTGTCTCGGAGGAACAGGGCTTCGCAGCCATCAAGCGGTGGTCCCGGATCGCCTCGCTGCTGGTCGGCACCGTCCCCGCGGCCCTGGTGGCTCTGCTGATGGGCTTGGCCCTCTACCGCCGCCGCGAGCTGCCCGTGGCGGGCGTCCCCGAGCACCTGTCGGCACCGCCCTACGAGGACATCCCGCTGGTCGCGCAGCTGCTGGCCAACGAGGGCATCGAGGACGTGGGCCGCGCCCATCTGGCCACCCTCTTCGACCTCGTCAGACGGCGGTACTACACGACGGAGCCCAAGAGGAACGCCGACAACGACCTCGACCTGGAGCTGGCCATCGCGCCGTCGCGTCCCGACGCCACCGGCCTGACGCCATACGAGGCGAAGGTCCTCGATTTCTTCGACAACCTCCTGGAGTCGGGCCCCGGCTGCATCGGCGACCTGCCCGAGCGCGTGCCCAAGCATTCGGCCACATGGCGCGGGCGCTGGGAGGGCCTCGAGGCGGCGGCGGACAAGGTCGAGGACGCCGAGCTCAAGCATCTCAACCGCTCCCCGCTGCTCATGGAGGGCCTGGCGGTGGTACTGCTCGGCGGCTGCGCGTGGCTAGCCGGCTACCTGATCCATTCTTGGTTCCCGATCGTGATCCCGTCGATCGTCGTGATCATCTTCGTGCTCCTCACACCAGAGAAGAACCTCAAGCGAATGGATCCGGAGACACGCGAGAAGAACGCCCGCTGGGCGGCCTTCAAGAAGTGGACCAGGGACTTTCCGCGCCTGGAGGATGTGCCGGCTGCGACCCTGCTGCTCTGGGAGCAGATCCTCTGTTACGCCGTCGCGTTCAACACCGCCGAGGCCATCGTGCGCTCCGGCCGCCTGCCGGTGCCGGCCGATCCGAATGAGGCGCCGCTGCTCTTCTCGAGCCCGGCCTTCACGTATGGGGCCGCCTACGGATTCGCATCGAGCTTCTCGAGCCAGGTCGCCCCGCAGTCCAGCTCGGGTGGCGGCGGCGGCTTCAGCGGTGGCGGAGGTGGCGGCGGCGGAGGCGGCGGCGGCGGCGCCTGGTAGTCAGGGGTTCGGTGGGGGCTGCGCATCCAGCGCGGCCCGGGCACGTTCCCGGCCGATGTTGAAGCCGACCAGGCCCTCGGGGGGCTGCAGGTCGGCCTCGTGTTGCGCGAGGTTCAGGGAGGGGTTATCCGCAAGGCGCGTGGCGAGCACCGGTACGGCGTCATCGCTGAGCCCCTCCAGGTAGGGAAGGTCGATCTTGCCGGTTCGCTGATAGCGGTCGATGTTGCGGTCGGCGATCCAGGCATCCGGGTTCACCAGAGCCAGGCCCAGGAGAATCGCACCGGTCGAGAGGACCACCGCTCGGGGCAGCCACGACGCCGACCGCCGGATGCCGGCCACGATCAGGGCGATGAACACGGTGGCCAGCCAGATGGCGATGACCACAACCAGGATCCGGAGTTGGGTGGCGCCGTAGGCCTCTACGTAGAGGTCGATCCGCCACACGCAGAAGGCCAGCACCGCCAGGGTGAGCCCACAGAGCCCTCCGAGCAGCGTGCGGAGAAGGCGGTCCTCGGCGGGGGAGTCGCGCCTGGCCAGGTGCCAGGCGGCGGCGATCACCGTCAGGGTCAGCGCGGCGGCGACCATCTGGGCGGCGAAGCCTTGGTGCACGTACTCCGCGTAGGTCATCCCGGCTGTCTGGACCACGTACTCGTGGCCGCGCAGCACGACCATCGCCTGAAGAACCACGAAGACCGCGAACAGGGCGTCCAGAGCCCCGAGGGCGATGGTCCACTCGATCCGGCCGAGGCGCCCGGCCCGGGGGTTCGGATCGGGCGTGTGCTCCACCGTGGCCGTGGCCAACCGCGCCAGAGCGCCCGCCAGCGCGAGGAACACGGCGGCGGTGAAGATGCGCACCGGCAGCGTCTCGTCAACCGCCGGCAGCCATCCCGTCAGATCGGCCACCGTCTTGGCGAAAACGGCGTCGCCCGCCACGAAGAGCGATCCGAACACGAGCACCAGCGCCGCCGCGATCAGGAGGCCCCGGACGACCGGTCCCGCCTTACCCGTGCGCTCCCTCCGCTCTCGCCCGAGCAGGCCGGCGATGACCCCCAGCCCGAGGATCCCGCTCAGCGTCGACTCAAAGGACGTGAACAGCAGCCCGCGCCAGGTTCGGGCTTCGGTCGCGGCGATCGCGGCCAGGGCCAGCGAGGCAAGCAGGCAGAGCGCCACGAGCCAGCCGGCACTGCGGAGCGTGGCGATGCCCGCCAGGAGGGCCGCGCCCCACCAGCAAACCGCTGCAAATCCGGCGCGCCGGCCGGTGGCAACGGCAGCGGCCGCGTAGATCACAACCAGGGCGAGGGTGAAGCCGATGCCCACCGGCTCATCCACCAGGCTGAGTGCGGCAAGGATCGCCACGCCCACGGAGAGCGGCGCGAACCACGGAGCGGTCCGGGTGAGCCAGGGGGCTGGCGGGGAAGGTGCCGCCCCGGCGCTCATCGCGGCAGCTCCACGACCATGCGGCAGCCATCCGGCCGGCCAGCCTCGGCCCGGATGGAGCCGCCGTGGGCATCGACGATCCAGCGCGAGATGGCCAGGCCCAGGCCCGCCTCACCCGTGTTTGCGGCCCTTGAGCTGTCGGCACGGTAGAAGCGCTCGAAGACCCGCTCCAGCTCCTCGGCAGGGATCCCCGGGCCGCGGTCCTCCACCAGGATCTGCAGGCCGTGGCCGTTCCCGGTCGCCGTGACCGACACCGGGCTGCCGGCCGGAGAGTGGCGCACCGCGTTTTCCACCAGGTTTGTCAGCACCTGCCGTACCCGCTCCCGGTCGGCCGTGAGCCGCAGGTCGGGCGGGAGGGTCTCGACCACGACCGGATTGGACCCGTTGCCGCCCGTGCTGAGCTCGCCGGCCGTCTGCTCCAGCAGCTCCTGGATCCCGAAGGACGAACGCTCGAGCTGCACGGCGTCGGCCTCCCAGCGGGAAAGGTCCAGCAGCTGGGTGACCAGCCGGCCCAGGCGCTGGGTCTGTTCCAGCGCCGCCTCGATGGCCTCCGGGTCCGGCTCTTCCACGCCGTCGGCCATGTTCTCCAGAAGTGCCTGGAGGGCGCTGATCGGCGTGCGCAGCTCGTGGGAGACGTTGGCCACCAGGTCGCGGCGCTGGCGCTCCACGTCGGCCAGCTCCGACGCCATGGCGTTGAATGCGCGGGCGAGGTCGCCGACCTCGTCGAGGGATGTGTCGGTCACCCGCCGGTCGTAGTCACCCTGGGCCATGGCGCGCGTGGCCGAAGCCATCTCGCGCAGGGGGGAGGTCATTCCACGCGCCAGGAACTGGACCGTCAGCAGGCCAAGGGCCGTGGCGGCGAGCACCCTGGTCGAAAGGGGCAGCCCCAGGCGATTGCCGATGCTGAGCACGGCGACGGTGCCGACCACCGTGCCGACGATCACGGCGCCGAGCTTGAGCTTGATGGAGGGAAGGCGATCGAGCGGCCTCATTCGGCTCCCCCCGGCTCGAGCGAGTAGCCGATCCCGCGCACGGTCCGGATCAGCCCGGTGCCGATCTTGGCCCGGAGCCCGCGCACGTGGGAGTCGACGGTGCGAAGGCCGCCGCTGTCGCGCCAGCCCCACACATCGGCCAACAGCTGCTCGCGGCTGAACACGATCCCGGGGCGCGAGGCCATGAGCGCGGCCAGGTCGAACTCGGTGGGGGTGAGGTGCACCTCGCTGCCGCCCACCAGGACGCGCCTGGCTCCCGGATCCAGCTCGAGCGGACCGATCCTCAGGCGCCCCGCCGGAGGCGAGGGCCGGCGCTCGACGCGGCGCAGCAGGGCGCGGACCCTGGCCACGAGCTCCCGGGGGGAGAACGGCTTGGTCATGTAGTCATCGGCGCCGACACCCAGGCCGATCAGGACGTCCTCCTCCTGGCCGCGGGCGGTGAGCATCAGTACGGGGACGGGCCGTGAGCTCTGGACCCGCCGGCACACCTCCAGGCCATCGGTGCCGGGGAGCATCAGGTCCAGCACCACCAGGTCGGGGCGCAGCTGCTCGCACATCTCGATCCCGGCGGTTCCGTCGTGGGCCACCTCGGCCGCGAAGCCCTCGGCCCGCAGGCGGGAGGCGATGGCCGCGGCGATGGTGCGTTCGTCCTCGATGACGCAGATGAGTGCTTCCGGCATGGAGCGAGTCTTTCAGGGGCGGGTTCAGGCGGGCTGCAGATCGCGTGCAGATCCGGTGCAGGCCAACCGGCGCACATCGGATGGGCGAGCGCTACCTTGAAAAACAGGTGGGCGCCGGAAGGAACGTCCGCACTCGTATCGAAACTTCACCCAACCGGGTGACCGACTCACGGTAGGGGTACCGGAGACTGAGGCTTGGATGTTTGCCTTGTTGAACAACTTCAGACTTGATTCGCCGGCGAGCGGGAGCGCGTCAGGCAACGGACACCGGATACTGCCGCGTCCGATCCTCAAGAGCAGGCGCGAGAGCGCCGGCCCACACGGAATGAGCCCGACCCGCCCAGCGGCGCCGGCCCAATACATGAGCGATCCCCGCGAAACAACAGACAACGGCTGGTAACGGGGGCCGATAGGCGTCGCCATGCGGCGCCCCGTACCCTTGCGGGTCGCCTCACCGAAGTTTCATCGGGGTCTTAGCACCCTCACAGGCCCGTTGCGGACCATTGGATCTCCCTTCACCGAGGAAAAGGAAATCCTGATGATCTCCAGTGGACCGCTCAAGATGACCGCACTTGCCACCGCCGGGCTGCTCGGCGCCGGTGCGATGGCCGTGGTGCAGGGAGACGTGCGTCCCGGCAGTGCCGCAGCCGCGCCGCCTCCCGGGATGCCATTCCGCCCGGGCCCCGGCCAAAGGCCGATGGGGCCGATGGGCCCGCCGCCCGGCTTCCGGATGCAGATCGACCCCGAGCGCTTCCAACAGCGGCGCGATGAGTTCCATGCCGCGTTGGCGAAGAAGCTCGGCGTTACCCCGGAGAAGGTCGAGACGGCCTTCCGTGAGGTCTTCCAGGACCGCCTGGATGAAGCAGTCGGCCGTGGCGCCCTGACCCGGGAGCAGGCCGATCGCATGCTCCACGCGTGGGAATCGGGCACGCCGCCCCGCCCGTTCCTGCAGTCCGCGCCGCGGCGCCCGATGGGCGGGCCGCCCGCGCCGTTGCCGCCTCCTCTACCGTGAGCACATGACAGCGACCTCTGAGGTCCCGCTGGTTCTCGTCGTCGACGATGACAGGCACATACGGCAAGCCCTCGAACGTGCGCTCACGCTCGAGGGCTTCAACGTGGAGACCGCCGCCGACGGCGTCGAAGCCGTGGGGGCGATCGCGGCCGCCCAGCCGTCGGTGATCGTGCTCGACGTGACCATGCCGCGCATGGACGGCGTCGAGGTGGCTCGTCACCTCCGTGCCGATGGCAACGACGTGCCGGTGCTGATGCTTTCGGCGCGTGACGAGGTGGACGACCGTGTGGCCGGGCTGCAGGCGGGCGCCGATGATTACGTGGTCAAGCCATTCGCCACCGAGGAGTTGCTGGCACGGTTGCATGCCCTTCTGCGCCGCTCGCCGGGTACCTCGGCGGTCCCGATCGCGATCGGGGAGCTCAAGGTCGACCCCGCCCGCCGCCGGGTCACCCTGGGCGAGGAGGACATCGAACTGACCAACCGCGAGTTCGAGCTGCTGCTCGCGTTCGTGCGGCATCCGGGCATGGTGCTCACCCGCTCCCAGCTGCTCGAGCAGGTCTGGGGCTACACCTTCGAGGTCCAGACCAACGTCGTCGACGTTTTCGTCGGCTACCTCCGGCGCAAGCTCGAGGCCGGCGGGCACGACAGGATCCTGCACACCGTTCGCGGCGCCGGCTTCGTCCTGCGCGCGTAGCCTGAGCGCCATGCTCCGCAGCCTGCGCGTCCGCGTGGCCCTGGCCACGGTGCTAGCGGTGGCCCTGGTGGTCGGCATCGTGGGCTGGCGCGTGGTGACCGGCTTCGCCACCTCGGAGCTGCGGGCCGTGAACCAGCGGCTGGTGGACCGGGCCGACCAGGTGGCCCCGCGGCCGGGCACGACCTTCGCCCTGCCGGCGCCCGGGGCGGAGCTCGACGACAGGGTGCAGCGCGCGCTTGCCGGATCGGGCGACGTGATCCGCCTGGTCGAGAACGGGGTGGTGGTGGGAGCCGCCGGCGACGTGACGGGCGTCGTGGGCCTGCCCGTGCGCGTTCCGCTCGGCCTCTCCGATCACGAGGTCAACGGCGCCAAGTGGCGGATGTACGCCATCTCCGCCGCCACGCCGCTCGGCGCCCCCGACATCGGGCGCCAGATACAGATCGCCACGCCGCTCGCTCCGGTCAGCGAAAGCATCAGCCGCCTGCGCAGCCGCGTGGTGACCGGCGGAATCGCCGCGCTGGTGGGAGCCGCGCTGGCGGGGTGGCTGTTCGGGGCGGTGGCCCTGCGCTCGCTCGGGCGCCTGCGGGGCACCGCCACGCAGGTGTCCTCCACAAGCGACCTCTCGGTCAGGATTCCCGTGGGCATCGGGCCCGCCGAGGTGGACGAGCTGGCCTCCACGCTGAACGCCATGCTCGAGAGGCTCCAGCTGTCCAGCGGCGAGACCGTCGCCGCGCTCGAGGCCACGCGGCGCTTTGCCGCAGACGCGGGCCACGAGCTGCGCACGCCGCTCACGGTCATGGGCGCGAACCTCGAGACCCTGAAGCGCAACCCCGGGCTCCCTCAGGAAGAGCGCACCAAGATCCTCGGTGAGACGATCGACGAACAGGCGCGGCTGGTCACTTTGCTCACCGCGCTCCAGTCGCTGGCGCGCGCGGATGCGCGGGCCGGAATGGAGCATGAGCCCGTAGACCTGGGAGAGCTCGTGGATGCCGCGGTCGAGGCCGCGCGGCGCCGCCATCCCGAGGCAAGGATCGACCTGGCCGAGGGAGACCCTGTGCCCATCGAGGCCTGGCCCGCCGGAGTTCGCCTGATGGTCGACAACCTGATCGAGAACGCCGTTCGGCACGGCGGCGGCAGCGTCGACCTCCGCGTGGACACCACCCCCGAGGGCGGCGGGTTACTCGAGGTCGACGATGCCGGGCCGGGCGTTCCCGAGGACGAGCGTGACGCGATCTTCGAGCGCTTTTCACGCGGCACCACAGCGGCCGGTGACGGATCGGGCCTGGGCCTTGCCCTGGTCGGGCAGCAGGCGGCTCTCCACCAGGGCTCGATCGAGGTGGGCAGCTCGGAGGCCGGCGGCGCCAGATTCAGCGTGACGCTGCCCGCGCGCCCGAAGCCGGACACACCGCCCCAGTAGTCTCAGGGCAGGAATTCTGTCCGCAGCTCGATCCGGAATCAGGGACCGTGGCCTCGAAGCTCAAGTCGAAGACCCAGTACGCAAAAGCGGGCGATCTCCACATTGCCTACCGCGTGCTGGGCGAGGGGCCGATGGACCTCGTCTACGTGCCCACCTGGGTCTCCCACGTGGAGCTGATCGACGAGCATCCGGTGATCCAGCGCTTCTTCGAGGAGCTCGGCCGGTTCGCCCGCGTGATCGTGTTCGATCGCCGGGGATCCGGGCTCTCGGACCCGATCCTCGACGTGCCGCCACTGGAGGCCCAGATCGACGATCTGCTGGCGGTCCTGGATGCCGCGGGGGTCGAGAAGGCCGCTCTGTTCGCCCAGCTCGAGGGCGGCGCCATGGCCTCGCTTTTTGCCGCCACGCACCCAGACCGGGTATCCGGGCTGATCCTGTTCTCGGCGTGGGCGCGAATGACCTGGGCGCCCGACTACCCGTGGGCCAACAAGCGCGACGAGCGCACCGATCTGGTCGAAGCGATGGTCGAGACCTGGGGCGATGGCAGCTGGGCCGCGGGCTTCGCCCCCTCGCGGCTGAATGACCCGAGCTTCATGGACTGGTTCGGCAAGCTCCAGCGCTACGGGGCCAGCCCGGGCGTGGCGCGACACCTTCTGCTCCAGGCCGGCGACCATGACGTGCGCGCCATCCTGCCCTCGATCCAGGTGCCGACCCTTGTCATGCGGCGGACCGACGATCAGTTCATCTTCCGTGAGCACGCCGTCTACCTGGCCGAGCACATCCCGTGCGCCCGGCTGGTCGAGCTGCCCGGCACCGACGCCCTCGCCATCGGCGGCAACTCCGACGACGTGATGGCCGAGGTCGAGGAGTTCCTCACCGGCGCGCGCCAGGAGCGCGAGCCCGACCGCGTGCTCGCCACCGTTCTCTTCACCGACATAGTCGGCTCCACCGAGCACGCGGCCGAGATGGGCGACCGGCGCTGGCGCGAGGTCCTGGAGAGCCACGACGAGTTGATCCGCACGCATGTGGAGCGGAATCGCGGCCGGGCGGTCAAGTCCACCGGCGACGGCGTGCTGGCGACCTTCGATGGGCCGGCACGGGCCATACAGGCCACGCAGGCCATCGTCGACTCCGTCCGGCGGCTCGGGATCGAGATACGTGCCGGCCTTCACACCGGGGAGTGCGAGGTCATCGGCGACGACGTTGGCGGGCTGGCCGTGCATATCGGGGCCCGGGTGATGGGCCAGGCCGACGCCGGAGAGGTCATGGTGTCCTCGACCGTCAAGGACCTCGTGGTCGGGGCGGGCATCGAGTTCTCCGATCGCGGGGAGCACGATCTCAAGGGCGTGCCCGGCCCCTGGCGCCTTTTCAGCGTGAACTGATCCCACCGGCTGCGGTAGCGTCCGCCTGAATGGCTGGCCGAGGGGAAGCAAAGGTAGACGTCGCGGTTATCGGCGCGGGGCTCGCCGGCCTCACTGCTGCCCGTGAGCTGAGGAAGGCCGGGCGCTCGGTCGTGGTGCTCGAGGCACGCGACCGCGTGGGCGGCCGCCTGCTGAACGAGCCGCTCGGCAACGGCGAGGTGGTCGAGGTCGGAGGGCAGTGGATCGGGCCCACCCAGGACCGCATCGCCGAGCTGGCCAAGGAGCTCGGCATCGAGACGTTTCCCACGTACTCGACCGGCAAGCACGTGATCGAGTTCGAGGGCAAGCTCATCCGCCACACCGGGACGATCCCCCGGATCAGCGGCCGGGCGCTGATGGATCTGGCCAGGGCGCAGCGCAAGCTCGACGCCATGGCACGGCAGGTGCCGCTCGAGGCGCCCTGGCAGGCGGCCAAGGCCACCGAGTGGGACGCTCAGACCTTCTGGTCGTGGATGCGGGCCAACCTCTTCACCAAAGGCGCCTGGTCCCTGGTCCAGCTGGCCGTGGAGGCGGTCTTCGCTGCCCAGCCGGAGGACCTGTCCCTGCTCCACGTCCTCTTCTACATCCACTCGGCGGGCGGCTTCGACAAGCTCGTCGACACCGAGGGCGGCGCACAGCAGGACCGTTTCGTCGGTGGCTCCCAGCTGGTGGCCGAGCGCATGGCGGAGGAGCTGGGCCGGCTCGTGGTGCTCGAGGCCCCGGTCCGGCGAATCGCCCAGTCGGAGACAGGCGCACGGGTCACGGCCGAGGGGATGTTCGTCCGCGCCAGGCGGGTCATCGTGGCCCTGCCGCCGACGCTCTGCGGCCGGCTTGTCTATGACCCGCCGCTGCCCGGCTTCCGCGACCAGCTGACCCAGCGGATGCCCCAGGGCGCGGTGATCAAGTGCATGGCCGTTTACAACGAGCCCTTCTGGCGCGGGGACGGCCTCACCGGCCAGGCCACCAGCGACACGGGCCCGCTCAAGCTGACCTTCGACAACTCGCCGCCTTCAGGCAGCCCCGGAGTGCTGCTCGGGTTCCTCGAGGGGAGGCAGGCACGGCTCCTGGGGCGCGAGCCCGTTGCCCTCCGGCGCGAGGTTGTGCTCGACTGCCTGTCGCGCTACTTCGGGCCCCGTGCGCTGGAGCCGGTCGACTACATCGAGCGCAGCTGGGCCGACGAGGAGTTCACGCGCGGCTGTTACGGCTGTTACATGCCGCCGGGTGCCTGGACCGGCTTCGGCACCGCGCTGCGGGATCCCGTGGGCCGCCTGCACTGGGCCGGGGCCGAGACCGCAACCGTGTGGAGCGGCTACATGGACGGCGCGGTGCAGTCCGGGCAACGCGCCGCTCGCGAGGTCATCGACGCCGAAGGCTGGGACCAGGCCGCGCCGGTCAAGGCGCTCAGCGAGGCTGGCCTGCCCGCTGAACGTGTGCCCGCGTGACGTGATCCGGCGTGGGGCAGCCCGCAAGGATCAGCCCCAGTGCAACCTCGTCGTGGAGCAGCTGCAGCGCATGACGGGCGCCGGCCTCCCCGCCGGCGGCCAGTCCCCATAGGGCGGGCCTGCCCACCAGGACGGCCTTGGCGCCCAGGGCCAAGGCGGTGATCACGTCGGTGCCGCGGCGAATGCCGCCGTCCATCAGTACCTCGATCCGCCCGTCGACGGCCTCGGCCACCTCGGGCAGGGCGTCGATGGTGGCCTGCACGCGGTCCAGCTGCCTTCCTCCGTGGTTCGAAACGACCACGCCCGCCGCGCCCGCGTCCACGGCCAGCCGGGCGTCCTCCTCGGTCATCAGGCCCTTGAGGATCACTGGCAGCGCGCAGCCCTCGACCAGCTCGGCCAGGTCGTCCCAGTCCAGGCTGGGGTCGACCAGAGCGAAGATCTCCGCCGGGGTCATCGGCTTGGTGCTCCCGGTAGCGGCTTGAACCGACGGTACGGTCACCTCGGGCGGCACCGAGAAGCCGGTCCGGAAGTCGCGCTCGCGGCGGCCGGCTCGCGGAGCGTCGACGGTCAGGAGGATTGCGCTGTAGCCGCTGGCCGCGGCCTCGTCCAGCAGCGCGCCGGTGGCCGCACGGTCGGAGAAGCAGTAGAGCTGGAACCAGCGGGGCGATCCCGGCGCGGCGGCGGCCACGTCCGCGGGGCGCGCCGTGGCCAGGGAGGAGAGCGACATGATCGTGCCCGCAGCGGCCGTGGCCCGCGCCATGCCCTCCTCGCCGTCCGGGTGCGCCAGGCGCTGGAAGGCGACGGGCGCGACCACCACAGGCATCGAGATGTCCGTGCCCAGCACGGTGGTCGCGGGACTGGCCTCACTCACGTCGACCAGAACCCGCGGGCGGATCCGCCAGCCGTTGAAGGCCGACACGTTCTCGCGCAGCGTCACCTCGTCGCCGGCGCCGCCCGCGAAGTACCCGTGGGCGCCAGGGTCCATCGCTGCTTCGCCCATCCGCTCGAGGTCGGCGATGTTCACGGCAGAGGTGACTGGATCCGTCATGACCGGCAGCCTATGTCAGCCACTAGTGTCCAGCGCGTGAGCTCCACCGCCGGAATCGAGGTGCACGCCCCCGTCGAGGGACCCGTGGCCGATGTCATCACCCCCGCCGCGCTGGACCTGGTGGCCAGGCTCCATGGCGAGATCGAAGGGCGTCGCCGGGATGCGCTGAACCAGCGCCTGCTGGTGCAGCGCGAGCTGGACACTGGCGGCATCCTGGACTTCCGCTCGGGCACAGAGCCCATCCGCGATGACCCCGACTGGCGGGTGGATCCGCCACCGCCCGCGCTCCGCGACCGGCGCGTCGAGATCACGGGCCCCACCGACCGCCGGATGGTGATCAACGCGCTGAACTGCGGCGCCCGCGGTTTCATGGCGGATTTCGAGGACGCGAACTCCCCGAGCTGGCAGAACATGAGCCAGGGCCAGGTCAACCTGGCAGATGCCATCCGGCGCCGGATCGACTTCGATGACCCCTCGAACGGCAAGCGCTACGAGCTGGGGGAGGAGACCGCCACCCTGCTGGTTCGCCCGCGCGGATGGCACCTGCCCGAGAAGCACGTGACAGTTGGCGGCGAGCCCGTGGCAGGCGGGCTCTTTGACTTCGGCGTGTACGTGCACGCAAACGCCGCCGAGCTCCTGGAACGGGGTGCCGGTCCCTACTTCTACCTACCGAAGATGGAGTCCTGGCAGGAGGCCGAGCTGTGGCGCGACGCCTTCGTCATTGCCGAAGACTCACTCGGCCTGGACCGAGGATCGATTCGGGCGACCGTTCTCATCGAGACCATCCCGGCAGCGTTCGAGATGGAGGAGATCCTGTACGTGCTCCGCGAGCATTCGGCGGGCCTGAACGCAGGCCGCTGGGACTACATCTTCTCCACCATCAAGCGTTTCCGGGCCGACCAGCGCTTTCTGACGCCCGACCGCGCGCAGATCACGATGACGGTGCCGTTCATGCGCGCCTACAGTGAGCTGCTGGTGTCGACCTGTCACAGGCGCGGGGCCCACGCCATGGGCGGCATGGCCGCGCTCATCCCGAGCCGCAAGGACGCCGAGGCCAATGAACGTGCCCTCGACGGCGTGCGCAAGGACAAGGCCCGCGAGGCGGGCGACGGGTTCGACGGCACGTGGGTCGCCCATCCGGATCTGGTGCCCACCGCCCAGGCCGAGTTCGACGCCGTGCTCGGCGATCGCCCCAACCAGGTCGAGCGGCTCCGTGATGACGTGGACGTGAGCGCGACCGATCTCCTCAGCGTCTACGCCACACCCGGCCAGATCACCGAGGCCGGGCTCCGGGCCAATGTGAACGTGGGGATCCAGTACATCTCCTCGTGGCTGCGCGGCAACGGCGCGGCTGCCATTCACGGCCTCATGGAGGACGCCGCCACTGCCGAGATCTCACGCTCCCAGGTGTGGCAGTGGGTCCAGCACTACGCCGAGCTCGAAGACGGGCGCACGATCACGCCCGAGCTCGTCCAGCAGGTCATCGGCCAGGAGATGGATTCGATCCGGGCCGAGGTGGGGGATGAGGTGTTTGCGGCCGCGCGGGCAGACGAGGCACGGCAGCTGTTCGAGCGCGTGGCGCTGGGGAACACCTTCGACGAGTTCCTCACGCTGCCGGCCTACGACCTGATCGACTGAGTACAGGCCGGCGCCGGCGTCGACGACACGTCCGGCCTGGGTAGACCATTCGTCCAGTGTGTGTGTGGCTATCCGGCCACCTGCCGACAAACCCTCAATAGGCATGCCCGACGGCGCGCCACAACAAGGGGGCAAGATGACCACCCGTCTTTCCGCACTCATGCATCATCCGATGCGCACCCTCGGTGCGCTCGCTGCCGTACTGCTGGCGACGGGAGTCGCAGTTGGCTCCGGAGCCAACTTCACCGCACAGACCTCGAACCCGTCCAACCTCTTCACGGCCGGAGCGCTGACCATGTCCAACTCCAAGGACGCAGCGGCGATCCTCACGGCGAGCGGAATGCTCCCCGGGGCGGCCGCGACTGTCGGGACCGTGGATATCGGCAACACCGGCACGGTTGCCGGCGCGTTCACGCTTTCACGCCCGGCGTTGACCGACACTCCGGCCTCGCCGGGGCTGTCGAACAAGCTGAACGTTGTGGTCAAGGACTGCGGATCGCCCGCCTCGCCTGACTGCTCGGGCGGCGCGACGATCTACTCCGGCACCCTCGCGGCCATGACCGGCTCATACGTCTTGGGCTCCTACGCCCCGGGCGCCTCGCACAGGTATCAGTTCTCCGTAGCCCTGGATTCGTCCGCGGGCAACACCTACCAGGCCGGCTCTGCCCAGGCCACGTTCCAGTGGGACGCGGCAAGCAGCTAGGAGCCGCCGCCAAGCGACTCAGGAGAATCGCGGCCGGGGCGCTCGTCGCAGGGGCGTTCGCCCTGGCCGCCGTAATGCTGGTGCCGGCACTGTTCGGCCTCCAGCGTTACGTGATCACAGGCGACTCGATGACCGGGACGCTGGACCGGGGCTCGCTGGTGTTCTCCGAGCTGGTCCCGGTCGCCGACCTGAAGGTCGGCGACGTGATCACCTACGTGCCGCCACCCGGGTCGGGGCCCCAGGGCCGGGTCACGCACAGGATCATCTCGGTCGAGGCGGGAGGCGACGGCAGGCCCGTGATGCAGACAAAGGGCGACGCGAACACGGTGGCGGACCCATGGCAGTTCTCGCCGGACGGCCCGGATCAGGCCCGGGCCGTTTTCTACCTGTCCTACGTGGGCTACCTGCTCGGCGCCCTGAACATCCGGGAGGTCCGGATGGTCGTGATCGGCCTGCCCGCCCTGCTGATCGCCATAGGGCTGCTCGCCCGGCTCTGGCGGGACGCGGGAATCGAGGCCCGCCGCCGCGAACAGGCGGAGACGGGATCGGCATGAAACGGACCCTGATCCTGCTCGGACTTGCCCTGTGCCTCCTGGCCGGGGCGCTCACGTCGTTCTCGAGCGCCGCGTTCACGCGCCAGAAGTCCAATCCCGGCAACACGTTCACGGCGGCGGCCGACTTCTGCGTCGGTGCCGGCACGCAGTCGATTACCGCCGACCGCGACGCCTACGTCGATGCGAACTCGCAAAGCACGAACTTCGGCAGCACCGCAACGCTGTTCGTCAAGACCAAGACGCTGCTCTCGATCCTCGACACTCGTGACCGTACGCTGGTGGGCTTCACCCTGCCAAGCATCCCGTCCAACTGCGATCTAACCGCCGCGACCCTGAAGCTCAACGCCAGCAGCGCGACCGGCGGCCGCACACTTGTGGCACAGCGCGCCACTAGCTCGTGGACCGAAGGTGGGGTGACCTGGAACAACCAGCCCAGCGTGACCAACACGAATGAGGCCTCCACGTCGTCGGGCTCCGGCACGGTGCAGTGGACGGTCACGGCAATGGTGCTCTCCATGTACTCGGGAACGAACAACGGCTTCCTCGTGGTCGACAGCAACGAGAACGCCCTCCTGTCGCTGGGCTCTCCGCAGCAGTTCGACAGCCGGACCCAGAGCCCGTCGTCGGTTCGCCCAACGCTCCAGCTCACGTTCTCGTGATCTTCCGGCTGGCGGCAATCGGCAGCGCCCTTGTCATCGTGGTCCTGGCGCTCCAGCCCGCGCCGCCGGCGCGGCCGGGGCCCGCCATGGTGCTCCTGGCCACCACCTCCGGCCGGCTCACGCTGGCCGACTCCCTCCAAGGCCTGCCAGTGGTGACCGCGGCCGGCGCGACGCCCGGGCATGACGTGGGCGGGCAGGTCAAGATCAAGAACATCTCGCGGGGCAAGCTGCGGCTGGCGCTGGCCCGCAGGCGCCTGGCCGACGTCCCTGGGCCCAACGGCGGTCGGCTCTCGAGCGCGGTTCGGCTCGAGGTCAGGCGCGTCCGCAAGAAGCGCAGGGGCGCCGGGGTGGTCTACCGCGGCTCGCTCGCCCGGATGCCGCGTGTAAAGCTCGGGCCCGTCGGCCCGCGGAACTCGCGCAAGTACCACTTCGGGCTGCACTTCCCGGATGGCGGCACGCCGCCATCGGCCGCGGGTGGGGACAACGCCTTCCAGGGCTCGGCGTTCAGCGTCGATTTCATCTGGCTCACCACGCCCGCCCGCTAGGCCCGGCATCATGGGCCCATGGATCTGGGCCTTCGCGAGCGGGCATGTGTCGTCACTGGCGCCAGCCAGGGAATAGGGCTGGCCACGGCCCGGGCCCTGTGCGCGGAGGGCGCCCGGGTGCTGATGATCGCGCGCGGCGCAGATGCTCTCGAGAAAGCAGTGGCGTCCTGCGAAGGCGGCACGGCGGAGGTGCTCGCGCTCGATGTGACCGAAGCGGCGGCGGGGGAGCGTGCGCTTGAAGCCTGCCGGAGCGCATTCGGCGAGCCGTGGGCGCTGGTGAACAACGCCGGCACCACCTACATGAAGCCTCTGGATGAGCTGACCGACGAAGACTGGCAACTCCAGTGGGATCTGAACGTCATGGCGTCGATGCGGCTGATGCGGGCATTTGCACCCGTGATGGCCCAGGAGGGAGGAGGCCGAATCGTCAACGTCTCGTCCTCCTCGGCCAAGCGCCCGTCGCTGCGAAACGCGGCCTACTCGGTGGGCAAGACGGCCCAGCTGTCGCTCTCGCGGGTGTTCGCCGATCAGTACGCGCGCAGCGGCGTGCTGGTGAACAGCGTCACCCCCGGCATGGCCGACACGCCACTGTGGCTGGCGCCCGGTGGCCTGGCAGATCAGGTTGTGGCTGCCCAGGGCGGCGATCGTGATGAGGTCCTGGCCAAGCTCAGGGCTGCAGTGCCGGTCGGCCGCTTCGGCACCCCCGAGGAGATCGCTGCGGCCATCTCATTCCTCTGCTCGGAGCAGGCCGCGTTCGTCACGGGCTCGGCGTGGTCGGTCGACGGCGGCTCCGTGCCGGGGATCCTCTAAGGAGAAAGCAATCGCCTCACCTCGTGGGTCAGGCCGGCGTGCTCGACCTGGCCTGCCGGCTCCATCCCCAGCCGGTCCATCACGGCGAGCGATCGCTCATTGTGGGGCAACGTGAGCGCCAGGATCTCCTCCAGCCCGGCCTGCTCGAAGCCGAAGGAGACGGTCGCGGCGGCGGCCTCCGAGGCGTAGCCGTGGCCCCAGTGCCGCGGCAGCAGCGTCCAGCCGACCTCGACCACCAGGCGTCCGCCCACGAACGTCCGCTGCAGCCCGGCCTCGCCGATCGGTTCACCGTCCTGCGTCTGCCACCACCACCAGCCGAAGCCCTCGGAGCGCCACGCGGCCATCTGGCGGTCGAGGATCTCGGCCGCCTGCTCGGGTGTCCTGGGCCCGCCGAGGCTGCCCGGCCAGATCCATTCCGCCACCTCGGGGTCGCCGAACAACTCGGTGGCGGTGCTCAGGTGCTCCAGGCCGGCCGGGCTGCCCGTGAGCCGCTCCGTGTGCAGGCCCGGGCCAGGCATCAGAGCTCCGCGAGCGCTGCCAGGACCTGTTCGTCGTGGGTCTTCGGCGAGACCTTCGGAAAGACCTTGGCCACCTTGCCGTCGGGGCCGATCACGAACGTCGCCCGCAGCGCGCCCCAGTACTTCTTCCCGTACATCGACTTCTCGGCCCAGGTGCCGTACTTCTCGCACACGGCGTGGTCCTCGTCGGCCAGGAGCGTGAACCCCAGGTCGAACTTGTCGTGGAACTTCTTGACCTTCGACACCGGGTCGGGCGAGACGCCCAGCACGGTGGCGCCGGCGGCCTTGTAGTCCTTGCGGTGTTCGCGGACGCCGCAGGCCTGGGTTGTGCAGCCGGGCGTGTCCGCGCGCGGATAGAAGTAGAGGACCACCGGCTTACCGGCCAGGTCCGAGAGCCTCACGTCATTGCCGTCCTGGTCTGGCAACGTGAAGTCCGGCGCCTTCTTGCCTTCCTCGATCACGGGTGTCTCCTTTGCGGTCGGGTGGGCGGCGCATGGTAAGCGCGCGTGCCGACCGGCGCAGCCCGTACCTTCCCGCCCGTGAGTGCGATTGCCTACACGGTCAGGCGATCGGAGCGGGCGCGGCACGCCCGCCTGGTCGTGACGGCCGACGGCGTCGAACTGGTGGTCCCGCGGCGGATGCCCCTACGACACGCCACGACCCTGGTCCACGAGCGTCGCGGCTGGCTCGAGCGCACGTTGCGGAGGCTCGCCACCGATCAGGCCGCCCACCCGCCCACCATGGTCCGCGATGGCGCCCCTCTGCCATACCTGGGCGACGAGCTGCGCCTGCGGGTGATCACCCAGCCCGGACGCAAGCGGCCGCGGGTCAGGCGCAACGGCGACACGCTCGAGGTTTTCGTTGGCAGCGCCGCTACCCAGGCCGTCCGCGACGCGCTGGAGCGGTGGTATCGCGAGCGCGCACGCGATGAGATCGGCCGGCGCCTGGACGATGCCACTGGGCGTGTCGGCGCCACCTACACGCGGCTCAGCATCCGCGACCAGCAAACGCGCTGGGCAAGCTGCAGCTCCACCGGCGCGATGAGCTTCAACTGGCGTCTGCTCCTGGCACCCGAGGAGGTGCTCGACTACGTGGTCGAGCACGAGGTGGCCCACCTTGCCGTGCCCGACCACTCGCCGCGGTTCTGGCGGCTGCTGGCTCAGCGGCTGCCGGGCTATCGCGACGCGCAAGGCTGGCTCCGGAGCCACGGCGCCTCGCTGCACCTGCGCTGAGCGGCTACTCGGCCAGGCTGCCGGCGGCGGGGATTCCGCGGCTGGGGTGCGACGGGTAGACGCCGACGGCCCCAAGGCTGCGGACCTCATAGGTCGCGCACGAGCGATGTACGTAGGTGCGCCCCCGCAGCCGGGAGCGCTCGTCGCGCTCCGTCACGGGTCGAGTGCAGACGGGGCAGATATTGACGAGCGCGGGCCGCCTGGGGCGCACCATGCGGAGGGGATTTGGTGCCGAAAGCCTCATCCCGGATCAGGCTAGGCGGCGTTGCTGTGATCCCCGTAAACGTTCTGCTCAGACTTCGTGAAAGACATGTGAAGCGGTGGCCGGGCGGCTAACGTGTGGTCATATGGCCAATTGGATGCCCGAGACAAAGAGCCACGCCTGGGAGCAGGCGGGGCTTGCCGCACACGTTCTTCAGCGCAACGCACGCAGGGCGCGTTTCGAGGCGCTGGTCATCATCCCGTCGATCATCGCGGTGTTCGTGGCGTTCGACAACCGCCGCGCGCTCTTCCCGCATATCCCCGACACCTGGATCCGGGTCGCGGCGTTCTTCCTGCTCGTGATCCTGGGCTATCGACTCGCATCAGACATAGGCCGTGCGCTCAGCCCGATACTCCTCCGCCGTGTGGAGCCCGGCACCGCCGGCACGCTGGGCTTCCTGATCCGGCTGGCGACGATCGGCATCGCGATCATCGTCGCGCTGAGGGTCGCCGGCCTGGACCCGCAGTCGCTGGCCGTGGGCTCCGCCATCACCGGCGTCATCATCGGCCTGGCTGCGCAGCAGACGCTCGGCAACGTGTTCGCGGGAATGGTGCTGATCAGCGCCCGGCCGCTGCGTGTGGGCGAGCGCGTGCGACTGCTGGGGGGCAACGTCAACGGCCAGCTGGAGGCCACCGTCAGCTCGCTGGGGATGCTCTACGCAACCTTCATGCGCGACGGCGAGCGGATCATGATCCCCAACAACATCGTCATGCAGCTGTCGATCATGCCGCTGCACGAGCCCACCTCGGTCGACCTGCTCGCACGGCTGTCCTCGGAGACCCGCCTGACCGACGTCCAGACCCTCTTGAGCAAGCGGGTGAGCGTGCCCACCCGCGGCGAGCCCCGGATCGACCTGGAGGAGGTCGATGGCGACGAGGTCGTGGTCCGCGTCACGGCAACGCCGCTCAAGCACGCCGACGGCGGCCAGCTGGCGGACGAGGTGCTGGCTGCGCTGTCCGATGTCACGCGTGGTGAGAACGGCAACCAGCCGTGAGTGACGGCAACGGCCCCACGCCCGGCCCTCCCGAGGGGCCGATCCGGCCGCGCGACGCGATCGCGTCCGTGCGCATCAAGGCGCCGACCCGTGGCAACCGCAAGCTCGAGGCGCTCATCACGGCGGCGAACGCTGACGATCAGCTCAAGGGCTGGTGGCACATGGCCCACGTGAACGCGGGGCGCCTTGGCATGTCGGACCACTCCTGGGTGCACATCCAGATCGTCCTGAACATCGCTCTCCGCCTCTATCGCCTGCTCGGCAAGAAGGGCGTTGACGGCGTGATGGTCACCGACCACAAGATGAAGACGGCCGACGCCGAGGTGGTGATCGCGGCCGGGGCCATGCTTCACGACATCGGCATGTCGATCCACCGGACCGACCACGAGGCCTACAGCCTGTTCCTTGCGGCCGACAAGCTGCCGGCCCTGCTCGAGGGCGTCTACGAGGAGCCGGAGCGCAGCGTCGTGGTCGCCGAGTCGCTCCACGCCGTGATCGGGCACCGGCGCCGAGGAGACCCGTTCACGCTCGAGGCGGGTGTGCTGCGCGTGGCTGACGCCCTCGACCTCTCCCAGGGGCGCTCGCGGGTGGTCTTCGAGGAGGGCCGGCCCAACATCCACTCCCTGTCGGCCGCGGCAATCAACGAGGTCAAGATCTCGGCGGGCCGCGAGAAGGCCGTACGGATCGAGATCGACATGAACAACTCGGCCGGCATCTTCCAGGTCGACGAGCTGCTGGCCACGAAGCTGCGCGGGTCGGGCATCGAGGACCACGTGGAGGTCATCGCCAGAATCGACGCCGAGCACGAAAAGCGGCTCGTGCCGGTCTTCCGGATCTAGCTCGGGCTAGACGCCGGCGCCTGCGCCGCCGCGGCCCTCGCCCGAGGCGAAGCGCCCGGCACCTTCGACGGCGGTTGCGAATGTGGCCAGCCCTGCCTTGGCCTCGCGGGCCAGGCCCTCCTCGAGCGGCATGCCGAAGCCCTCGATGGCCGCGGAGCGGTCGGCGAGCATCGTGATCTGCGGAAACGCCGCCAGCCCCTCGGCGATCTCCAGCGAGCGCTCGAGGTGCTTGCCCTCGGGAACGATCTGGGTGAGCAGCCCCATGGCCAACGCCTCCTCGGCCTCGACCATCCGCCCGGTGAGGATGATGTCCAGCGCCCGGCCCATCCCGACGATGCGGGGAAGACGCTGGGTGCCCCCGTCGACCAGCGGCACGCCCCAGCGGCGCTCGGGGAAGCCGAGTGTGGAGCCCTCGGCGGCGATCCGCAGGTCGCACCACAGCGCGAGCTCCAGGCCACCCGCCAGGCACCAGCCGCCGATTGCGGCGATCGTGGGCTTGGGCGGGGTCAGGCGGGTGAACCCCAGCGGGCCGCCCGGGTCCAGCTGGCGCGGGCCGAAGGTCTCGATGGCCTTCAGGTCGGCGCCGGCGCAGAACGCGATTCCGCCGGCCCCGGTCAGGATCAGCACACGCGCCTCGTCGTCGGCCACGAACTGCTCGTAGCCCGCCTTCAGCAGCTCGGCGGTCGGGCCGTCCACGGCGTTGCGGCGCTCCGGGCGGTCGATCGTCAGGACGGCGGCCGCCCCGATCCGCTCGTAGGTGACCTCTTGGCTCACGTGGCGCTCCGCGCGGAGGGCTGTTACCAGCCGGCGCGCTCGGGAAGCGCCTGGTGGTCCCCGTGGCGCTTCTCCAGCTTGTGCTGGATGAGCGAGAGGACGGTGACCAGCGCCGCGATGAAGATGATGACGCCGAGGCAGAAGAAGGTGACCTCGCGATCCGTGGTCTCGCCGAGCAGCCCCTGGCCGTTGTCGTGCGCCAGCGCGGGCGCCGCTGTGAGCAGCAGCCAGACGGGCACGGCGATCGAGATGTTGCGCAGGCGTTGCATCGGGAGCCGCACTTTACCTTCCTGCGCGGGTGGACGTTAGGGTGGAGGCCATGAGCTACGAGCAGCTGACCGTGTACATCGAGATCCCGCGCGGCAGCCGCAACAAGTACGAGTTCGATCACGAGGCAAACGCGCTCAAGCTGGACCGCTTCCTCTTTTCCTCGGTGGTGTATCCGCTGGACTACGGCTTCATCCCGGACACGCTTTCCCTGGATGGCGACCCGCTCGACGTGATGGTCTGCGTCTCCGAGCCCACGTTTCCGGGCTGCATGATCGACGTGAAGCCCATCGCCCTCTTCAAGATGGAGGACGACAAGGGGATCGATGACAAGGTGATCTGCGTGCCGATCTCCGACCCCACGTGGAACCAGCTGGAGAAGCTCGAGGACCTGCCGCAGCAGCTGCGCAACGAGATCGCCCATTTCTTCTCGATCTACAAGGACCTGGAGCGCAAGAAGGTCCGGGTGGATGGCTGGTACTCGAAGGAGGACGCGCTGGCCGAGATCGGCGAGTCCTACCGGCGCTTCGAGGAGTCCGACGGGCATTAAGTCGTTCGCGTAGGGTCCGCGGCTCATGTCGATCATCCAGTCAATCGTCCTGGGCATCGTCCAGGGGCTCACGGAGTTCCTGCCGATCTCCAGCACGGGCCACGTCAGGATCGTCCCGGCTCTACTCGGCTGGCAGGACCCGGGCACCGCGTTCACCGCAATCATCCAGCTCGGCACCATGGCCGCGGTCGTCATCTATTTCCGCGCCGACCTCTGGCGAATTGCCCGGGCGTGGCTCGGCGGCCTCTTCGACGCAGGCAAACGCGCCGAACTCGACTCGCGCATGGGCTGGTACCTCATCGTCGGCACCATCCCGGTCGCGGTGCTGGGCCTGGCTTTCAAGGGCGCGATCGAGACCTACACCCGATCGCTCTACCTGATCGGTGGAAGCCTGATCGTCTTTGGCCTGATCCTGGCCGCCGCCGACCGCTACGGGTCAAAGGTCCGGGAGGTCGCCAGCGTCAGGCTCCCGGACGGCCTGATTGTCGGCTGCGCCCAGGCGCTTGCACTCGTTCCCGGTGTCTCGCGATCGGGCGCGACCATCACCGGAGCGCTCTTCCTCGGCTTCAAGCGCGAGGATGCTGCGCGCTTCTCGTTCCTCCTGTCCATCCCCGCGGTCGTGCTGAGCGGCTTGTTCGAGCTCAAGAGCTACCTCGCCGCTGGCGGCCTCGGCGCGGAGTCACTCACACCCCTGATCGTGGCGACCGTGGTGGCGTTCATCTCCGGCTACGCCGCAATCGCGCTCTTCCTTCGTTACCTGGCCAACCACTCGCTCGCCGTGTTCGTGGTCTACCGGATCGCCCTGGGCGTGGCGGTGCTTCTGCTGGCCGGCAGCGGGGCGATCTCCTAAGCTCAATTCATGCGCACCGCCGTCAACTTCCTGATCGTCGCGCTCGTGGCGCTGCTGATCACGGTGGCCGGCCAGGCGGGTACAGCGACGCTCAACGTCATGCTCACCGCGCTGACGATCGGCTTCTTCGTCGGGATCGCGCTGTTCGCGTACAAGCTCTACCGCGAGAACAGCCTGACCGTGGACGCGATGACCGTCGCACAGCGCGCGTCCTTCTACGGGGCGGTCGCCGTGGTGTTCATGGTCTTCGCCGCAACGCGCCGCTTCTTCGAGTTCGGCTGGACCGGGGTTGCTGTCTGGCTGGGTGCGCTGATTCTCTCCTCGCTGGTCGCGTTCCTCGCGTACTCGCGGTCGCGCAGCCTCTATACGTGAGCGGAGTTCCGCGGGTCTGGGTCGCCGGCCCACAGGATCGCGCGACGGTGGCCGCGCTTCTGCGCGGCTTTCGCGACTTCATGGGGCGCGACGAGCCCTCGGATGAGTCCTTTGACGCGAGCGTCGAGCGCCTGATGGCCTCATCGGAGTGTGAGTACCTGCTGGCGTCGTCCACGCCCGAGGGTGTCGCGGAGGCCGTGTGCCAGCTGCGCTACCGCTACGGCGTCTGGCATGCGGCCGAGGACTGCTGGCTCGAGGACCTGTACGTGGACCAGGCGGCGCGCCGGACGGGGTTGGGGTCCTCGCTGCTGGCCGCCGCCATCTCGCGGGCGAGGGCCCGTGGCTGTGCGCGTGTGGAGCTCGACACCCACGAGGCCAATGCCGCGGCCCTCGCCCTGTACGAGCGCTTCGGGTTCAGCCCGAACGAGTCCACCGGCGAGCGCAAGGTGTTCATGCGGCTCGTCTTCGATCCGGCTTCGTAACGCTCGCTTCGCCCGGTTGTCGCACGGGCGCATCGGTTGGGTTGCGGCTCTTCGGGAGGCTCACGCCTGTGCGTGGAATGGATCCAGCCAAACGTCAATCCGGGCAGGCCGCGGTCGAGCTCGTCGCGGTGCTTCCGGTGGTGATGCTGGTTGCGGGTCTCCTTTGGCAGGTCGTGCTCACCGGGCAGGGGCTCTGGCTCTGCGCCAACGCCGCGCGGGTGGCTGCCCGGGCGTCGGTCGTCGGCGGAGACGCCGAGGAGGCGGCCAGGAGCGCGCTGCCCGATGTTCTGGAGAAAGGGATGCGCGTCGCGACCGGTGATGACGGCGTGGTCGAGGTCCTCCTGCGGGTCCCCCTGCTGTCGCCTTCGCTTGACGCGGCCATTCCCGTTCGCAGCGCGGCTCGGCTGGGGGCGGCCGGATGACGGCTCAGCGCGGCCAGGCCTCGGTCGAGGTGATCGGCGCGGTTCCGGCGTTGCTCCTGGCAGCGGCGTGCTTCTTCCAGCTGCTTGCGGTGGGCGCCGCGGCGGTGCTGGCCGGGTCCGCCGCCCAGGCCGGGGCGCTGGAGCTGGCGGCGGGGGGAGACCCTGCCGACGCGGCGCGGCTGTCGCTCCCGGCCTGGCAGCGGGCCGGGTCGCGGGTCGCGGTCGACGGCGGCAGGGTCACCGTGACGCTTCGTCCTCCCGCCCTGCTCGAGGTCCTTGCCGACCGGCTCGAGGTCAGCTCCGCCGCGGTGGTCCGGGCGCCGTGAGCATCGCCGGCCATGCCCGCATTTCGGCGCGGGTGGGGGTTGCCGCCCGCCGGATCTCGGAGTTTCTGATCGAACCAGTCGGTGAGGGCTCGCCGCCGCAGGCATCGGCTCCGGGGTCCATCGCCGTGGTCGCGCTGAGCCCGCGCTGCGGCACCACCACTCTGGCACGCGGTATCGCCCGGATGCTTGGCAACGCGTCGGCGGTCAGCGAGACGGCGTATGGGCAGAGTCCCGGCTCCGGCGTCGCCGGCGCCGACCTGGTGATCCTGGTCGCGGGAGCAGAGCTCGAACCCGCGATGGCGCGAGCCGCAGAGCGCTCCTTCGGCTCCTGGGCCGGGCGTGTTGCGGTGGTCGTGATCGGGGCCGAGGAGAACGATCCACGCTGGCGCGACGTCGCGGGCTACTTCGTTCCGTCCTCGCCGTGGTCCGCGCGGCTGGTCGGGTGGGGTGCACCGGCCTCTGGCGCCCTCGGCGAGGCGCTTCGGGCCGCGCTTAGCCTGCAAACAGGTGGGTAATGCTGTGAAGCATGCAGCTCTTCCGGACCAAGTCGGTCGAGACGTCCATCAAGGACACGGAGGAGCCGGGGAAGCAGCTCCGGCGTGCTCTGGGACCGCTTGACCTGACCGTCTTCGGCGTCGGAGTGGTGATCGGCACGGGGATCTTCGTGCTCACCGGCAAGGCCGCTGCGACGGAGGCGGGACCGGCGGTGAGCCTCTCGTTCGTGATCGCCGGGATCGTCTGTGGCCTGGCCGCGCTCTGTTACGCGGAATTCGCCTCCACGGTGCCGGTCGCAGGGTCCGCTTACACGTTCTCCTACGCCAGCCTTGGCGAGCTGGTGGCCTGGATCATCGGCTGGGACCTGATGCTCGAGCTGGCCCTCGGCGCGGCGACGGTGGCGTCCGGATGGTCCGACTACCTGAGCGTCGTCCTGCGCGACGCCTTCGACGTGGTGCTGCCCGACTGGGTGATCGGCTCCGGCCATAACCTGGTGGCCGGTGCGATCGTGCTGCTTCTGAGCGGGTTGCTCTGCCTCGGAATCAAGATCTCGTCACGGTTCAACGCTTCGATCGTCGTCATCAAGCTGGCCATCGTCCTGCTCGTGATCATCGCCGGGATCTTCTACGTGAAGGCCGCGAACTACTCGCCGTTCATCCCGCCGGCCGGGTCGGCCGGGGCAGCGGGTGAGGCGGCCTCGCCCTCGTTGCTCCAGGACCTCGGGCTGGGCGTGGGCCCCTTCGGGGTGGGAGGGATGTTTGCCGCCGCGGCCCTGGTGTTCTTCGCCTTCATCGGCTTCGACGTGGTCGCGACGGCCGCGGAGGAGACCAAGAACCCGCAGCGCGACCTTCCAATCGGGATCTTCGCCTCACTGGCGATCTGCACGATCCTCTACGTGGCGGTGGCCCTGGTGATCACCGGGATGGTCCACTACCCGGACATCAAGGTGGAGGCGCCGCTGGCGGAGGCGTTCAATTCAGTGGGTCAGCCGGTGATCGCGGAAATCATCTCCTTCGGCGCGCTGGCCGGCCTCACGTCGGTGATGTTCATACTGCTGCTGGGCCAGAGCCGCGTGTTCTTCGCGATGAGCAGGGACCAGCTGCTGCCTCCGCTGTTCGCCGAGATCTCGCAGCGTTTCCAGGTCCCGAACCGGACCACGATGGTCACCGGGGTCGTGGTCGCGGCGCTGGCGGCGGCGGTGCCCCTGAGCACGCTGGCCGAGCTGGTCAACATCGGCACGCTGTTTGCCTTCGTGCTCGTCGCGATCGGCGTGATCGTGCTTCGGCGCACCCGGCCCGACCTCAAGCGATCCTTCCGCACGCCGCTTGTGCCGTTTCTGCCGATCGTCTCGGTGCTTGCGTCCGTCTACCTGATGCTCAACCTCCCGGGAGCCACCTGGGTTCGCTTCTTCATCTGGATGGCGTTTGGCCTGATCGTGTACTTCGGCTACGGGATACGGCACAGCCGCCTGGCGGCGAAGGCCGCCGCCACGTAGGGGCGGGCGCCAGAACCGGGCCGGGCTGGCTTTTTTGCTCGTCCCTGACGTAGGGTCGGGACAGATGCGACAGCTCACCGCTCTCGACGCGCAGTTCCTTGCGATGGAGTCCCCGCAGACATGCGGGCACGTGTCGATGATGATGGTGCTCGATCCGAGGGAGCGCCCGGGCGGAAAGCTCGAGCTCGAGCACGTCCAGTCGGTGCTTGCCGAGCGCCTGCCGTTGCTGCCTCCCTTCCGCTGGCGGCTGAAGAGTGTTCCGTTCAACCTCGACCATCCCTACTGGATCGACGACCCGGACTTCGACCTCGAGTACCACGTGCGCGAGCTCGCGTTGCCCCAGCCGGCGACCGACGAGAAGCTCAGCGAGCAGATCGCGCGAATTGCCTCCCGGCCGCTCGATCGCTCCCGTCCCCTCTGGGAGCTGTACCTCATCCACGGGCTGCCCGACGGGCAGTCGGCGCTGCTCACGAAGATCCATCACGCGGCCGTCGACGGAATGTCGGGGGCGGAGATCCTGAGCGTGCTCCTGGACCTGGGCCCCGAGGGCCGGGACGCGCCGCCCCCGCAGGCCGACACCACCGATCCGGAGCCGAGTGAGTGGGAGATGTTCGGACGCGGGCTGTTCGCCACGCCGCGCTACCTCGGGCGGGCGCTGCGGGCCGTGCCGAAGGTGTTGCCGAATCTCGAGGACTCGCCCCTGCTGGCGCAGATCCCGGGCGCCACGACGCTGGGGCGCGCCACCGAACGCGCGGTCCGCGCCGCGCGCCGGACGCCGGCTCGGGTTCTCGAACGCAGCACCATCACGCCGCCGAAGACCAGCTTCAACGCACATGTCTCGCCGCATCGGCGCTTCGCCTTCGGGCGGCTCTCCCTGGATGACGCCAAGGCGGTCAAGAAGGCTCAGGGCACCACCCTCAACGACGTGGTCATGTCCGTCTGCGCCGGCGCGCTCCGCCGCTGGCTGATCGACCACGACGAGCTTCCCGACGGACCCCTGGTCGCGCAGATCCCGGTTTCGGTGCGCACCGACGCCCAGCGCGGCACGTTCGGCAACCGCGTGGGCATCATGAGCCCGCCGCTCTACACCGACGAGGCCGACCCGCTTCGCCGCCTTGCACTGACGCATGAGGCCATGGACGCGGCCAAGGCGTTGCACAAGGCCGTGCCCGCCTCGCTGTTGCAGGACTCCTCGGAGTTCGTGCCGCCCGCGGTGTTCGCGCGGGCCACGCGGGTGACGCTGTCGCTGGCTGCCACGCGCAAGCCGATCTGGAACCTCGTGATCTCCAACGTGCCCGGGCCGCAGATCCCGCTGTACTTCGACGGCGCCGAGGTGAAGGCGCTCTTCCCGGTGTCGGTTGTCACCGACGGCATGGGCCTGAACATCACGGTCTTCAGCTACTGCGGCCACCTCGACTTCGGGATCGTGGCCGATCGCGAGTTGATGCCCGACCTGTGGAACCTGATCGGCTACCTGCGCGAGTCGCTGGACGAGCACACGGCAGCGCTCGTCTAGCTCAGGCCCTGCACCACTTCGATCGAGCGGCCGAAGGCTGCCTCGGCGTCGGCAGGATCGAGGACCATCGGCAGGTAGTCGAGCGGGCAGACCCAGTCGGCCCCGGCGTCGATGTATCCCTGGATCGTGCTCGCGACCTCGGCGGGCGTGCCACAGACCCAGCCCGCGGTGACGTGGTCATCGGTGACCTTGGCCAGCACCTCATCTACGAACGCGTCCGGCATCTGGTGGGGTAGAAGGTCGTTGTAGTAGCGCCAGCCCTCCGGGAACGGAGACTCAAGGCCGATCCGCTCCCAGTCAGGAGTCTCGATGCGGCCGAACACGGCGGCGAGCCACTTGATGAGCTCGTTTCCGAACACGCTCTCGAGCTGGGCGCGGTCGGCGGCGATCAGGCACGGGAACCAGACGTGGAACTCGAACTCGTCCGGGTCACGCCCCTTGTCCGCCACCGTCTTGAGGATCTCCGCTCGCGCGGCGGCGAACTCCTCGGGCCCGGCCCAGACGGGCGGGCAGGTGGTTGCGATGCCGTTGGCGTAGGAGGCGCAGTGGTCGATCAGCATCGGCCCGCCGCCGAGGCCGAGGATCTTGGGCCGCTTGGGCACGGCCCCGCCGATCGATGCCTGGTTGAAGGTCCAGCGTCGGCCCTCGTAGTCGATCGGGCTGCCACCGCTGTCCAGCAGGGCGTTGAAGATCTGGAAGAGGTCCTCCATCCGCGACATCCCCTGTGAGCGCTTGTAGCCGAACGGTGTGCACTGCTTGGCCTCACCGCCGCCGACGTGGATCGTGGCCTGGCCCTCGCTCATGTTCGCAAGCGTGAGCATCGCCTGGGTCAGCTCGGCCGGCCCGCGCCGGACGGAGTCCGAGGACACCGTGATGTCCAGGCCGGGCGCCGCAGCCAGCAGGTATCCCGAGAGGGCGAACACGTCGGAGTGGGAGTCGGGGTCGGGCAGCATCGCCGCGACGGGCGCGTTCTCCGGCTTCCAGAGCCGTGGGGGGATGAAGTTGCCGAACTGGTCGGCCAGCAACATGCCATCGACCCCGCCGGCCTGCAGCGCGGCGGCCTGCTGCGCGATGGCCGAGGGTGGAACGTGGCGGTCGCCCCAGAGGGCGATTGCGGTCGTTGCCATCGTCAGAGGGCCTCGAACGAGTCGATCTCCGCGATGTGGTTCAGGCAGCGGAGCACGATGGCGTCGCCAAGCCCGCGCCCGTCGCCTATGTCCATCGCGCCGAGAAGCGCCATCCCCGCGCCCAGCGGATAGAGCACCGTCTGGCGGTAGTGGTCAATGCACTCGTCGACCGAGTAGCCGGTCACGCCATTCGCGGTCAGGCGATCGTGGTAGCGGCGCACCAGGTCCTCCCAGCCGGCCGACAGCAGATCGGAGTCCATGGAGCCGGCCAGGAGGTTGCCCACGTCCTGCGTCCCACGGGTCCTGGCCGCAAGCTGCCAGTCGATGAAGACCGGGGTTTCGGCGTCGTCGAAGAAGAGGTTGTCCAGCCTGCAGTCGTTGTGCGCCAGGGTCTGCGGCCCCTCGGCGATCCGCTCCAGCACGTGTTGCCAGCCCGGCGCAGCTTTGGCCACGGCCTCGAGCACGTCATCGGGGGCACGCCCCGCGTAGCGCTCGGCAAGGGCCGGGGCCCCGCTGGCGACGAGCTGGCAGATCATGCCGGCGAAGACGCCTTCGGCGGGTGAGGCCAGCCAGCCCGCCTGGATGTCGGGCTTCTCCCAGAACGCCGCATGGAGATCTGCAAGCGCGTCCATCAGCGCGCCCGCCTCAGGTGTCGTGAGCCCTTCCATCTGGTCGCCCATGCGCAGCGCCGCCAGGTCCTCCAGAAGGAGGGGCGTCTCATCGCCATCGCCGACTGCGTAACAGCGGGGCTTTGCCACGGGCACGCGCTCGGAAAGCTCCGAGTAGAAGCAACCTTCGCGCTCGAACAGGCCCATCGCCGTGTCCATCTGCATCTGTACCTCGGTCACGCCCCGGATCTTCGCGATGACCGTGGGCGGCCCCGGATCGCCGTCGTCCGAGTAGGCCAGGCGGAGCCTGCCCATGTCCGTCGTCGCCCCGGTGAACGCCACCGCCTCGGCGCGGACGCCGGTGACGCTCGCGGTGCAGTGGCCGCCGTCGCGCAGCACTTGGTCGACCCACGCGGGGTCAAGGGTCGTGAGTGTGGGGGGGACGGGACCTGACATAAGTTGAATATACATGTATTGTACGTGTACATGAAACTCGCCGAGGCCACCCCCGACCTGAGTGCCTACGTCGTCGCCGGCGCGGTGAGCGCCGAGCGCCGCGAGCGCCGGTTCGAAACCGAGTCGAGGACGGTGGCCGAGGGGATCGAAGACGGCGTCGAGGCCGAGCGCCTTGGCTTCGGCCGGATCTTCCTGTCCGAGCGCTACGACATCAAGCACGCCGATGTGGTGCTGGGGGCGATCGGCGCGCGGACCTCGCGGATCGGCTTGGCCACGGGGACGATCGATCCGCAGACGCGCCAGATCTGGAACACCGCTGCCTTTGGGGCGACCATGCATGCGCTGTTCGGGCCCCGGCTGACGATCTGCCTGGGCCTGGGCGACGACGCGATCTTCGGCCGGATGGGCCTGCGCAAGGCGAAGTACCGGGAGATGGTCGAATACGCGCAGCTCTATCGCGCCCTCTGGCGCGGGGACGCCGTGTCCTACGACGGCCCGTCGGGCTCGTTCGAGGACTTCTCGTTCTCGGAGACCTACGACGGCCCGCCCCCCAAGCTGTGGATCGGCTCATTTGGCAACCCGAAGGGCGCCGAGACGATCGCGGCTGCTTATGACGGCGTCATGCTTCCCCCGATCTTCACGCCGGGCGCGACCGCCGCGGCGGTCGAGCGGATTCGCGAGGCCTGCGAGCAGATCGATCGCGATCCCACCACGGTCCGGATATGCCAGGCGGTGGTGACCGCCCCTGATCTTGATGATGAGGAGGCACGGCAGCTGGCACACGGGCGCACGGTGTCCTACTTCGTCTATCCCGGATACGGCGAGAACTTGGCGCGCGTCAACGGATGGGATGAGGAAGTGGTCCTGCGGGTTCGCAATCACCCCATGTTCGCCGGCGTCGACAAGGTTCCCGACATGGTCTTCCACCGGCACGAGATGCTCAGCCCGGCCGAGCTAGTGCCGGACGAGTACATGCACGACTCGTGCGCGATCGGGTCCGCGGAGGCATGCGCGGCCAACCTGCAGCGCTTCCTGGACGCCGGCGCTGACGAGATCGCCACCTACGGGAGCACTCCCGCGCAGAACGCGGGCCTGATCGAGGCGTGGCGCGCCCGGGCGGCCGCGCCCGCGGCGTAGCCATGCCCGCGGGGGCCGCTGCGGCTCTGACTCGCGAGGCGGTTGTCGACGAAGCCGCCCGGCTGGTGGCCGCAGGTGGGTACGAGGCGCTGAACATGCGCGCCCTGGCCGATCGCCTCGACGTCGCGCCCATGACCCTGTACCGCCACGTGCAGACCAAGGAGGACCTGCTCGGCGCGCTGGCCGACCGGCTCATGGAGGAGCTCCACCTGCCCAAGCCCGGGCGCCGCGCCTGGCAGGAGGACGTGGCATCGGTCTTCATCTCGATGCACCGACTTTTCCTGGATCACCCTGAGCTTGCCGAGATCTCTGCCCGCCAGCGAGTGGCGGGCCCGGCGGCATACCGCGGCGCCGAGACGGTCCTCGCGGCACTTCGCCGCGGCGGGATCGAAGGGGAGGCCGCGGCCTCTTCGTTCGCCGCGCTGGTTGCCTACACGCTCGGGTTCGTTCTCCAGCAGATCCACGCCTCTGCGCCGAGCGGACTGGGGCAGCGCCTGGCCCTGCTGGAGACGCTCCCCGCCGAGGACTATCCCGAGGTCAAGGCCCTCGGCACAGGCTTCCTCGTCCGCGATTCCGATCAGGCATTCGAGGACGGCCTCCGGGCGCTCCTGGCCGGCTTGGCGGCGACACAAGGCGATTGACCGGGCCGTGTAGCTTTCGCCCATGGCCAACCAGCCGGCGGCTTCCGTCGAATACCGCGAGGCCGTGAAGCGCTACCCGGGTCAGGACGAGCCCGCTCTGGCTGGGCTTTCGCTGACCGTCGACGCGGGCGACATCTGCGTGCTTGTCGGGCCGTCCGGGTGCGGCAAGACAACCGCCATGCGCCTGGTCAACCGGATGATCGAGCTGAGCGATGGGGATGTGCTGATCGACGGCCAGAGCGTTCGCCGGCGCGATCCCGCCGAGCTCCGCCGCCAGATCGGCTACGTGATCCAGCAGATCGGGCTGTTCCCGCACCGGACGATCGCGCAGAACATCGCAACGGTTCCGAAGCTGCTCGGCTGGGACGAGGCGCGAACCAAGGCGCGCGTGGAGGAGCTCCTGGACCTTGTCTCACTTCCGCAGGAGATGCGCGACCGCTATCCCGGGCAGCTCTCGGGCGGCCAGCGCCAGCGGGTCGGGGTCGCACGTGCACTGGCGGCGGACCCGCCGGTGATGCTCATGGACGAGCCCTTCGGCGCCATCGACCCGATCAACCGCGAGCGGCTGCAGAACGAGTTTCTCCGGCTCCAGCGCGAGCTGCGCAAGACGATCCTGTTCGTGACCCACGACATCGACGAGGCGCTGAAGATGGGTGATCGGATCGCGGTGATGCAGAAGGGCGGGCACCTGGCCCAGTACGCGACCCCGCAGGAGCTGCTGATGGCTCCGGCCGGGGAGTTCGTGGAGGACTTCGTGGGCTCCGATCGCGCCCTCAAGCGGCTGGCGCTTTTGCGCGTGCGTGACGTGGACCTGTGGCAGGCGCCGCTGGTGCGCCCGGGTCGGCCGACCTCCGAGGCGCGAGCCGCGCTGGCCGGCAGCGATGTGCCCCACCCGCTGGTGGTGGATGAGCAGGGGCGGCCGCTGGGGTGGATGTCCGAACGCGACCTGGCGGGAGAACTGGTGCCCGAGCGGCCCGGAACGACGGCGACGCCCCGGATCGATCAGGACGACGTCCTGCGCGACGCGCTGTCGGACCTCCTTCAGTCCGAGACCCGCTACGGCCCCGTGCTGGATGCCGAAGGGAGGGTCGTGGGCGTGCTGTCTGTCGAGCTGGTCTCCGAGTTCCTCACGTCCGGCGACGCCGTGACCCTCGAGGCAGCCGAGCCGGTCGACGTGGAGCTCTAGCGATGGGCGGCGCTGTCGGCCTGGTCCTCGCCGCCGTCCAGATCCGCGACCGCAGCGGCGAGGCCGCCACCTGCATCAGCCAGAACAAGATCTGCCCGGGGTGGATCCTGGACAACTTCGGCCGCTACGTCGACCCGCTCCTCGAGCACGTCGTGCTCACGGTGGTCGCCGTGACCGTTGGGTTCGCGATCGCGTTCGGCCTCGGGCTTCTGGCCTACCGCCGGCGCTGGCTGATCGGCCCGATCACCGGCGCAACCGGGATCCTCTACACGCTGCCCAGCCTGGCCGTGTTCTTCCTGCTTCTGCCGATCACAGGCCGCGGCTTTCTCACCGCGGTGATCGCGCTGACCGCGTACACGCTGCAGATCATCTTCCGCAACGTCGTGGCCGGCCTGGACAACGTGCCGGAGGAGGCCAAGGACTCGGGGCGGGGGATGGGGCTCACCGATTCACAGCTGCTCTGGCAGGTCGAGCTGCCGCTCGCGCTTCCCGAGATCGTGGCCGGCGTGCGGATCGCGGCGACCACCACGGTCGGGCTGGCCACGCTCGCCGTGTACGCAGGCGCAGGCGGGCTGGGCTCGGAGATCGTGGCCGGCAGCAACATCACCTTCCGCACGGGCGTCGTGACGGCGGGCGGCCTGGCCGTCCTGCTGGCGCTCGTATTCGACGTTGTCCTGCTGCTGGTGCAGCGCGCGCTGTCGCCCTGGAAGCGGGTGCAGACGGCATGAGCGCCATTGCGCTGCTCGGCCCCTTCGGCGACGCGATCGACTTCATCATCCACCCGCGCGACGCCGTGACCGGCGGCGTTCAGGTGGGCGGGATCGGCGAGGTGCTCGCGTTCACCTGGGCGCACGTCCTGCTCAGCGGCGCGGCCATCCTGGTGAGCTGCGCGATCGCCGTGCCGATCGGGCTGTGGCTCGGCCATCGCGGGAAGGGCGAGTTGCTGGCGGTCTCGATCTCGAACATCGGGCGGGCCGTGCCCAGCCTGGCCCTGATCGCCTTCTTCGTCGCGTTCATCGGTGTCGGGTTCCTGAACGTGACGATCGCGCTGGTGCTGCTCGGGATCCCGCCGATCCTGACCAACGCCTACGTGGGCGTCCGCCAGGTGGACCGCGAGGTGGTGGATGCTGCCGAGGGCATGGGCCTGAGCACCTGGCAGGTGATCCGCACCGTCGAGTTGCCATTGGCGCTGCCGGTGATCTTCGGCGGGATCCGCACGTCCGCGGTGAACGTAGTGGCTACGGCGACCATCGCCCCGCTGGCCGGCGTGCTCACGCTCGGCGACTACATCCTGAGCGCCAACGTCTATGGCGACGCGGGCCGGATTGCCGGGGCGCTGCTGGTGGCGCTGCTGGCGGTGATCGTCGAGCTCTCGTTTGCGCGCTTCCAGCGAGCCGTCACTCCCAAGGCCCTTCGCAAGGCTCAGGCGTCTGGCAGCGGGTAGGGTTGCGGTCTGTCGCCCGGCGGGCGGAAGCGTTCAACGAGGAGGGTTCGACGATGATCCGGAGCCGTTCGACCAAGGCCGCGGTTGCGGCGTTCGCAGTGTCGCTTTCAGTGCTGGCAGCAGGCTGCGGCGGCACCGGCGCGACCAGCACCGAGGCTTCGGCGCCACCATCCGGCCAGGTCATCCAGAGCAACGCCGACAACGCGAAGGTCACGCTCACGATCGGCTCCAAGAACTTCACCGAGGAGTTCATCCTCGGCGAGATCTACGCCCAGGCCCTGGAGGCCGCCGGCTACGACGTCAAGACCGACCTCAACCTGGGCTCCGAGCAGATCGCGCTGAAGTCCCTCGAGGACGGCGAGATCTCGGGCTACCCCGAGTACACCAGCACCGCGCTGACCTCCTTCTTCGACGTCGATGCTGCCGACATCCCCTCGGATCCGAATCAGGCCGTCGATCAGGCGAGCAAGGACTTCGCGGACAAGGGCCTCGTGGCGTTCCCGCCGACGGACTTCACGAGCGCCAACGCGGTGGGCATGCTCAAGAGCAAGGCCGACGAGCTCGGCGTGACGAAGGTTTCCGATCTCGAGGGCAAGTCCCAGGATCTGACCCTCTACGGCTCGCCGGAATGCCGCCAGCGCGTGGACTGCCTGCTGGGGCTGGAGGACGGCTATGGGCTGAAGTTCGCCAAGTTCGTGCCGGTCGACATCGGCCTGCGATACGAGGTGCTCGACAAGGGCCAGGCGGACCTGTCGATCCTCTTCACCACCGACGCCCAGCTGTCACAGAGCGACGACTACGTGACGCTCGAGGACGACAAGGCCGTGTTCCCTCCAGGCAACATCACGTTCGTCGCCAGCCAGGACGCGGTCGACGAAGCCGGCCCCGACTTCGAGAAGACCGTCGAGCTCGTGCAGGGCGGCCTGACCGAAGAGGTCATGCAGGAGCTGAACGCGCGTGTGGACATCGACCGCGAGAAGCCGGCCGACGTGGCCGCGGAATATCTGAAGGAAGCGGGCTACACGCAGTAGCGGGCGGCCGGGGTCACCCGAACATCCGGCGACACATCGGCAGCCAGATCGCGCGCGGGGCGTGCGCGCCGAACCATGCGAGGGCCTTGACCGCCAGCCGCGGCATGACGATTCGCCGTCCCCGCTCCAGGCCTTCGAGGCCGGCCCGCGCGCAGTCCTCGGCGCTGATCATGATCGCCGCAGGCGTCTCGTCCTCCGCGCCGGTCATGCCGGCGACCTCGGAGAACTCGGTTCTGACACCACCCGGGCAGAGCGCGGTGACTGTCACGCCGCTCGGCTTCATCTCGGAATGCAGCGACTCGGCGAACGACGTCACGGCTGCCTTGGTGGCCGCATAGGCGCCGAAGTTGGGCATCGGCTGGTTGCCCGCCATCGAGGAGACGATCAGGACGGCGCCTGAGCGACGCGCCGCCATCGGGGGCACAAGTTGCGCGCTCAGAGCAACCGTCGACTCGACATTTGTCCGCACCATCGAGACCACGCGGTCGGCCGGCTGCGAGATGAACGGGCCGCCCATGCCAAAGCCCGCACAGAGCACGAGCACGTCGATCTCCAGGCTCAGGTTCGCGAGCTCACCGGGGAGCTGTGCGCGGGCATCGGCGTCCGCCAGATCACAAGGGATCACCTCCACGCGGCGGCCGTGCTGCTCGCGCAGCTCAGCGGCGAGGCTCTCGAGCCGGTCGAGCCGCCGGGCGACCAGCACCGCGTCGTGCCCGCGTTCGCACAGCTGGCGGGCAAGCGCCGCGCCGATGCCGGATGAGGCTCCGGTGATCAGCGCTGCGCCGCCGTCTCGGGGAGAAGGAATTGCCATCGCTCAGTCCAGGAGCTCCGCGGCACCGGTGTCCAGGACCAGCTCGGCGGCACCGCGCACCAGCCGGGCCCACATCGCATCGCCACGCTCGGTCTGAACGATCGTGACCGACACCGCGATGCCCAGCAGGAACGGCCACAGCGAGCCGACGCGGTAGTTGTCCTGGCAGTCCTCGTAGGAGAAGCCGGTCACCCCTGCGGCGGTGAGCCGGCCGTGGTAGGAGCAAAGGAGATCCTGCTCGTGTGCCCGGCGGTCCTCGGTGCTCAGGCAGCTGGCCATGAACACCGCCGCGTCAAGCAGGGGAGGTCCCAGCCGCGCGCCCTGCCAGTCGACCACGGAGATTGGGGGCACGCCGGCCGCCCGGCCGAACAGCATGTTGTCCAGGCGGTAGTCGCTGTGAGCAACCACGTACGGCGGCTGCCACAGGCGCTCGCGGTAGCCGGCGGCGTGCGGGGCCAGCCGACGCACCAGATCGAGGTGCTCCGGCTCGAGTCGCTCCCCGAAGCGCTCGATGAACAGGTCGAGGGCCGGCGCGACGGCTCCGAAGAGCAAATCCGTGCGGGTTGGATCCAGCCACGGGAGCGCGGGCAGGTCCGGGTCGCCCCAGACGGGCGCCTGGAAGCCGGCCAGCTGGTCCATCGCCAGCGCTGCCTCTTCGGGGCCGCACCCGGCCACCATGTTCCCCACATCGGCGCCGACCGACAGGTCATCGAGCACGAGTGTGAAGCAGCCTGTCGCCGCGTCGACCTCTCCCCAGTGCATCCGGGGAATCGCCGGGCCCAGCCGCGGCGCGATCTCCTGGTAGAAGCGGACCTCGGCCTCGTACAAGCCCATCGCCATGGCCATCCCGCGGCTCCCGGCGTCCGGCGAGGGCAGCTTCACGATCAGAGTCGGCGGCGCGTCGGCAGCGGCGCCGTCGTAGGCCAAGCGCGCGAGCGCGACCAGTCCAACCTGGCCCGTGCCGATTGGCTCGGCCTGCACCGATGTGACCGCGACATCGCCGGCGATCGTCCCGCTCTCGCGCAGAGCCGCGGTGAACCAGCTCGGCGTGAGGTCCGCGACGGTGTCGGCCAGGGCGGTCATCGATCCCACAGGGGTCGGGTCTCGCGCAGGTCACACGACTCGTCGACGATCCACTTGACCATGCGCCGGACCGGCTCGATCGCGTCCTGGGGGAGGGCCACGCTCGGATCCGCGGCATAGCCGAGCGAGACCAGACGCTGGGCGCCGTGCAGAGGCGCGAGGTCACGGAGCCTTTCCTTCAGCGAATCGGGGTAGACGCCCACCGTCTGCGTGTAGGCGTTCATTGCGTGCAGCGCGTCGAGGGGGTCGTCGATCGGCACGATGTTGGCCACGCGCCCGGAGAGCGAGCGGTGGAAGTCCACCGGGTCGTCGAGCTGGGAGACGATGACCGCGCCCTCGCCTTCGGACCCACCGATAACGCGGTACCAGTCGGGGCTCGAGCGGAGTGCCTCGATGCCCGCCCGCAGCTCGGGGTCAAAGCGCTTGGCCGCCGTGCTCACGTGCTCGGGCAAAGCGATCAGCGCGTCGTAGACGGCTTGGCCCAGGCGGTTGGCCCGCTCGACGCCGGGCGCGTCGGTTCCCGACGCGCAGTAGATGACACGGGCGTTGACGCAGCCGAGCTGATTCAGAGCGCCGACATCGGTGGCGGCGCGAACGGCGACCTCGCGCAGCGCGTCCTCCGAGTCAAACGCCTCGGGCCCGATGATCGTGGCGCTGCGCTTGGGGTCGAGCGAGATCAGCTCCAGGCCTGGCTGGACGTAGCGCAGCACGTGGGTCACCGAGGCGAAGCCGCCCCAGGCGATGATCTTCTCCACGTTGGCCGGCTGGTAGAGCAGGCTCTCGATCTCGGTGTCGCCGCCCTTCCAGTAGGCCACCGAGAGGTGACGCGTGATCGGATGGTCGGGGGCCATCTCGGCCATTGTCCGCGCGATCGCCAGCGCCGTGAGCGGATCGTTGGACGGAGTCTTGATGATCGCGTCCGAGCGCGCGATCGCGTTGCGGACGATGCTCAGCGCGGCGATCAGCGGGCTGTTGCCGGCGATGATGTGTACGGCCCGCGCCCCGAACGCCCGGACCGACGCCGTGCGGCGGTCGGACATCCGCCGCGGCACCCAGCCCTCGAGGTGATCGATCCCGATCGTGCTGTCGGCCACCTCGCGGACCAGCTCGGGCGCGAACAGTGCCGGCAGCTGCTCGAAGGAGGACCGCACGAGCGGGGCCGTCATGTCGGAGAACTGCTCCGAGGCCTCCAGGGCCTGCTGCAAATGGGGGTTCCGCTCGAGCTCCAGCGCACTTCCGAGCTCGGCCAGGTAGGCCACGATCTCCTCGAACGGGAGGGTCTGGATATCTTCCAGCCGGCTCGGGTCCTTGAGGGGCAGCAACGGGATCAGGCGCTGAGGGTCCGGTGCGAGGAACGGCGCGCCGCCACGCCCGCCGAACGTCACGAGATCCTGCTCGATCAGGTCGCCGCGGACCAGTGCGGGAGCACACAGCTCGGTCAGCGTCTGGCTCATCTCAGTCGAGCTCCCCGGTCAGGAACTCCAGCGCGGCGCGGTGGGCATCCTCGGAGGCGACGCAGGTGATCTTGTCGTCGCCACCCTCCTTCTCGCTGTAGCGCTCGATGCGCCTGGCAGCGTGGGGCGTGGTGCGGCCGCACGCGCACCCGTCGAAGCTGAGCGACACCTCGTCGCCCGAGATGAAGCCCCCCCAGTAGGTCGCGGCGACCAGGTCGAACACAGCACAGCGGCCGACGTGCTCGCCGTCGCGAGGCAGCGGCGATCCGTCTTCGGGGTCCAGGACGAACGGGATGATCCAGGGCTCGAAGTGGTAGCGGCCCTCCTCACAGAGCTTGTTCAGCGCCGTGATCTCCGACATCACGTAGGCGTGCTGGATACGCGAGACGCCGGTGAAGCGCTTGACCGTCTCCTCCCAGTCGTCGGGCACCTGCTGGCCCTTTGCACCGCCACCCGTGGTCACGAGCGAGTCGGGGGCGAAGACTTGCTCCAGTCCGTTGTCAAGGGCCGCCTCTGCGAGCCCGTAGAGCACGTTCCAGGTGGCCAGAAGCCAGATGCGGCGCCCGGCAAGCTCCTGCGCGACCTCGTTGATGAAGCGGGGCAATGAGCCGGCCATCTCCTGCTGCTCGCGCTCGAACTCGGCCCGGCGCTCGCGCAGAGCAGGGCTGACCTCGAGCTGGTCGACCTCCCCGCGGGCCGCAGCCGCTCGCAGCCGCGCGGCCATGAGCATGGCGTCGGAGCTCATCCGGCCGGGCCGCAGGACGTGCAGCCGCTCCTCCGAGCCCAGCAGGTGCTTCATGCCCATCTCCGGCATGCGCATGATCGCGCTGCGTCCGTGGCGATAGAGCGGCCAGATCAATTCGAAGTACTCGCCGTCGTGGGCGCCGCCGGCGCCCGTCGGGTCGGAGAACTGGAACATCCCGCAGCGCGCGGCCTCGAACATCAGGTCCCACTCCCGCAGCGAGCGCGGGAGGAACGACATCGTGCCCGTGGTGCCCGAGGAGTGCGCGACCCGCAGCTCTGTCTGCTCATCGAGCACGTCCAGCCACTCGTCGACGGTGCCGCATCCGCTCACGTCGAGGCTCGAGAGGTCATGGGTCGTCAGGCGGTCGAGCCAGCGCGTCAGGTCGGCGAAGCGCGACTTGAACAGAAGCGACGCGGGGTAGGACTTGTAGACGGAGTGCTGGAACAGAAGCGGCACGACGTCGTCCAGGCCCGCGAGGGCGCCTATGCCCTGCTCATCAACCATCGCGGCCAGGGTCGGGATCGCGTCGCGCAGCTCCTCGAAGCGCATCTGCAGCGCGGCCAGCTGCAACGTCTCGAGCTCATCGGCGGGCATGTGGTGCATCGCGTGCCAGGAGTGGCCGAAGTACGCCGCGGGGGAATCGGCGAACTGCCGGGCATCGACTGTGACGCTCATCGCTCGGCCTGCGGCCGCTCGCGCCACGCGGAGATCAGCTCGGCGTTCTGGCGCGGGGTGCTGCCATAGGTCGTGACCTCGTCCGCGCCGGCGTCGATGAACCGCTGCAAGGACGTGACGCATTCGTCCGCGGTGCCGATAGCGCTGCAGTCGAGCACCCACTCCCACGGAATCACCGATCCGGGGCCCTCGACCATCTGGTGGCGGTGGTAGGTCAGGTCGCCCACCCGCGGGGCGCTCGTCAGCAACGGGTGGTTGCGCATCTGATTGACCACGTTGAGGTCCCAGCCGTTGGCCGTGGCGAGGATGTCGCCGTAGTAGGCGTACTGCAGGTAGGTCACCAGCCGGCCGGCGGAGATCGACCTGGCCTCGAACTCATCCATCGCGGGGCCCGTCACCACCGGCTGGACGATCCGGATCTCGGCGGGGTCGCGGCCGATTCGCTCGCAGGCCACCCGAATGCGCTCGACAGCCGCCGCCGTGGCATCCGGCGTGAGCATCGGCGGCAGGATCACGCCATCGAAGGCCTCGGCCGCGGCGGCGGCGCCCTTCTCGTGGCAGAACCCGGCGATCCAGATCGGGGGTGGTGTCCCGGGGTAGGTCTCGTGCGACATCAGCGCGTCGAACTTGCCCAGCTGGCCCTCGTAGGCCACGCTCTCCCCGGCCCATAGCCTGCGCGTGATCTCCGCGGAGTCGACCATCGCCTTGAACGTCGTCATCTCGATGCCCATGCCCTGGAAAGCGCCGTTGTCTCCCCGGCCCAGACCCAGCACGAAGCGCGGTCCGAAGCAGGACTGCATCGTCGCCCCGAGCGCCGCCACGTTCCATGGGTGGCGAGTGGTGGGGACGATGATCCCCGTGGCCAGCTCCAGGCGCGTGGTCTTGGCGCCGATGCCGGCGAGGATCACGTCGGCCTGCTTCAGATCCCATCGCTCGGAGATGAACACCCGGCGAAAGCCCAGGCGCTCGGCATCGACGCCGTCCTGGATCCCCTGGGCGGGCGTCCGTCCCTCGGTCTCGCGCTCGAACTTCGATTCGTCGGCGCTGACCGCTCCGGCGATGATGTAGGCGCTGAAGTCATTCGTAACCGGCGCGAGCTCAGCATCTGACTGAGTCACGGCGGCGATCGTGGTCGTACTCATCGATTTCTCCTCCTGAAGACGATCTCCGTATGCTGTACGGGAATCATTACAGTACAAAGTACGGAGTTCCCGTGTCAAGTCACCCCGAGCCAAACCCGTCGCGTCCCGGCCCCAGGCCGCGGTTCACCCGCGAGCAGGTGCTCGAGGCGGCGCTGCGGGTGATCGACCGCGAGTCACCGGAGACCTTCACGATGCGCCGCGTGGCCGATGAGCTCGGCATGGGTGTCATGACGCTCTACGGCTACGTGAGCAACAAGGAGGAGATCCTCGAGGGGATCACCGTGCTGGCGCTCGCCGACGGACAGCCAGAGGCGGAGCTGCCGGCCGGCGGATGGGAGGCCCAGGTGCGATCGGACGTCGGGCACCTGCACGACCTCTGCCGCCGCCATCCCAATCTCGTCGCGCTCGTCCTGGGCCAGACCGCGGCGTCTCCAGGGCTCTTCCGGCTCCGCGAACGGCTGCTCGGGGCTCTGCTCGGGGCGGGCTTCGATCGCGTGACCGCGCTACATGCGCTCGGGATCCTCACCAGCTACGCGCTCGGCTTCGGCGGTGCGCAGGCGGGCACGGCACCGATCGATCTGCCCGACCGCATCCGCGAGCTTCCCGCCTCGGAGTTCCCGAACTTGGCCGATGCCGCCGACCGGTATGACGTCCACCTCTCCGACGAGGCATTCGAGCAAGGCCTCGAGTTCATCCTCAGCGGCCTTCGGGCGAAGCTCCCAGGCTCCCCGCGCTCCGGCTAGCCCCCACGCTTGCCTGCCTCCGCGAGGACGCGATCTTTCGCTCCTTGGCCTTGGTGATCAGGTTCGGGAGCGGCACGGGGGAGAGCTTTTCCGTGGCCGCGCCGGCCAACAAGCGGGGTTCGAGCTTGGCCACCAGCAATCGGAGCTCGGCGCGCTCATCCGCGGTCATTCGCGGCCCCCGCACGACGAGCTGACGTAGCCGCTTGCGCTCGGGTGGGGTGAGGAACAGGTAGTGGTCACGCAGGACCAGGGCGAGTTCGGCGATCAGCAGAAGCCGGAACACCGGGATGTTCTTGAGCAGTCCCATCACGCCACAACTACCCCGGGACGCGAGGGTGAAGCTTGGAGGAGTCCGGGCCGCACCCCGGAACTCTGTCTCATGCTCGACGAGCATCCAGCCGAGGGGCCGAAAAGCGCGCTCGACCGTCTTTCCGACACAGCCGCGAATTTCACCAGCAAACCGCCGATCCTGATCCTCGTCGGAGTCCTGGCCGTGTCCTGGGTGGTGGGGCACTTCATCTTCCCGCCCTCCTTCACCCAGATCCTGATCGACGTCTTCGAGATGCTGACGCTGACTCTTGTTGTGATCCTGCAGAACTCGGAGCGACGGGCCGAGGGTGCGCTGAACAAGAAGCTCGATCTGCAGGCCGAAGCCCTCGCTCTGCTCATAGAGGAGCGTGAGCCCGCGATCGCGACCCGTCTACGGCAGAGCGTGGAGCTCGAAGACAAGCAGTAGATCGCGCCCCTAGCTGGCCGACTCGAGGTGCCCGGGGTTCGCGGCCGTGAGCTTGGCCCTGACCAGTGCGCGGAGACCGCTCAGCAGCTCGGCCCTCCGGTGGTCGAACTCCCCGGCGCGCACCCGCCGGCCTAGGTCCGCCTCGTCCTCTGCACCCAGCCGCCCCAGGACGGCTCGGCGCAGCGCGTCATCCGCCGGGGCGGTAGCCATCTGGCGCTCCAGGATCCCCAGCGCGCGCAGCGCGACCCTCGTGCGAAAGGCGGCGCGGCCCTCGAGGCCGGGCAAGACGTGGTCGCCCAGCTCTGCCCGGATCGCGTCGACAAGCTCGCCCGCGGTCGGCCGGTCGTGCAGGGTGGCCGGCGATGGCGTCGTCTCGGTCGGCCGCGGATCTGGGTCTCCACCCGGGTCGAGCAGCTCGAGCAGGTCCCACTCGACTTCGCAGGCACGCCTTCCGATCACGGCGTGCTCGAGCGAATTGGCGGCGCCGGACAGGTGCACGTGGGCCTGCATCACGCAGATCACGCCCCAGCGGAGATTCCCGAAGAGCTCCCACCAGCCAAGGTCCTCGGCAGCCACCTCTACCCCGGAGTGCCGGGCGTACGCAGCCAACAGCTCATCCCGCGATCCCAGCCCCGCAACCGGGCGATCGGGCCGGCCGAATTGCCAGGCGCGGACGCAGAGCCAGCCCAGATCCTGGAGCGGGTCCCCGGTGTGTGTCAGCTCCCAGTCGAGGACGGCGGTGATCCCCTCCGGGCCCATCATCACGTTGCCCATGCGGAAGTCGGCGTGGACCACGGCGGAGCGGCCTGCCGCCGGCCGGCTCTGCTCCAGCTCCCGGAACGCGAGCTCGAAGACGGGGTGCGGCTCGCCCAAGCCGTCGTGAACCTCGCGGAGCTGGGCCAGGGCGTCATCGACGTGCGGGAGGCCGTCCACCTTCATCCGGTGGATGGCTGCCAGCTCGGCCGCCAGGCCATCGATCAGCTGAGTGGGGGATGGGAGGCCGTCACCCGCAAGGATCTCCTTCGGGTCCGCCGTGCCGGGGACGCGCTCGACCACGATCCATGAGCCCAGCACCTCGTCGCCGGTGCCTTCGGCGACAAGCGGGGCGACGGTGACGCCGGCTTCAGAAGCTGCCCGGAGGAGCCGCGGTCTGAGGTCCTCCGGTCCCGCCCGCTCGGGTCGCAGAAGCTGCAGGACCAGCGGGCGGGAGCCGGGCTCGATCTCGAATACCCAGGTCTCCTGGGAGGCACCGCCGCTCAGCTGGCGGGGCTCATGCGCAAGCGGCGCTCCGAGCACCTCCGCCAGACGCTCGCCGATTGCGCTCGCGCGATCGGAACGCCCACTCATGAGCTGCCTACCTCGCTCACCTTGCCCAAGACCCTAGTGGCCCTCCCGATATCGTCCTCCGTGATGGCTGTCCTCTACGTCGCCGCCGGGGGTGTCCTCGGCGTGCTCAGCCGCTACGGCCTGACCATCTGGGTGCAGTCGATCTGGACCATTGCCGCGATCAACGTCGTCGGCTCGTTCCTGCTGGGCCTCCTGATTCACCTCGGCTCGGGCCTGGACAGGGACGTACGCGACGGATTGGGCATCGGTTTCCTCGGGGGCTTCACCACCCTGTCGACGCTCACCACCCAGACGGTCCTGGAAGTCGATGGTGGGCGCACGACCCTGGCCGTCGCCTACCTCGCCGTGAACGTCATCGGCGGCCTCTTGGCCGCGGTCGCGGGCTTTCTGCTCGGCAGGGCCGTTACCTAGTTCTTGGGGGTCAAAGCACGAAGAACAGGAAACCGCCGTTTTCCCGCTCGGCCCGGCTGCCCCTCAGGGTGGTCATGCCCCCGACGTCGTCGTCACGATCGAGGGTCGTCAGCCAGGTGTCGATCTCGATCGCGCCCGCCGGGCAACCGTCGCCCGCCCGCTCCCAGACCGCGTCGAACCGGTAGGAGAAGCCCGCGAAGTTCTCCAGGAACGCGTCGTCGGAGCCAGCGATCACGAGGACGGTCGCCAGGTCGATCGCGGGGTCGAGGTCGAAGCAGTAGATCCCCTCCGAGCCGCGTCCGGTCGCGTCGCGGACGATCCCCTTCGATCGCGCCGGATCGATCGTTCCGTCCGGGTTCACGTAGGCGTAAGCGCGCGCTACCCCCGGTACCCCCTCGGGCCCGCGCTCGCCCGGCGGCCCGGCGGCGAGCGTGAGAGTGCTCTCGTCCACATCGGCGCCCGTCAGGGACCCGTCGCGGACGTCCTGGCCCTTGATTGAGGAGTCCTTGATGCTCTTCGAGTTGACCGAGTTGCGCTGCGCCGTCACCGCGTACGCGCTGGCGCTCAGCGCGACGACGAGCGCAAGCATCGATGTCACGTTTGCGAAGCTCAGTGCACCCCGCACCTTTGTCATGGCCGACCTCAGCATTCCCTGCGCGCCATGTAACCACGGTGCCCCCCGGCCTGTCCAGCCGCCGAGAGCGGGCATCTGAGATGGAGTTGGCGCGTGCCCGGGGTCGGCTGGGTCTGATTTTTGCTCGAGCAGGTCACTGTCGTACTCCGAGGGGAGAGAGAAGGGGTCATCGGCCTCTCTCGGAGTGAGGCTAGCGCTGCAAGACCGAGGGTCGCTCTGCCCAGGTTCCCCGACCCGGCTCGCCCCACCTCACAAGCCCAGGTTATGACAAATGCATGTGCGAATCATTTTCAGTATCTTCAGCTACCGTGGAAGCAGCAGGCACGAAGATGGGGCAGGACCTGAGCCCCAGCGCTACGGTCAATCCCTTCGTGTGCGACGACCAATGACAGCTCTTGGACGCGCGGCTCTTGCCCTCGCGGTGTTCCTCGTCCTCGCGACCCCTGCCAGTGCTGATGAGTCACAGGTCCTCGAGACGGGGGCTGCGGCGCCGACCGGTCAGTTTTCGCCCCAGGCATCCACCACCAGCCAGGGTGTTGACATTGACCGCTACCAACAGGAGGTAGACGGGGTTCCGGTGCTGGGCGCACAGGTGGTGGTCGCCGACCCGAACGGTGCTCCCGCCGCCGTGGCAGCTGATTCCTCAGTTCCGAACATCGCGCCTCCGCCGGCAGCCACGCTAAGCAAGCAAGACGCGATTCACGTGGCCAAGACGGCCATATCGCTACAGGCGGCGAGGGCGCCAGTCGGGGCTCATCAGGCAATCGACCCTGACCGTGGCGATGCTCTCGTCTGGGCCGTCCGAATTCCGGGAGCTCGGCCCTGGGGTGACTACGAGGTCCTGGTCGATGCTCTCACCGGGGACGTCCTGAGCAGCACCGATCTGATGCATCACGTCAACGGGACTGCCTCGGTGTTCGTGCCGAATCCCGTTGTTGAGAACGGAAAGGCCGAGGGCCTCGCCGACAACGGCGACGCTGATTCGCCGCTGCTCACGGCGTTACGCGTACCGGTCGTCCTGCACCATCTGCTCAAGCGCGGGCACTGCCTCGACGGCGCCTATGCACATGCCACCACGGGGCCGAAATCGAAGGAGGTCTGCCGCAAGACCCGCCACTGGCGCGGAATCACACGGGCCGACAATCGCTTCGAGGCGCTCAACGCCTACTTCAACGTGGACCGCACGCTCACCTACATCAGATCGCTCGGGTTCCCGCAGGTGGGATTCCGCCGCCTTCCGCTTCGCACCGACGCCTTTCCTGATGACAACTCCGGCTTCTCGAGTTTCACCCGGGACATCTCCTATGGGACCGGCGGCGTCGATGATGCCGAGGACGCCGACGTCGTCATCCATGAGTACGGCCACTCGATTCAGGACTCCCAGGTGCCCGGCTATGGGGTCGGTGATCAGGGAGGCTCAATGGGTGAGGGGTGGGCTGACTACCTGGCCGCGGTGATGACCGCACAGGTTCCCGGGACGACAGAGGACCAGCAGGCCTGCATCTTCGAGTGGGACTCGACCTCGCTCGGACTCCCGTGCCTGCGGCGGGTCGATCTGCCCCAGACGGTCAGCGAGGGGTTGGCCGCGCCCTGCCTCGGGGAGATCCACTGCGCGGGTCAGACGTGGTCGGGCGCGCTCTGGAAGCTTCGCGGCGAACTCGGTAGCGACGCCTCGGGCCAGTCGGTGATGGACAAGCTGGTGCTCCAGTCCCACTTCCTGCTTACGCCAAAGACGACTTACGCGAAGGCGGCAACTGCCGTCCTCACCGCGGATGACCAGCTCTACGGGGGAATTCATCGAGATGTCCTGGCGGCCGAATTCACGGCGCGTGGGCTGCTCGGATAATCCGTGCGCGGGCGGTCCAACGCAGGCTTCTACTTGACGATCGACGAGAAGGGGACCGATGAGGACATGTTCTACGCCCATCTCAAGAAGCGCTCGAATGTGGCTGGTTCGAAGGAGGTAAGGCCTATGACCCCCCTGCCCAACCTGAAGAGGTGGGACAAGTTCAGCTAGCGAGGCCTGCGAGATGGGGTCTCCCGGCGATGGCACTGCTGCTCAGCGCCTGCCTCGTGCTTCACCAAGGACCGCCAGCCGAGGCCAACGGGAGTCCCCCGAGTGATTTCCTGCTCGAGGATCCTGTCTACCTCCCGATCGAAGCTCCGACCTCGCCGAGAGAGGAGGCTGCCCTACGCCAGTCGGTCGGCGCCCTGCGCACAGCCGGAGTCCCGCTCTACGTCGCGGTGATCCTCACGACGGCCGACCTGGGCATCTATCCCGAGTTCCTCGACAAACCACCCCAGGCCTTCGCTGACCTCCTGTTGGATGAGCTCGCGCTGGGCCATCAAACCGGCCAAGTGCTCGTGGTGGCGACACCTCGGGGTTTGGCGGTCGCCGCCAAGCGGGCCGACCTCCCGCGCATACTTGCCCACGTCGACCTGAACCGAGTGAGGCGGATGCTGGCCAAAATCTCCGTGCCGGCCCACGCGGGCCCCGATGAGCTCGCAGCCGCGGCTGACGGTGCAGTTCGGCGGCTCGGCCCGGCGCTAGGCGTCGACGTTGGAACCCCGGCCGACACCGGTCCGCCGCCCCAGGCCGATCCGACAGGCCAGAGACACCCGGCTGCCCCTGCAGTTCTGATCGCGGTGCTCGGGCTTGGCCTCCTTCTGGCCCTCGGGTTGGCCGTAGCAGCACGCCGCCGGCGCGTCGAGACGTCTGTTGGGGATGAGTAGCCGCCCGCGCGTAGTTGACCCTCCGGCCTCCGCTGCCTAGGCTTGGTCCATGTGCCTCCAGTGCGCAATGATCGCCGCGACCGCCGCCACTGGGGCGCGCGCGGGGGTTGCAACCTGGAAGCCGTCGTGGCTGACCCCGCGAGTTCTGAGGTTCGTGACGATGGCGCTGATTGCTGCTGCTTTCGTGGTCTCGTCATTCGGGCTCGCCGGCTCCGGATAGGGAGGTTCGACAGGGACTCGGGTCCCCCCGTGGAACTAGTCCCGTGTGAAGGACCTGCGACGCAGCGCCCCAGGACGTCTTCTGCTGGCAGCTGTGTCTGTCC
>JAXDIE010000077.1:0-58804 GCA_034664165.1 Thermoleophilaceae bacterium | reverse complement strand
TGCCCCGTGCCGCCGGCTGGGCGGCGCTCGCGCTGGTGCTCTCCTACGGGTTCGGCTTCCTATACAGCGTCGGACTGGGCATCGACGAGGAGCAGACCACCCTGAAGGACCTGGGCGTGGACCAGGGCGGCCTCATGCTCCTGGCGGGCGCCGCGTTGATCATCGTGGTGGCGCCGCTGTGCGAGGAGTTCTTCTTCAGGGGCTTTCTCTACCGCTCATTTCGCACCAACCTCGGGGTTTTGCCGGCGGCCCTGGGTGCCGGGGTGGTGTTCGGGGCCGTTCACGCACCCACCGGGCTCGAGGCCGTGCCCCTGCTGATCGTCCTGGGAGTGCTCCTGTGCCTCGCCTATGAGCGCTCCGGAACGCTCTATGCCTCGATCGCGGTGCATGCCGTGAACAATTCCGTGGCCTTCGCCGCCGGCACCGGGGAGTGGCAGATCGCGCTGCTGATGGGAGTGCTGATGCTCATCGCGTGTGCGGCCTTGCCCTGGCTCTTCGGCAGGAAGGGACCCATGGTGCTCGCTGTTCCAGCGCGGCCGGAGCCGCCCGCGCCGCCGGTCGCTCCTGTTGGATTGCCCGAGATGGATGCACGACAGCGGCTGATCGCGGCGCTCCGCCAGCACGCGCTGATCATCGGCGAGGTCACGCTGGCCAGCGGTGCAACAGCCCAGTACTACGTGGACGCCAAGCGCGCGACGCTCCGGCCCGACGGGTTTGCCGCGATGGCCGAGCTCGTGGCTGCCGAGGCTGCACGGGTGGGCGCCACGGCCGTCGGCGGCTTGACCATGGGGGCCGATCCGGTCGCGTCGGCCGCGCTTGCGGGTGGGGCCCCCGTCAAGGCCTTCTTCGTGCGCAAGGAGACCAAGGCGCACGGACTGCAGCGAAAGATCGAAGGCCCGCCCCTGGACGCTACCGACCGCTGTCTCATCGTCGAGGACGTGGTCACCAGCGGCGGGTCGACGCTCGAGGCCATCGACGCCGTCAAGGAGGCGGGGCTCCAGATCGTGGGCGTGGTGGCCGTGCTCGACCGGCTGGCGGGCGGCGGGGACGCGATCCGCGAAGCCATCGGCGGCGCCCCCTACGTGGCCCTGGCCACGATCGACGACCTCTACCCGGACCGACCAGACCGGTGACCAGAAACCGCCTGCGCTGGTGGCAACCGCCGATCGTGATGGCGGTTGGCGCGGTGGGCGGTTATTACCTGGGCGGGGTTGTTGCGGTCGCCCTTCCGCTGGGGATCGAGCTGGGCGACCCGCTGAACCCGAAGGGCCCGATCATCGTGGACGGCTTCCTCCAGGGAGGCCTGCTCCTGGCCGTGCTGGTCTCGGCCCTGCTCATCTCACGCATGACGCCGGCGGAGCTGGGTCTGTGCCGACCCGACCTGAGCGACCTCGGCGCCCCCGGCTGGGCCGCGGCGGCGGTGGCCCTGGCGGGAGTCGCGCTCGTGTCCGCCAACAGCCTTTCCGCACCGGCGCAGGTCACGGTGCTCGGCTTTGGCGTCAGCCTCACGCTGGTCGCCTTCTGCTTCGTCTTCGCGTTCCTCGGCCCGCTCGCGGAGGAGGTGGCTTTCCGCGGCTACCTGTACCCGGGCGTCCGATCCATGCTGCCGGTGGCGGCCGCCGTCGTGATCAGTGGCCTGATCTTCGGTGCGGCGCTGGCCTATCGCGGGTACCCGCTGAGCCTGCTGGCTGTGTTGGCGGGCCTTGGCATCTGCTGGAACGTGCTCAGGGAGCGAACCGACTCGATCGTGCCAGGGCTGGTCCTCCATGGCGCAATGAACGCCCTGGTCCTGGTCGGCCTGACGGCTCAGCCGGGTGTTTCGCTCGCGACGTTCGCCGCCCTGCTCGCGGCTTGCGGCCTGGCCTGCCTCGTGCGGCCGCCCGCCTGAGCGGCGAGCTCAGGCGGGCGCTCCAGCGGCAACCGGCTGGTTCAGACCGCGACCGGCCCGAGTTCTGCGGCAATTTTGTCGATGGTCCAGTCCCCCTCGGTGCTGAACGTCTGCCCGACCTGCCAATTGGTGCATTCGCCGATCGTGCCGCCCTGGACCATGAAGAGCTTCCCGGTGACGGGGCAGTCCTCCGTGGCCAGGTAGGCCGCGAATGGCGAGATGTGCCGCGGGTCGAACATGTCGAAGGCGTCCGGATCCTCGGGGGCCTTGAGCATGTCCCCGATGACGGGGACATCGACCGTGAGCCTTGTCCGTGCTACCGGCGCCAGCGCGTTCGAGCGCACGCCGTAGCGGCCCAGCTCGATCGAGGCCACGAGCGACATAGCCGCGATGCCCGCCTTGGCCGCGCCGTAGTTCACCTGTCCGGCGTTCGGCATGAAGGTGCCCGAGGCGGATGCCGTATTGATCACCGATGCCTTTACGTCCTCGCCCGCCTTGCTGCGGGCCTTCCAGTGCTCCGCCGCATGGTGCAGGGGGGAGAAGTGGCCCTTTAGATGGACCTGGATGACGGCATCCCACTCGGCCTCGGTCATGCCGGCGATGAAGGCATCCCGGAGGATTCCAGCGTTGTTGACCAGCACGTCGAGCTGGCCGTAAGTCTCGACCGCCTGCTGTACCAGGCCCCGGCCTCCGTCCCAGCTGGATACGTCGTCGCTGTTGGCAACCGCCTGGCCGCCGGCGGCCGTGATCTCGTCCACGACCGACTGGGCGGCGGAGACATCTGCCCCCGACCCGTCGGTGGTGCCGCCGAGGTCGTTGACCACGACCGAGGCGCCTTCGGCGGCGAACAGCAGCGCATGCTCACGCCCGATGCCGCGGCCGGCCCCGGTGATTGCGCAGATTCGTCCTTCAAGTGCTCCCATGAGAGTCAGGGTTCCCTTCGGTTAGTTGGCGATTTCGGCCAGGCCGTCCTTGATGACAAGGTCGCCGGCTTCGTTGGATGTCTCGAATGCCACGGCGGTGCCGTCACCCGGCTGGTAGATGCGGGTGGTGATCGTCTGCTCGGGCAGCGCGATCTTTGCGAAGCGCACCGCGAGCCTCTTCATGCGCTGCGGATCCTCCGGACACGTGTTCTGGATCACCGCGACGGACGTGAAGGCCATGGTGCAGAGCCCGTGGATGATGATTCCCGGCAGCCCCGCCGACTTGGCGATGGCGTCGTCCGTGTGGATCGGCATCGGGTCGCCCGAGGCCTCCGCGTAGCGGTAGGTCTGATCGGCGTCGTAGGTCTGCACGACAGTCGCCATCGGCTCGGTCTCGCGTAGCGACTCGTCGAAGGCGTGGTCGGGCGGTGCCTCGCCCACGTCTGGCGCGCCCTCGACGCCACGGAAGAAGCCGACCATGTTGGCGTCGACGAGCAGGTCGCCGCTGGCGGCATCGCGCGTCTCGTAGAGGACGGTGCCGGTCACGCCCGAGGAGCGCTGGCGCAGGCCGGTGCAGCTTGCGCGCGTCGTGACCTTGGTGCCGGGCAGGATCGGCGCGTGGAAGCGGAAGTCCTGCTCGCCGTGCACCACGCGCATCAGGTGCTCGGGGGGGACGACCGACATGAGTGCCGTGCCAAACGCCTGGAAGGCCGGGACGACGGAGAAGACTGGCGGTGCGAAGTCGCCCCTGACGTGCGGCTCTATCGGGTCGTTGGTCGCGGCGGCGTAGGCGGCGATCCGCTCACGCTCGACGTCGAACTCGAGGGACTCACCCCATACCCCGATCAGGTCGGTCTTGAAGCTGGTTTCGGTTGCTGACATGCGTTTGGTTCCTCCTGGTGACGCTGGTGCGGGTGAAGATCGCGGCGAGGCTAGCACACTTACCAATCAATCGAATGATTTGTTTGGTAGAGTGGCTTCAACACTTCTGTAGTCCCCCACCACGCACCCAAAGACCGAGAGGAACCTCTTCCATGAGCAACCGCACCTTCGTCATCGGCGTCGGCATGACCAAGTTCGACAAGCCGGGCACCAAGGAGGGCGACTACCCGGACTGGGCCAAGGAAGCCGGCGAGATGGCGCTTGCCGATGCGGGCGTCCCGTACACCGACATCGAGCAGGCCTACGCCGGCTACGTGTACGGCGACTCAACCTACGGACAGCGCGCGATCTACGGCCTGGGCCTGACCGGCATCCCTGTGATCAACGTGAACAACAACTGCTCGACCGGAAGCTCGGCGCTCTATCTCGCCCGCCAGGCGATTCGCGGCGGAATCGCCGAGTGCACCATGGCCATCGGCTTCGAGAAGATGGAGAAGGGTTCGCTGGGCATGAAGTACGACGACCGCACGCCCGCGATGGACAAGCACTTCATGCGCATGTTCGAGATCCGCTCCCCCGAGCAGTCCCCGTTCGCGCCCCAGATGTTCGGCAACGCCGGGCGCGATCACATGGAGAAGTACGGCTCGAACCCGGACCACTTCGCATGGATCGGGTGGAAGAACCACAAGCACTCGGTGAACAACCCCTACGCGCAGTTCCAGACCGAGTACTCGATGGACGACATCAAGGGCGCGAAGATGATCCACGACCCGCTGACCAAGCTCCAGTGCTCGCCCACGTCCGACGGCGCCGGCTGCGTCGTGGTTGCCTCCGAGCGCTACGTGGACGACCACGGGCTCTGGGACCAGGCGGTCGAGATCGCCGGCCAGTCGATGGTCACCGATTTCTCGAGCACGTTCGACGAGAACGCCGACTGCATGACCATCTGCGGCTCGGACATGAGCAAGGATGCCGCACGCCAGGCCTACGAGGAGGCAGAGATCACCGCCGATCAGGTCGACGTCTGCGAGCTGCACGACTGCTTCAGCGCCAACGAGCTGATCACGTACGAGGCACTCGGCTTCGCCGCCGAGGGCGAGGGCCACAAGCTGGTCGATGCCGAGGCCACGACCTACGGGGGCACCGGACCCGTGGTCAACCCGTCGGGAGGCCTCATCTCGAAGGGTCACCCGCTCGGCGCCACCGGGCTCGCGCAGTGCAGCGAGCTCACCTGGCAGCTGCGCGGCACGGCCGACAAGCGCCAGGTCGAGGGCGCCAAGATCGCCCTGCAGCACAACATCGGGCTGGGCGGCGCCGCAGTGGTGACGGTCTACAAGCCGGCTGTGGCGTAGCGCCGTTGTCGGTTTCGAACGGGAGGCGTACGCAGGCTGAGCGGCGCGCCGCCACCAGGGGCGCGCTGCTCTCGGCCGCTGTGGACTGCCTCGTCGAGGAGGGCTACGCCAACCTGACCACGCGCAGGGTGGCCGATCGCGCGGGCGTGTCGCAGGGCACGCAGATGCACTACTTCCCCACGCGCGCCGACTTCCTGGCCGAGGCCATCGGCCACGTGAGCGCCGAGATGATGCGCGAGGTTCGCGACCAGATCCCGCCCCCCGCCAGCGGCGCGCGTCAGCGGGTCGAGGCGGTGATCGACGTGCTGTGGAAGGTCCACTCGGGCCCGATCTTCGCGGCCAGCATGGAGCTCTGGGTGGCTGCCCGCACCGACCCGGAACTGCACGAGAGCATGGCCGAGCTCAACCGCAAGGTGAACCGGATGATCATGGAGGGAACCAACGAGCTGTTCCCGGACTTCTACTCCCGGGCGGGGGCGCGGGAGGTCCTTGACCTCACTCTTGCCACCATGCGGGGGGTCGCGATGCTTCAGGGCAGCGTCGGTCCGGAGGATGTGGAGCGCACGTGGCGCGGGATCCGGAAGAAGCTGCTCGAACTACACATGACGCTCGAGGGGAAAAAGGCATGAACGTTGCAGGAGGAATCGTGGGCCTGGGCAGCAGGTTCGGCCGGCGCGTGGCCGTCGAGGCACACGCCGTCGGGACGCTCGCCCAGGCGGGCATGATCGGCGGCACCCTGCCGCACAAGCTTCTCCCGGGGATCAGCGCCATCAGGCGTTACGGCCCGATGGGCGGGTCAGTCGCAATGGCTGCCGCGCGTCACCCCGGCCACCCGGGTATCACCGACGAGCTCGGCTCGCTCACGTTCGAGGAGCTGGATCTGAGGTCGAATGCCTTGGCAAACGCCTGGATCGCCGCGGGCGCCAAGGCAGGCGGAGGCATCGGCATCCTCTGCCGCAACCACCGCGGCTTCCTGGACGCCGCCCTGGCCGCCGCCAAGACCGGCGCGAGGATCGTGCTCCTGAACACCGACTTCGCAGGTCCCCAGATGCGCGACGTCTGCGCGCGCGAGGGTGTGGAGATCCTGGTTCACGACGAGGAGTTCGCCGCGGTCGTCGGTCAGGTGGAGGCTCCGCTCGGGACCTTCCTGGGCTGGACCGACGGTGAGCCCGGCCCGAACGCGATCGAGACTCTGATCCAGGGCAGCGACAGCTCGCCGCCGCCCGAGCCGGAGGAGCGCGCCAAGGCCATCCTTCTCACCAGCGGCACCACTGGCACCCCGAAGGGCGCGCCCCGCGAGTCACCCAAGTCGCTCGCGCCGCTGGGCGCTCTGCTGTCGAAGGTCCCGTTCAAGGCCGAGGAGGCCACCTACATCGCGGCGCCGATGTTCCACGCGCTGGGCCTGGCCCACGCGATGCTGGCAGTGGGCCTGGGCTCGACCATCGTGGTACGCCGCCGCTTCGACCCCGAGGAGGTCCTGGAGGCCATCGCGCGCGAGCGCTGTTCAGCGGTGGTCGTCGTGCCGGTGATGCTCCAGCGGATGCTCGCCCTCCCCGAGGACACTCGCCGGCTGCATGCCTCGGGTGCCCTGCGGATCATCTTCTGCGGCGGCTCGCAGCTCGAGGGTGACCTTGCAATGCGGGCGCTCAAGGAGTTCGGCCCCGTGGTCTACAACCTCTATGGCTCGACCGAGGTGGCCTACGCCACCATCGCCACTCCTGAGGACTTGGCCGCGGCCCCCGGATGCGCCGGCAAGCCCCCGTTCGGCACCATCGTCCGGATTCTCGACGACCGCGGCTTCCCGCTTCCCCAGGGCCAGACCGGCCGGATCTTCGTGGCCAACGGCCAGGGGTTCGAGGGCTACACGGGTGGCGGCCACAAGGAGATCATCGACGGCCTCATGTCCTCGGGCGACGTCGGCCACTTCGACGAGGGCGGGCGCCTGTTCGTCGACGGCCGCGATGACGAGATGATCGTCTCCGGCGGCGAGAACGTCTTCCCCCGCGAGGTCGAGGAGCTGCTGGTCACGCACGACGCCATCGACGAGGCGGCGGCCATCGGAGTGGATGACCCCGAGCACGGCAAGCGCCTGCGCGCCTTCGTTGCATTGGCTCCCGACGCCAATCTCACGGAAGCCGATGTGAAGCTGTTCGTCAAGGAGAACCTGGCCCGCTTCAAGGTTCCGCGCGAGGTCATCTTCGTCGATGAGTTGCCTCGCAACCCCACGGGTAAGGTCCTCAAACGAGAGCTGTACGAGATGGAGGTCGGAGCTGATGGCTGACGGAGACGGATCGCTTCCCAGCCCGCGTCAGGCGCTGATGAAGGCAATGAACCGCCCGGTGGGCGTGTTCGGCCGTTACCGCCCGTTCTATGCCTTGAACGCGTGGCAGTGGATCCGCGGCGGGCCGCGCACGCTCGAGCGCGCCGTGGGGGGCAAGGTCGTGATGATCACGGGCGCCTCTTCTGGCATCGGCGAGGCGGCGGCGCTGCAGGTGGCCGCGGCGGGCGGCACGGTGCTGCTGGTTGCGCGCACCAAGGAGAAGCTCGACCTCCTGAAGGCCGGGATCGAGGAAAAGGGCGGGATCGCCTTCTCCCACCCCTGCGATCTCTCGAGCACGGAGGACATCGAGCGGATGGCCGCCGAGGTGATGGAGCAGCATGGGCGCATCGATGTGCTGGTGAACAACGCCGGCCGCTCCATCCGCCGCTCGGTCTCCGCCTCGACCGATCGCTTCCACGACTACGAGCGCACCATGCAGCTCAACTACTTCGGCGCCGTGCGGCTGATCCTGGCCTTTCTGCCGTCGATGCGCGAGCGCCACAGCGGACACATCGTGAACATCTCATCCGCCGGCGTGCAGACCAAGGTGCCGCGCTTCTCGGGCTACGTGGCCTCCAAGGCCGCCCTCGACGCCTTCACCGACTGCGTCCAGGGCGAGCTGGCGGGCGACGGCATCCGGTTCACCACGATCCACATGCCGCTGGTGCGCACGCCGATGATCGCCCCGACAAAGATGTACGACTCCTTTCCGGCGCTCACGCCCGAGGAGGCCGGCAACTGGATCGCCGATGCGATCACCTACCGGCCGAGCCGCATGAGCCCGCCATTCGGGAGCCTGGCCGAGCTGGCCGACGCGGTGAGCCCCGCGTCGATGGAGGCGGTGCGCAGTGCCGGCTACCGGATGTTCAAGGACTCCAAGGCCGCTCGCGGCGCCGACGCGCCCCCGGACCCGGGCGCACCCGAGTCCGAGGATCCGTCAGCTGCGGGCTCAGCTTTCGCACGCGCGACGCGCGGCGTGCACTGGTAGCCCGTCGTCAGAAGGCCAGCAGCGAGAACAGCTCGTTGTCCTTGAGCCCCGTCCCGGCTGCCGGGATCCCGGCTCGGTGCACTTCGACCAGGAAGGCCGGCTCTCCGCCATCGACCTGGAACTTGTTGTCGACGATGATCCCGTCACCGAACGGAGCGCCGTTTGGCAGCCCGCCGGAGCTCACGGCCGACCCTGTTCCGGCGTTCGGGAACTTGACGAAGTAGGTCCCCGTCGTTCCCTCGCGGCGGATCTGGACGGATGTCGTCACGTTTCCAGGCGCAGCGCAGTTGAAGCCAATCGCGTTGTGGTAGGCATTCCCGGCGGCCAGCGTTGAGGTATCGATGACTATCGAGCCCTTCACCGTGCCGGCCTCGCAGAACTTCTGGTACTTGGCGGGTGACTCGCCACCGAGCTTCGCCGCGTTGTCGGCGCTCGCCGCACTCGGCACCTGGCCGAGTGAGCTCTCGAGCACCTTGTCGCCCGTCGCCGCGTCTGCCGCGAGCTTGGGGGTCGTGACCGCGAGGTCCCGGATGCTCTTCGTCGCCACGGAGTTCTTCTTCGCGGTGGCGGCCAGCGCCGCACCGCCCAGCGCAACGAACAACGCGGCAAATGCCAGCACGAGTGCTGGGGACGGCTTGCTGAGCTTGCTCATCATTACCTCCCTGTTGGACCGGGCACAGGACGCGCCCAGTTGTGTGTCAAGCGGATGCGGCTGCTCCCGAGGTGATGTGCTCGATCACCGGGAGGAACTTCTCGGTCGGGGAGAAGTCCACGTACTCGGAGTCCTCCAGCGCCTCGGGCGCGTGGCCGGGCGCCCAGTAGAAGGCCTCGCCGGCGGCGAAGTCCTGGTGCCCGTCGAGCGTGTGCATGCGGACCCGCCCCTTGATCATGTAGCCCCAGTGGGGGCAGGGGCAGAGGTCGTCCTGCAGGCCCTTGGTCGCGGGTCGCAGGTCGGCGCCGGCGGGCAGGCGCACGTGGCCGATGCTGATGCCGGCCTCGTCCTGCAGGCGCACCTGGAGCTCACCGTCCTCGATCACTACCGGCAGTTGGTCAAGCGGGATGCTGCGCATGCTCTTCTCCTATTTCTTGTGTTTTCGGTCGGGCGACCGATCTAGTTCGGGGAGTCATACAGCCCAATAGCTTGCTTGTCAAGCCAAGGTGTGAAAGAGTCCCAGCATGGCTTCGGCCGACCGACCGATAGAGATCCCGATCGAAGGACGCCAGCGGCGCAAGACCAGCGCCACCCGTGAGGCGATCCTGGAAGCGGCCCGGCAGCGCGTCCTGGACGAGGGCATCGCGCGGCTATCGACCCGGAGCGTGGCCGAAGCCGCCGGCGTGCCCCTCAGTCAGGTCCACTACCACTTCGGGTCCAAGCAGCAGCTGATCCTTGACGTGCTGGAGGCCGAGGACGGGCGGCGCCTGGGCCGCCAGACCGAGATGTATGGGGAGGACCGCCCGCTCTGGCAGCGCTACGAGCAGGCATGCGATTTCCTCGAGGACGACCTGGACTCCGGCTATGTCCGGGTGCTGCAGGAGATGATCGCCGCCGGATGGTCGGATCCGGCGATCGGCGATCGGGTACGCGAGCTGCTGAAGGGCTGGTATGACCTGTTGAGCGAAATCGCAGAACAGGCCGCGCGCGACTTCGGCCCCCTCGGTCCCTTCCCGCCGGAGGAGGTGGCCGCGCTGATCAGCCAGCTGTTCATGGGAGGCGAGGCGATGATCCTTCTGGGCTTCGACCGTTCCGAGTGGCCCGTGCGCAGCGCTCTGCGCCGGGTCGGCGTGCTCATCCGTCAACTCGAGGAGAGCGGTGGTGCAGATGCGCGCAGTTGAGCCGGATGAGCAGGGATACGTCGAGCGCGACGGCGTGCGCGTCTTCTACGAGGTCTACGGCACCGGAAGCCCGACGATCCTGTTCTGCCCGACCTGGACGCTCCTGCACTCGCGCGTCTGGAAGATGCAGATCCCCTACCTGGCGCGGCACTACCGCGTGATCGTCTTCGACCCCCGCGGCAACGGCGGCAGCGACCGGCCGGAGACCGTCGAGGCCTACGCCGAGGCGGAGTTCGCCCAGGACGCACTCGACATCCTCGATGCTACCGGCACCGAACAGGCCGTTGTGGTCGGCCTTTCGAAGGGCACCCAGCGCGTGCTGCTGCTTGCGGCCGAGCACCCCGAGCGGGTTCTCGGCCTCGTGTTCGTCGGGCCTTTCTTTCCCGCGAGCTGGTCGCCGTTCAGCGTGTTGACCCGGTTCTCGGCCCGCCCGCGGCCGGCGCGGATGTTCATGCGCAAGCCGGTGAGCACGCGAGGCATCGGAAAGCTGAACGGCGCCTACTGGCGGAGCGACTTCCGGGCGTTTGTGGAGTGGTTCGCAGCGAGGGGGGCCAGCGAGGCGCACACGACCAAGGTCTTCGACGATGTCGTCGAATGGGGACTGGGAACCGATCCGGAGACGCTGATCCGGAGCTGGCTGGGCGATAACGCGACGCCCCTCACACGCCGTGACCAGCTCGCGCTGGCGCGGCGCGTCCACTGCCCCGTCCTGGTCATCAGTGGCACGAAGGACCGGCTGACGCCTCACGCTGACGCCGGCCTGCTGGCGACGGTCACCGGAGCGGAACTCCTTGCGGTCCCGGGCGGCGACCACGTGCCGGAGGCACGGCACCCCGTTGAGGTCAACCACGCGATCCGCGGGTTTGCCGACCCGTCCTTCCGGCGCGACCCGACCGTTCATCGCTCAAACGGCCGGCGCCGCGCCCTGTACGTCTCCTCTCCGATCGGCCTGGGCCACGCCCAGCGCGATGTGGCGATCGCCCGCGAGCTGCGCAAGCTCGCCCCAGACCTCGAAATCGACTGGCTGGCCCAGGACCCGGTCACCCGTGTCCTCGAGGCCGAGGGCGAGCGGGTGCACCCCGCCAGCACGCATCTGGCCAACGAGTCGCGCCATCTCGAAGGCGAGTCCGGCGAGCACGACCTCCATTGCTTTCAGGCATTCCGCACCATGGACGAGATCCTTGCCGCGAACTTCATGGTCTTCAACGACGTCGTGCGCGAGCAGCGATACGACCTCTGGATTGGGGATGAGGCATGGGAGCTCGACTACCACCTCCACGAAAACCCGCGTGAGAAGAGCGCTCCCTTTGCGTGGCTGACGGACTTCGTCGGTTGGCTGCCCATGCCCGACGGCGGAGAGCGGGAGGCGTTCCTGACCGCGGACTACAACGCCGAGATGGTCGAACACGTTCGAGACCATCCGGAGATCCGCGACCGTGCGATCTTCGTCGGCAATCCCGACGACATCGTTGCTGACAAGCTCGGGCCCGAGTTGCCCTTGATCCGCGACTGGACCGAGGAGCACTACGACTTCTCCGGGTACGTCACCGCTTTCGGCCAGGCGGAAATGGGCGACCGCGACCAGCTGCGCGAAGAGCTTGGCTACCGGGCTGACGAACGCGTCTGCCTGGTCACGGTCGGCGGCTCGGCAGTCGGCGAGCCCCTGCTACGCCGGGTCATCGCCGCCTTTCCCGCAGCGAAGGCGCTCGTGCCCGGCCTGCGGATGGTCGTCGTGGCCGGGCCGCGGATCGATCCGGCATCGCTCCCGACGGCCGACGGCCTCGAAGTCCGGGCCTACGTGCACAACCTCTACCGTCACCTCGCCGCCTGCGACCTGGCCGTGATCCAGGGAGGGCTGACCACGGCGATGGAGCTGGTGGCCGCGCGGCGGCCGTTCCTCTACTTCCCGTTGCGCCACCACTTTGAGCAGAACTTCCACGTGGCCCACCGTCTGGATCGCTACAAAGCCGGCCGACGGATGGACTTCGATCAGGCGAGCCCGGAAGTCATCGCCGCCGCGATCGCCGAGGAGATTGAAACCACGCCCGACTACCTGCCGGTCGAGACCGACGGAGCCACGCGCGCTGCCGAGCTGATCGCGGCACTCCTCTAGCCCTTCACCACCCGCCAGGTCCAAACCACGTCCGGAGCGATCTCGCCTGTCCCGAGCACGGCGTGGACGCGGAACTTGTGCTTCCTCGGCTTCAGCTTCTTGGCCTTGAAGGGCGAGGTGCAGCGCTTGAACGCCTTCTTGTCCACCGAGCATTCGAACTCTGCCGGCCCATGGAAGGTGAAGACGCCCGTCTTCTTCTTCGACTTCCGCTTTGGACCGTTGTCGAAGATGACGTTCTGCGACTCGTCGCCAAACCCGTCGGCGTTGAAGTCCGGCTCGAGCACGGCAGAGATGCTGATCCGGGCCGTTGGCGTCGGGGTGTAGAGGAACGGGGCGCCGGTGGCCGGAACCGGCTGGAAAGTGAGCGCCTGATCGCCGACGTCGCCAGTGGCCGCCGCGCAGCCCGGATACTGGCCGGTGGTCTCGGTCCGGAGGCCGATGAGGTCCCCCAGGGCAATCGGGATGCGTACCGGATGTGGGGTCAGATCCGTGTTCGCCAGCGCCGGCGCGTCAGCCACCCGCGTCAGAGTGGTGGGGTCGTTGAGAGCCGGATGCAGCACGGACAGGCCAACGGTGGCGACCGCGCTGGTGGACCAGCTGGTCAGCACCCCGGCGGTCGGCGCCTTGTAGCCCGCGCCGCCGGCCACGGCCTGCTGCGTTGCCATCGCCGGCCCCTGGCAGTCGGGAATCAACACCCCTGGCGGCGGCGCCTGCCCCAGCGTGGTGGCGGCGTGGGCCTGCCCTGCTCCAAGGCCGAGGACAAGAAGGGCTAGTAGGGGAATCGATCGGCTCATTTCCCACGGCCGACCCTACCCCACAGGGTTTAAGCGATGTAACGGAATCTAGCTTCCGGGCCGGTCCAGCCAGGCGATGATCTCGTCCTCAGGAAGGGGAGGGCTGACGCCGTAGCCCTGGATGTTGTCGCAGCCCAGCTCTCTCAGCCGGCTGCGGGTCTTCTCGTCTTCGACGCCTTCTGCCGTGACCGGCATACCCAGGCCGTGGGCCATCTCCATGATCGCCTTGACGATCACCTCGGACTCCCGGCGCTCGAGGTCGCCCGCCAGGGCGCGGTCGATCTTCAGCCCATCGAGCTTCAGGGCCCTGAGCCTGGCCAGCGAGGAGTGGCCAACTCCGAAGTCGTCCAGCACGATGCTCCCGATCCCAAGCGCGCGGATCTGCTCGATCATCTCGGCCACCGCCTCCTCGCCTATGACGAAGGCGGTCTCGGTGATCTCGACCTCGATGCGGTCCCCGCCCCCTCCGCCGGCCGCCAGGGCTTCGCCGATTTTCTCCGGCAGACGGGGATCGGCCAGCGCCGCGGGCGAGAGGTTCACGGCCACCCTGATCGGATGCCGGTCCAGCCGGTCGCGCGCGAATCGCGCTGCCAGCTCCAGCGTGTGCAGGGTGAGGGCCTGGATGGTGGCGGGGTCGCGCTCGGCGGCCGGGATGAAGTCATTCGGGCCGATCATTCCCCGCTTGGGGTGCTGCCAGCGGACCAAGGCCTCGAGCGCGATGATCGCGCCGTGCTCGATGCCGACGATCGGCTGGTAGTGCAGAACCAGGTGGCCCGCCTCGATCGCGTGCTGCAGCTCCCGGCGCAGGGCCTGTCGCTGGAGGTCGTAGTCGCCCAGCGCGCCGTGGGCGTAGAAGCCGGCGATCGAGCCGACCATGAAGAAGGCCAGGGGCTGGGCGAGGTACTCGAGGGGCTGCAGGTCGTGACGGCCGAAGGCCCAGACCAGGTACACCCCAACCGTCCAGGTTGCCGAGAGCAGCCCGCCGCGCCATCCGTACATGACCGCGAAGAGCCCGATCGGAATCAGTGCGAACAGAAGGACGTCGTGGGCCTCGGGCGCCACGAAGCGGGCGCCGGACACACCAAGCAGCAGGACCAGGGCCAGCAGCGGGAGGGCAATCGGTTCCCGGGCGATCCGGTTACCGGAGCTCATGGCGAGAGGAGGGTCATGCGCCGCAGAAGTGCCGATCGTACCCGTCGCGGCAATGCCCGCGTTAGGCTCGCGGCTTCGCGGAGCGGCGTCCCGCCGGCCGCTAGACCGAGGAGGAGACCAAGCGCATGATCCACCGTGGGCCCGAGCTGGGCATGGAGATTCCGGCGATGGATGTCACTTCGTTCGTCTTCGAACACGCCGGGGATCATCTGGATCGTCCCGCGCTGATCGACGGCCCCTCGGGCCGGACGCTGACCTACGCGCAGCTGCTTACCGCGATCGACTCCTTCGCCGCCGGGCTTCATGCGCGCGGCTTCGGCGCCGGGGACGTGCTCGCCGTGTACATGCCCAACCTCCCCGAGTACGCGATCGCCTTCCACGGCGCCAACCGCGCGGGCGGGCTCTGCACCACCGCCAACCCCCTCTACACGGCAAACGAGCTGGGGCATCAGCTCAAGGACTCGGGCGCGACGCTCATGCTCACCGTGCCCGGCTTCCTCGAGGTTGCGCAGGAGGCCGCCGCGCACGCCGGCATCGAGGTCATCGTGGTGGGGGAGGCCGACGGCGTGGAGACCTTCGAGAGCCTCCTGGCGGACCCCGCGGGCGCGCCCGACGTGTCGGTCGACCCCGCGGAGGATCTCGCGGTCCTGCCGTATTCGAGCGGCACCACCGGGCTGCCGAAAGGCGTGATGCTCACCCACCGCAACCTGGTGGCCAACCTGATCCAGACCCAGGGTGCACAGGAGGTGGCCGACGGCGAGGTCGTGATCGGCTGCCTTCCGTTCTTCCATATCTACGGGATGATCGTCGTGATGAACCTGGGCCTCCGGAATGGGGCCACGATCGTGACCATGCCCCGGTTCGACCTCGAGCAGTTCCTTGAACTGATCGAGAGCCACAAGGTCACGCGCGGATATGTGGTTCCCCCGATCGCCCTGGCGCTGGCCAAGCACCCTGCCGTGGACGGGCGCGACCTGTCGAGCATGAAGACGATCATGTGCGGCGCCGCGCCGCTGGGGGCCGATCTCGCGCAGGCCGTGACCGACCGCCTTCAGTGCAACGTCACGCAGGGGTACGGCATGACGGAGACCAGCCCCGTCACCCACTCCGTCGGGAACGATCCCGCGAAGAACAAGGCCGGCTCGATCGGCCCACCGCTCGCGGCTACCGAATGCCGCCTGGTTGATCCGGAGACGGGCGCCGACGTCGCGCCCGGCGAGCGCGGGGAGCTTTGGATCCGCGGCCCGCAGGTCATGAAGGGCTACCTGAACAACCCGGAGGCGACAGCCGCCACGGTCGACCCGGATGGGTGGCTGCACACCGGCGACATTGCCGTGGTCGAGGACGATGGCTTCTTCGCGATCGTCGACCGCCTGAAGGAGCTCATCAAGTACAAGGGCTACCAGGTCGCCCCGGCCGAGCTCGAGGCCCTGGTGATCACCCATCCCTCGGTGAGCGACGTCGCGGTGATCGGGGTCGCCGACGAGGAGGCGGGCGAGCTGCCCAAGGCCTTCATCGTGCCCTCGGGGGAGGATTTCGACGCCGAGCAGCTGATGGAGTGGGTGGCCGGCCAGGTGTCGCCGCAGAAGCGGATCCGCCTGGTCGAGCAGGTCACGGAGATCCCGAAGTCGCCCTCCGGCAAGATCCTCCGCCGCATACTGGTCGAGCAGGAGCGGGCGAAGGCCTCAGCTGGTTGACATCGCGCCTCATGGTGTAAACTGCGTGGACATTTGGTGTAGTGGTGTCCAACGCGGGCGAAGGCGCCCGGACCCGATCGACTAGGAGCGGTTTGATGGAAGCGACTTCGATGCCGGCGGCAGCCGCCGGCGCCATGGACGATGTGACCTGGAACGACCCCAAGCGCTACCTCTGGCTGCTGGGGCTCGTCGTGCCACTCGCCCCCTTCCTGGCTTGGGGCCTCGTCCAGGTAACCGGCCAGGGCTTCATGTGGTGGTTCGGCCCGGTCCTGGTGTTCATCATCTTCCCCATCCTCGACCAGGTGATCGGCAAGGACTCCTCGAACCCGCCCGACAGCGTCTTGAAGTGGCTCGAGGAGGACAGGTACTACCGCTGGTGCACATACCTCTTCATCCCGATCCAGTACGCCGGCCTGGTGTTCGCCTGCTGGCTGTGGGCATACGGCGGCCTGAGCACGCTGGAGAGCCTGGGGCTTGCCATGACGGTCGCCATGGTGGCCGGCATCGCCATCAACACGGCCCATGAGCTCGGCCACAAGCGCAAGGGCTACGAGAAGTGGCTCTCCAAGATCTCGCTCGCCCAGACCGGCTACGGGCACTTCTTCATCGAGCACAATCGCGGCCACCACGTGCGCGTCTCGACCCCCGAGGATCCGGCCAGCTCGCGCCTGGGCGAGAGCTACTGGGAGTTCCTGCCGCGCACCGTGTGGGGCAGCCTCACCTCTGCGCTCCATCTCGAGAAGCAGCGCCTGGATCGCATGGGCAAGCCGTTCTTCTCGATCCAGAACGATGTGCTGAATGCCTGGCTGATGTCGGTGGTCCTCTTCGCGGTGCTCATCGCAGTCTTCGGCTGGGTCGTGGCGCCGTGGCTGCTCTTCCAGGCGGTTGTCGGCTTCCAGCTGCTGGAGGTCGTGAACTACCTGGAGCACTACGGGCTGCTTCGCCAGAAGCAGGAGGACGGGCGTTACGAGCGCTGCGCGCCGCACCACAGCTGGAACAGCAACAACATCGCCTCCAACGTGCTGCTCTACCACCTGCAGCGCCACTCCGATCACCACGCCAACCCGACCCGCCGCTTCCAGGCGCTGAGGCATTTCGACGACACCCCGGAGCTCCCATCGGGCTACGCGACGATGATCGTCATGGCCTATGCCACACCCGTTTGGCGGCGCGTGATGGACCCCAAGGTCCTGGCCCACTACGACGGCGACGCGACCAAGGCCAACATCCTGCCCCGCCGGCGCGCCAAGATCCTGGCGAAGTACGGGGTGAGCGCGGAGGCGGCGGCGTGAGTCGCTTTACCTGCCCGGGTTGCGGCTACGTCTACGACGAGGCCGGCGGGGAGCCGCGCGAGGGCTTCCCGGCCGGCACGCCCTGGAGCGAGATCCCGGACGACTGGTGCTGCCCGGACTGCGCGGTGCGCGAGAAGGTCGACTTTACTGCCGGAGCCAGCACGGGCACCGCCGAGGGCGAGTGAGCGAGCCGACCTACGCCGAGGCCTCGCGCACCCTCTTGCGCGAGCGCTTGTTCGAGGCAGCCACAGAGCTCCTCCGCTCACAGCCCTGGGCCGCGATCACGATGGCGGAGATTGCCGCCGGCGCCGGAGTCAGTCGCCAGACGCTCTACAACGAGTTTGGCTCGCGGGAGGAGTTTGTCCAGGCGTTCCTGCTGCGTGAGGCCGACCGGTTGGTGGACGCCGTCTCCGAAGCGGTGGCCGCGCATCGGGACGACCCGCGGGGGGCCCTGAAGGCGGCCTTCACGGTCTTCCTGACGTCGGCCGCCGAGGACCCGCTGATCCGGACCATCGCAAGCAGTGATGCCGGGGACGGCCTGCTGCCTCTGATCACCACCCAGGGCGGGCCGCTGCTCGGCCAGGCGACCGAGCGGCTGGCGCAGGTCCTGGGGTCGGGCTGGCCTCAGCTGGAGCCGGGCGACGCCACGCTGGTGTCGGAGGTGCTGGTTCGACTGGCCATCAGCTACGCGGCGCTTCCCGGCAACTCCCCTGCGGTCGTGGCGGGAAAGGTCGCCGACCTGCTGGGGCCATACGTCGCCACGCTGCTCGCGCAGCAGTCGCGTGCCGCCTGACAGTCGCCCGAGCACCAGAAGGCGAATGATCCGGTTGCGTCTCCGGTCCGCAGTACAGGGACCATGCGGATTGCGATCATCGGATCAGGGATCTCCGGGCTCACCGCCGCGCATCTCCTGTCTCGCGATCACGAGATAAGGGTGTTCGAGGCCGACGACCGGATCGGCGGGCATACGAACACGGTCGACGTCGAGACCGAGCACGGGGTCGTCGGCGTCGACACCGGCTTCATCGTCTTCAACGACCGCAACTACCCGAACTTCGAGCGGCTGCTCCGGAGCCTGGGTGTGGAGCACCAGCGATCGAACATGAGCTTTTCCGTCTGCGATGCGGTGCACGACTTCGAGTACTCGAGCAGCTCGGCCAACGGCCTCTACGCCAAGCGCTCACACCTGGTCAGCCCGGCCTTCCACCGCATGGTGCTGGACCTCGGACGCTTCAACCGTGACCTCAAGCCCTGGATCGGCACCAACGGAACATCGCCGGGCCTGACCCAGTTCCTGGAAGACGGCGGCTACTCGGATGCCTTCGTCGAGCGCCTGATCGTGCCGCAGGTGGCGGCCGTCTGGTCGGCGGACCCCAGCGACCTCGACCGGTTCCCCACGGGCTTTCTGGCCAGCTTCTTCCACAACCACGGGATGCTGAGCCTCTTCAACCGGCCCGAATGGCGCACGGTCAAGGGCGGGTCCCAGCGGTACGTCGACGCGCTGGTCGCGCCGATTGCCGATCGCGTGCATACCTCCACGCGGATCCGCTCGGTCACTCGCCACGCCGATCGCGTCGAGCTGGCGACCGACACGAGCGGCCCGATCGGCTTCGACCACGTTGTTCTCGCCACCCACAGCGACCAGGCTCTGGGTCTGCTGTCCGACACCACAGCGGCCGAGGCCGAGATCCTCGGCGCCATTCCCTACCAGCCCAGCCGGGCCATCCTGCACACCGACGCCGGCCTGCTGCCGCGGCGCCGGCGGACCTGGGCCAGCTGGAACTACCACCTGCTGCCCGAGCCGCCACCTGGGCCGGCGCTGACCTACCACATGAACCGCCTTCAGTCCCTTGATTCGGAGACCGAGTACTGCGTGACCCTCAACCGCGAGGACGCGATCAACCCGGAAAAGGTGATCGCCGCGTACGACTACTCCCACCCGGTCTTCAGCCACGAAGGCCAGCATGCCCAGACCCGCCACGGCGAGATATCCGGCGAGCGGACGCACTACTGCGGCGCCTACTGGGGCTGGGGCTTCCACGAGGATGGTGTGGCCAGCGCGCTGAAGGCCTGCGCCGCGCTTGGGGCGACCGAGCTGTGAGCCCGGCCAGCTGCCTCTACGAAGGCCAGCTTTCGCACCGCCGGCTGGGCGCGACGCCCCACGACTTCTCCTACCGGGTGTCGATGGCCTACCTGGACCTCGACGAGTTGCGCACCGTCTTCTCCCGGCGCCTGTTCTGGTCGGTCGGCCGGATGAACCTGGCCTGGTTCCGCCGCGAGGACTACATGGGCGACCCGGCTCTGCCCCTGGCGGCGGTCGTGCGCGACAAGGTCGAGCAGCAGCTGGGCTTTCGCCCGCAGGGGCCCGTGCGCCTGTTGACCAATCTCCGCCGTCTGGGACACAATTTCAACCCGGTCAGCTTCTACTACTGCTTCAGCGAGGACGGAGAGATGATCGAGGCCACGATCGCCGAGGTGACCAACACGCCGTGGGGCGAGACCCACAGCTATGTGGTCCCCGGCGGGGGCCCCACCACGGTGAAGAAGGCGATGCACGTCTCGCCGCTGATGGGCATGGACCAGTCCTATGACCTGAGCGCCGGCGAGCCGGCGGCGGCGCTGGCGGTCTCGATCACGTCGCGCAGTGGCGGCAGGCCTGTGTTCGCCGCGGCCCTGGCGCTGAAGAGGCACGAGCTGACCCGCGGCCAGATGGCCCGGGCACTTCTCCGCTTTCCCGCGCCGACCTTGGCCCTCATGGGCCGCATCTACTTCCAGGCGCTGCGCCTGCGACTGAAGGGAGTGCAATGGCATCCGCATCCGACCGCGTAGCCGGCCCGATTGCCCGAGCGCTCCTTCGGCAGTTGCGCGCCGGCCACCTCGTGGTGGCCGGGCCGGAAGACGCGGCTCACCGTGAATACGGCGATCCGTCGGCTGACCTGCGCACCACCATCACCGTGCGCAAGCCCGGGTTTCACCGCGCGCTGCTGCGCGGCTCGAACGGACTGGCCGAGTCCTATGCCGACGGCGTCTGGGAGTGCGACGACATGGTGGTCCTGATCCGCATGGCTGCGCGCAACATGCGCTCGATCGACCGGGTCCGCCGGGTCATCCACCCGCTCACGAGCCTGGTTCAGCGGATCAACGGGATCAGGAGGCGCCCCACCCGGCGCCGGAGCCGTCGCCAGATCGCGGCGCACTACGACCTGGGCAACGACCTGTTCGAGCTGTTCCTCGATGAGTCGCTCACCTATTCGGCGGCGATCTTCGAGTCGCCCGAAGCCACGCTGGAGGAGGCCCAGCAGGCAAAGCTCCACGCGATCTGCCGCAAGCTCGGCCTGGGGCCCGATGACCATCTGGTGGAGATCGGCTCTGGCTGGGGCGCACTGGCCATGCTGGCCGCCGGCGAATACGGCGCTCGCGTGACAACCACGACGATCTCGCAGGAACAGCACCGGGTGGTCAACGAGCGCGTGGCCGCCGCGGGGCTCGAGGACCGCGTCACCGTGCTGCTCTCGGACTATCGCGACCTCGAAGGGCGCTACGACAAGCTCGTGTCGGTCGAGATGATCGAAGCGGTGGGCTGGCAGTACTTCGACACCTTCTTTGCCAAGTGCTCCGACCTCCTCAGGCCCGGCGGCGCGATGCTGCTCCAGGCGATCACGATCGAGGACGACGCCTACGAGGTCGAGAAGGTCTCAAAGAGCTTCATCAACACCCACATCTTCCCCGGCGGATGCCTGCCCTCACTCGAGATCATCGCGCGGGCACGGGCGAAGGCAGGAGGCCTGGTGGAGATCGGCCGCGAGGACCTGACCCGCCACTACGCCGTGACGCTCGAGCGCTGGCGCTCGCGCTTCGAGGCCGCCGCCGACCGCGCCCACGAGCTGGGCTACGACCAGCGCTTCCGCCGTCTCTGGTCCTTCTACCTCTCCTATTGCGAGGCAGGGTTCCGCGAGGAGAGGATCGGCGACTTCCAGCTCTTGATGGCCAAGCCCGGGCCCGCCGAGCTACCGGCGGCAGGCCGGGCTGCAACAGTGACCGGGTGAGCATCGGACACAGCCGGGCTGGAGAGGGCCCGCCCCTGGTCCTGATCCATGGCCTGGGCGGCAGCCGCGGCGACTGGGACCCAGTGCTCGGCCTGCTCGAGGCCCATCACGAGGTGATCGCCGTCGACCTGCCCGGCTTCGGCTCCTCGCCCGCTCTGCGGGGAGAGCTCGTGACACCAGCCCAGCTGGCTGCCGCGGTGACGGCCCTCCTGGATGACCTGGGGCACGAGTCGGCACATACGGCCGGGAACTCCCTGGGCGCGTGGGTGGCCCTCGAGGTGGCGGCCGCAGGCTGCGCGTTGTCGGTCACCGGGGTCTGCAGCGCAGGGCTGTGGAGCAAGGTCCTTGGGGAACGGCCCGCCGGGCTCAACCCACAGGCGCTGGCCCGTTTGGCCCGCCCGATCCTTCCCGTCCTGGCCCGTACGCCGGCCCTTCGGCAGGCAGCGCTCCGCGGCATCATGGCCCACCCCGAGCGGATGCCGGCGGATGCCGCCGTCAGGACCCTTCGGAGCTATGCATCGGCGGCCGGTTATGCGGCCGCCAACAACGGCATGCGGGCCGCTCGCTTCGACCTCGACGCGGCTGCCCTGGACGTGCCGGTCACCCTGCTCTGGGGCGAAGACGACTACGTGGTGCGCCCACCACGCCGCGCACCTCAGGGCGCGCGCACGGTGATGCTGCCCGACTGCGGCCACCTGGCCATGTGGGACCAGCCGGAGCTCGTGGCCGAGGCGATCCTCCAGACCAGCTCCGCGGCGCTCGCCCGTTAAAACGCGAAGGCCCCGCCGGAGCGGGGCCTTCGAAGCACTGCTTGAACGGGAAGCTGTTTTAGAGCTTGACCACGTTCACGGCACGCGGGCCCTTGTCGCCGGCTTCGGCATCAAAGGAAACCTTGGCGTTCTCGGAGAGGCTCTTGTAGCCCTCGCCGACAATCGCCGAGTGGTGCACGAAAAGATCTTCGCTGCCCTCATCAGGGGTGATGAAGCCGAAGCCCTTGTCGTCGTTGAAGAACTTGACAGTTCCAGTAGGCATCTAACTATTCCTCCACTGCTTGATGTGCGGCACTAACGCGGAGGATGTGAAATCACAACGACGGCGCGGCTGCACTTCTTTTCGCCGGATCTATTGACCCGGCCCTGATCGGGACCGTAGCAGGGTGCAGCGCCTAGTTGGCAAGTCGGTGGACCTGGTACTCAACCTGCATGTTCTCGTTGATCCGTCCCTGAGCCACGAACTGGGTCCGGTTCACCCACGCGTAGCGCTCGTCGCCGGTCTCCAATCGCGGCCCGGTGAAGAAGTACTGATCGCCGAACTCCGTGCCGCTCTGGCCGGTCATCGCCGCGCCGACCTTCTCGTTGATCTCCAGATGCCCGAGGTACTCACCGTGGATGATCGCGCCGTCATCGGTCTCGATGGTGATCCGCACGTCGACGTGCGCCCAGTCCCCGGTCGGCTCGATGAGCGCCCAGTCCGCTCCGATCGGCAGAACCTTGCCGTTGATGCGGTCACCCTCCACCTCGCCGCCCTTGACCGCAAAGATCGCCCTGATGCCCTTGGGCCCGGGGCCGCTCTGCAGCGGCGGGTCGACGGTTGCACGCATCGTGAACTCGTGCACAAGCTCCATGTGTTTCTCCTGTTGGTTGCGGCGGGGTGGGCGGCTGCGGTGGAAAACCTCCCACATCGGGGTAGAACGTGGGAAGCTGCCGCCGAACTCCTTCCACCGATCGCCGGAGGTCCAGATGCCCACCGTAGCCGTGAACGGCACAGAGCTGAATTACATCGACGAAGGCCCCTCGGATGCGCCCGCGATCGTCTTCAGCCACTCGCTCTTCTTCGACTCCACCATGTTCCAGGCCCAGGCCGACCACTTCGCCGGTAGCCATCGGGTGATCCGCTACGACCAGCGCGGCCAGGGCGCCAGCGCGGCGGCGCCGGCCGACCAGCTGGACATGGACACGCTGGCCGATGACGCAGCGGCTCTGATCGAGCACCTCGGGATCGCGCCCTGCCACTTCGTCGGCAACTCGATGGGCGGCTTCATCGCGCTCCGCCTTGCCGCCCGGCGGCCGGAGCTCCTTCGGTCGGCCACCGTGATCGGGTCCTCGGGGGAGGAGGAGCACAAGCTGGCCGAGTTTCAGCCGCTCGTGGATTCCCTCGCCGAAAACGGAACGGCTTCCGCGATCGACATCCTCATGCACATCATGCTCGGCGATACCTTCCTGGCCGACCCCGATCGGGCAGAGGAGCGCAACCACTGGCGCGACCAGATGCTCGCGCTGCCGCCCCGGATCGCGGATGCCGCGAACGGGGTGATCCACCGCAAGGGCGTGCTGGATGAGCTCTCGGACGCCGATGTGCCGATTCTCGTTCTGGCGTGCGCCGAGGACCATGCGTACGAGCTGGCCCTCTCGGAGAACATCGCCGCCGCGGCTCCGCTGGCCCGCCTCGAGGTGGTTCCGGCTTCCGGGCACTCGGGCGCACTCGAGGCACCGGATGTGGTCAACGAGCACCTCGGCACCCTGATCCATCAGGTCGACACGGCCGTGGGGGCTGCATCGTGAGCGTCGTCCAGTCCTACGAGCAGGCGTGCGCCGAGCACGAGTGGGTTGTGCCCGAGCGCTACAACATCGCCGCCGACGTATGCGACAAGCACCCGCGCGACAAGCTGGCGATGATCCACGAGGACTTCGCCGGGACCGTGCGCGAGGTCCACTGGGGCGAGCTGCAGGACATGGCTGCCCAGGCGGCCAACGTCCTGGCGGCTGCCGGCGTGAAGCGCGGCGATCGCGTGGCACTTGTCCTGCCGCCCACCCCTGAGACGGCCGCGCTGTTCTTCGGGGTCTGGAAGCTCGGCGCGATCCTGCTCTCGATGTCGGTCCTCTACGGCGACGACGGAATTCAGCACCGACTGACCGACTCCCAGGCCAAGGTGCTCGTGACCGACGCCGACAACGCCGGGCGCTTCTCACCCGACTGGGTCGAGCAGATCATCGTCTTCGACAGGGCGATGCTCGATGCCGCCTCGACCGAGTTCGATTCGGTCGACACCTCCGCCGATGACCCCGCGCAGCTCTATTACACGTCGGGCACCACAGGGCTGGCCAAGGGAATCGTGCACGCCCACCGCTACCTGCTGGCCCACGAGGAGTTCATCTACTGCCACGAGGTGGAGGAGGGCGAGCGCTTTCACGGCATGGGCGAATGGGCATGGGCCGCGGGCATCGCGCCCCTGCTCGGCCCCTGGCGCCTCGGCGCCACCCAGATGGTCTACCAGCGCGAGGGCGGCTTCGACCCCCAAAAGCAGCTGGACTTCCTGAGCCGCCACGAGGTCACGAACGTCTTCACCACGCCCACGGCGATGCGCTCGATGATGACCATCGAGGACGCCGGCACCCGCTTCCCGCAGAGGTTCCGCAGGGTGTGCTCGGCAGGCGAGCCGCTCAACCCGGAGGCGATCCGCTGGTTCCGCAACAACTACGGCCTGACCGTTCTCGACTACTACGGCCTGACCGAGTCCTATCCCCTCTGCGCCAACTTCCCGTTCATGGAGGTGCGTGAGGGCTCGATGGGCAAGCCGATGCCAGGCTGGGAGGTGCAGATCCTGGACGAGGACGAAAACCCCGTGAAGCAGGGCGAGCGCGGCGAGATCTGCCTGCGCACCAACTCCAACCCCCACTTCCCCCTCGGCTACTGGAACAACCCGGAGGCGGGCGAGGAGACCTTCGGCGGGGACTGGTTCCACTCGAAGGACGCAGCCACCCAGGATGAGGACGGATACGTCTGGTACGCCGGCCGCGCCGACGATGTGATCATCGCCGCCGGCTACCGGATCGGCCCATTCGAGGTCGAGTCCGCATGCCTGGAGCACCCGGCCGTCCAGGAGGCCGCGGCCGTGGCCTCACCCGACGAGCGCCGCGGTCACGTGGTCAAGGGCTTCATCGTGCTGGCCGAGGGCCACGAGGGCAGCGAGGAGCTGGCCGACGACATCAAGGCGTTCGTGCGCGACCGCCTGTCGGCCTACGCCTACCCCCGCCGCATCGAGTTCGTGGCCGACCTGCCGAAGACCCTGACGGGGAAGATCAGGCGGATCGAACTGCGTGAGCGCGAAGCGGAGTCGCGGGCTCTGGGCACCCAGCCCCCGCGGGCCTAGTCCAGGGCGCGCTTGGCCGCGGCGTTCAGCAGCTTGGTCTTATGCGCCACCGCCGCTTGGGCCAGGCCCACGTGGGTCACCTTGCCGCCGCGGACGCGGTAGACCACCCGGTTCTTGCCGGCGCGCCCGCCGACCTCCATCCCACTGCCGTTCATGTGATCACCCGGTGAGATCGATCCAGCCTGGTGGCCCTTGGCCGAGCTGAGCACCACTTCGACGGTGCCGGACTTGGAGAGGGAGGCCCTGACCTCGGCCTTGCCCTTGCCGTTCGCGCACCAGCCCCAGCTCTGTGCATCGCGCTCCTGCGGCTGTCCGGCAGACATCAGCAGCTTCTCCGGGTGCAGCCCGGGCTTGACACCGTCGACTGAGCCACGGTCGAGCTTGACCCGCCGGTCCAGGCATCCCGGCCCGGGCACGCCCTCGGCGCGCTCCCACATCTGCAGGTAGGCCTCCGGGCCCTGCGTCATGTCGCGGATTGCCGAGTTGCCCGCGATCTGCCGCACGTCTTCGATCCAGTCGGGATACATGCCGTAGTGCGCCACGCCGTCCGTGTTGATGTCGAATACGCGCGAGCCGCTCTGCTGGCGGTCAAAGGTGACGCCGCCGTCGAAGCTCTTGAACGGGTACTTGACAGGGTTCTTCTCGTTGCCCGGGCGGGGTCCGCCCTGGGCGCCGAAGCCGTTCATATCCGGGCCGAACCCGACTCCGAAGAGGTAGCGCGGGTCGCGGATCTTGCGGAGCCGCTCGAGGTTGTCGACGTAGCTGGTCGAGTTGCCGGCGTAGGGCCCGATGACCCCGCCCGAATGAAGAATCCGGGCGTCGGCCTCCGGGTCGGACCAGCTGTGGCTCGAGACCACGCCTGAGTAGTCATGCGCCTCGACGATCGAGAGCGCCTGCGATCGGGCCAGCACGCTGAGGTGGTCGGGGTCGATGATCATGTGGCGCTGCATCAGGCCCTCGACGGCGTGTGCGCCCAGCGAGCTCAGCCCGCGCGTGTTGCAGTCGGGGCCCGAGGGGTAGACGGGTACGAGCCCGCTGGGCAGCCCCGAGAGCAGGAGCCCGGCGCCGAGCAGGCGGTCGCGGTCGTCTGGGAGCCCGGGCGTGAGCGAGTGGTCGTGAACGTCGCCGGTGCACTTCTGCGCCTGCCAGAACTGCCCGGTTTTCAGCTTGTTCGCAGTATTGATGACCACGCCGGTGGCCCCGCTGTCGAAGGCGACCCCGCCCAGGGCGTTGTCGAACTTGTTGACCAGCTCCATGTCGCGGATGCCCAGCTTGTGGAACTCATCCAGCCCGCTGTCGATGTCGGCCTCGTTGCACTGGGGCACGTCGTTGTAGACGTTGCACCCGAACGGCTCCGAGACCTCGACCCCGAGCACCACTGCGAGCTTTCCGTCGTTGATCACGCGCCGCGCCTCGAAGGGGCTGGTCACGATCCGGTACCAGCCCTTGCCTGGCCCGCCGTTCTGCGCGTCGATGTAGTCCTGCATCTCGTACGCGTCCTTGGCCTGGAGGCGGATCGAGTCCATGTCGTTGCATGGATTCCGCTTGATCGGATAGACGTCGCAGAGGACCTCGTTCTCGACGAACAGGTTCACCTGGATACGCAAGCCGCCCTTCCAGGCGCGCTCCATCCACTTGTAATAGGTCTGCTCGTGGGTCAGCGAGTCGTGCCGCGGCCAGTCCTTGAATGTCGGCCATCCCACCGGATCATGGAAGCCCACCGGCAGGCCGGTGGAAAGGAAGTTCTCGAGCACGGCACCCGCTCCGTTCCCGACGTGGTCGGGGCAGTCGGTGAGGGCGACCGTCACGCCCATGGAGCTGAAGGGCCTGCCGCAATGAACGCCGCCGCCAAGGAACTCGAACGCCATGCCGTGGACGTGGGTGTCGAGGAAGCCCTGGACCTGGCCGTAGGGGACCTTGCCCCTGTAGGTCTGGCCGTGAGTCGAGGTGTCGATCTCGGGAGCCTTCGCGCAGTCCGCGGCCGGCTCGACGGCGAAGCGTGACAGCGCCCGGCCGGGCTGGGTCTTGGCCAGGCTTACCTGGCCGCCACGGGGGTCGACCATGGCCTCCACCCCCTCGGTCGGGTGGGTCATGGTGAAGGAGTTGCCGTCCTCGGAATTGAGTGACCAATCCCCGCCGCCTGCCGCGGCGTCGGTTGCCACGAGGCCGCCGACGGGGCCCTCCGAGAGCACTCCCTGACGACGGTCCAGCAGCATGTAACGATCAAGCCCGGTCGCCTGGACCCGGAACGGCTCGGCGTCACCGGCGTCGGCGGTCTGCGCCGCGTAGGTCTTGCCACCCGCGCGTGTGAGGTAGCCGCCCGTGGCCGCGGACCGGACCAGGTAGCAGCCACCCGAGACGACCGGGGTTGGATTGCCGTGGTCGTGTCCGGGATGGCCCAGCGCGGGCGCGGGAACGAGGACGAGGGTCACCGCAAGGCCTATTGCCCATCCTCGGAAGATCCCCCGCATACCCCTCACCGCCAGCACGGTAGCGGACTCCCTAGGCTCGGGCCGATGGCCGACCAGCGGGACCAGCAGCGCTACATCGATGCGGCGGACAGCGTGCTCAAGATCGTCGCGAGCATGACGGGCGCCTCGATGAAGGCAAGGGAGCTGGTGGGGCTGCTGGATCCCGAGCTTGTTCCCCCGGAGTTCCGCGACGTGCACGAGCGCGCGCTGGCCACCCTCGGAGGGGCTCCGGAGGGAATGAACTGGAAGGACGTCGAGAAGACGCTCAAGCGTGAGACGGGCGGCCGCCTGAGCAACACGTTCGCCCAGATCGACGAGACGCCTGCCACGCCGGCCTCGATCGGCCAGGTGCATCGGGCCACGCTCGGTGACGGCCGCGAGGTCGCCGTGAAGGTCCAGTACCCGGGCGCCGCCGAGGCCGTGACGTCGGACCTGCAGAACATCGGGCTGATCCTTCGGGCGGTCCAGCTGGTGGCGCCCGCGATCGACGCCGCGGGGCTGGCGCGTGAGATTCGCGACCGCGTGGGCGAGGAGCTCGACTACGAGTGGGAGGCGCAGGCCCAGCGGCGCTTTGCCCGCGCCTACAAGGGCGATTCCTCGATCCACATCCCGGCTCCGATGACCGATCTCAGCACCAGCTGTGTGCTGATCTCCGAGTGGGTCGACGGGCGGGGAATCGACCAGCTCTCAGGCGATGAGCGCGGCCAAGTCGCCGAGACCGTGTTCCGCTTCTATCACGGGAACGCGCACCGGGTCGGTGCCTACAACTGCGATCCGCACCCCGACAACTTCCGGCTCATGGCCGACGGCCGTGTTGCCTTCCTGGACTTCGGCTCGATCCTCGACGTGCCGGCCGATCGCCTGGCCAGGATCACCGCCCTGCGGCGGGCCGCCGCTGCGGGAGATGCCGAAGGGACCCGGGACCTCCTGGTCGAGCTCGGCTACTTCGGGTCTGCTGCCGACCTGGCTCCGGACGTGGCGCTGGAGCTGGTCACGACCTCCAGCGGCTGGCTGCTCCAGGACCACGAGGTCAGCGTCGATCGCGACATGGTCCGCGCGCTCATGGATCAGGGCGCCCCACTGGAGCATCTGGTCGACGTCGCCACCGTCCCGCCGCCGGATCTGATGAGGATGCGCCTGGACGTGACGCTGCTCATGACGCTGGCCCGGCTGGGTGCCACGCGCAACTGGCACCGGATAGCGCTCGAGTGTTGGGACCGTGTCGGCTGATCGCCCATAATCGGGGCGTGCCCAGGGATTCAAGGGGGGAGCCGCTCAGCCGCCGCCGCGTTGTTGGCGGTGCGGCGGCTCTCGGTGTCGGCTCGGCCCTCGCGGGCACATGGCCGTCGGGTAGCGCCCTGGCCGCGCGCACCCGCGGGGTCGTGCCGCTGCCTTCGGCCGGACAGGTCCGGCGCGAGTTCCAGCGGATGGTGGACTTCGGTCCCCGGCTCACGGGGTCACCGGGCCACCTCCGCTACGTGGCCTGGCTGGAGCGGCAGTTCCTGAACGCGGGCCTGCAGCTCGAGCCCTGCGATATCTACAAGACTGATCGCTGGCTGGCACGCAAGGTGGACCTGAAGCTGCTCGACGGCTCCGCGCCCGGCCCGGTGAGGGTCGCCGCCTACTACACGCGGTGCGCCGAGACGGGCGAGCGCGGTGTGGACGGGCCCCTTGTCTACGCGGGCGTGGCACCTGCTCCGAGCCTCAATACCGGGGATCCGGGGCTGGGGTTGCCGAACGCCCTGGCTGCATATCCGGCCGACCTTGCGTCGTGGGCCGCCGCCCTCGGGGGCACCCTGGGTGGCTCGCCGCGGGGGAGCGTGCTTCTGGTCGATCTGCCGCTGCCGCTGCCGCTCACCTCGAGTGTCTTCCTGGCGCTGGCCACCCACCTGAACTGGCCCGGCCACTCCGAGGCCGATTGGCTGGGCGCGGACTTCAAGCGCTCGTGGATCCTTCCTGGCGCAGCGGCCATTCCGTTGACGCCCTTCAAGGCGCTCGGAGCAAAGGCCGTGGTCTTCGTGCTCGACTCCAGCTATCAGGCGCTGAAGGGGGCCTACCTTCCTTTCCGCTCCGACTTCCAGGACTTCCCCGCGCTGTTCGTCGATCGGGACACCGGGGCCATGCTCCGCGGCCAGGCCGCCTCGCGCCCGCGCGCGAAACTCACGCTGACCGCGTCGCGCCGCAAGGCCCGGGCCCCGAGTGTCACCGCGGTGCTCCCGGGCCAGAGCGACGAGACGCTGATCTTCAACTCCCATACCGACGGCCAGGGGTTCGTCGAGGAAAACGCGGGCGTGGCGTTCGTGCAGCTGGCGCGCCACTTCGCCTCGTTGCCCAGGAGCCGCCGGCCAAAGCGGACCCTCGTGTTCGCCTGCTGGCCGGGCCACATGTCCTCCGACCTGCCGGAGACCAAGGGCTGGATCGACGATCACCCGGACTTCGTTGATCGCGCGGCCGCGGCCCTCACGGTCGAGCACCTCGGGTGCAGCGAGTGGTCGGACACGGAGTCCGGCTATCGCCCGACGGGCGAGGCGGAGATGTTCGCCGTGTGGACCAGCCTCGGCAAGATGTTCGAGGTCACCCGCTCCTCGGTGGTCGACCACCGGCTCCCGCGGACCGCGCTGCTGCGCCCAGGGGTGCAGTTCGGCGTGGGCGGGGCGTTCCAGGCCGCAGGCGTTCCGCAGATCGGGGCCATCGCCGGGCCGGCCTATCTGCTGAACATCAACAAGGACGGCGACATGGACAAGCTGGACGCGAAGCTGGCCGCGCGCCAGATCGCCTGGCTGGCGGACCTTGTCATGCGGCTCGACCGAGTTCCCCGCGCAGAGCTCCGGCAGGGGGACCCCACGCTGGGCGGGCCCTCGCCGCTGGGCTCGGACCATCCGGATCAGAAGACGAAGCGCGGACGTTGCTAGCCTGCGCCGCGTGCGTAGGTTTTGTCTAGGTATAGCGACCGCGGTGGCCACGGCGCTGGCGCTGCCCGTGGCGGCCATGGCCATCACCGACGTCGTGGTGCAGGGAACCACCGACACCCGTGACGCGGGACTGGTCGACGACGTGCTGGTTCCGGGCTTCGAGGCGGCCTACCCGCAGTACAACCTTCAGTACATAGCGGTCGGTACCGGCCAGGCGTTGACGAACGCCCGCGCCGGCCAGGGTGATGCGGTGCTGACGCACGCGCCCACGCTGGAGGCCACCTTCGTGAACGACGGCTTCTCGCTGGAGCCGGTGGGCCGCCAGATCTTCTATTCGGACTACATCATCGCGGGCCGGGCGAGCGATCCCGCGGGCGTGATGACGGGCTCGCGACACGACGCGGTCAAGGCGTTCGAGCGGATCGCGGCTGCCGGTGACGCCGGCGACGCCGAGTTCATCTCGCGTGGCGACAACTCCGGCACCAACGTGCAGGAGAAGATCGTCTGGGCCAAGACCACGGGCATCCCGCTGAACAGCTCGGGCGAACCCGCGGGGCCGGGCGGGACCGGGAACCCTCCCTGGTACCACAAGGTCGGCGCGGGTCAGGCCGCGACGGTGATCAACGCAGACCAGTGCAACTACTCCGGTCGCAGCACCGCCTGTTACGACATGACCGATCGCGGCACGTTCAACCGCCTGATCGGAAATCACAGCGTCACGGGGCTCGTGCTGGTCTCCGACAAGAACGACGGCGCCGGCGCGCGGGGCGGCGCGAACCTCCAGTTCAACCCGTTCTCCGCCTATGTGGTCAATCCGGCCGCGGTGCACGTCCTGCATCCGTCGGTGACCCTCAACGTCCCGGGCGCCATGGCCTTCGTCGACTACCTGACCTCTCCCGAATTCCAGGCGCGGCTGGCCAGCTACCCGAACACCGCCGACCCGGCGTTCGTCGCGGATGCGCGCCCGGCGCTGGGGGACAGGTCGGCCGAGCTCGAAGGCACGGTCGACGCCGGTGATCGGCTGACCGTCAGCGGCACTTTGAGCAACAGGCTCCCGGGGTCGAGCGCCCTCGGATCCGTGCCGCTCACGCTCCGGACAACCGGCGACTCCGGTGTCGACATCGACACCACCCGGACCAACGCGAGCGGCCAGTTCAGCTTCCAGGTCCCGGCGAGCCGCACTGGCGCCTACCAGGTGGCCTTCCCCCGTACCGGCCGGCTCAGCGCCGCGACCTACGACTTCGGATCGGTCAGCGTCCGGGCTTCCGTCGAAGTCGACACCACGAAGGTCCACAAGGGCGGCAAGGCCACCGTCGTGGGCACCGCGGCTCCGTCCACACACCGCAGCTCCGCCGCGCTCCTCGCGCTTCGGGGCAGGAGGGACAACGCCCAGCGGAGCAAGGACAAGGGAAAGTTCCGTACGCTCGTGACCAAGGCAGCCAAGCCCGGTAAGCCGGGCTTCAGGCTGGGAACCGAATTGGGTAAGGGTGAATGGGACCTGCGAGTGCGTTACAGCGACCCGGGCGCCGTCGTAGCAGGCGAGTCGCGCGGCGCGCATCTCTCTGTGCGCTAGCCCTCTCGGCCGCCCTCTCGGGCGCCGGTGCGCAGGCGGCGCTGGCGGATCCGGGCATCGAGCTGAAGCTGGCCGGGGAGACCAAGACCATCTCGGCGGCGGACCTCACGAGCAACACCGACGTCTCGCCGCGGGACTACACACTTCGCTCGGGCTCGGGGGACGAGCAGGTGATCACCCGGGGCGGCACCTCTCTGCGCAAGGTCCTGCAGCTGGCGGGGGCCGATCCCGACCAGGTCGGCGTCATCGAGATCGCGCGTCCCCATGGCGGGACCACGACACTGACCGGCGCGGATGCGGCCGACCCCACCCCATTCGCCGACGGGCCACCCCTGTTCAGTGTGGATGGGACGGCCACACGCTTCCTGCGCCCGGTCCGCAACGGCACCGACGTGAACGCCGACGACAACATCTCGACCGAGAACGGGCAGCCGCTCACGGTGCACGTCGACGCTGATGACACCGTGGCCGTCACTGCCAGCGCCAACCGCACGACCGTCAAGGCCACGGAGATCGTGACCTTCACCGGCACCGTCACCGGGGGGCATCCGGGCGAGCGCTTCGAGCTGGACTGGAACTTCGGCGACGGCACGGCGCATGGCGCCGGCCCGACGCCCGGCCACGTGTTCGCGGCCGCCGGCACTTACAACGTCGTGGCCAAGGCCACCGGTGACGAGGGCTCCTCCGGAGAGGCCGCGCCGGTCGTGATTCAGGTCACGGACGACACCGATCCCGACCCCGATCCCGGTGGTGGAGGCGGCAAGGGCGGCGGCGGCAAGGGCGGTGGCGGGAAGGGGAACGGGAACGGCGGCGGCCACGGGAACGGGAATGGAAACGGCAACGGCCATGGCAATGGCGGCCACGGCAAGGGCCACAAGAAGCACGGGAACGGTCACGGCGGAGGCGGTGGAGGCCACGGCGGCTCCGGCGGCTCCAGCAGCACGACCTCTCCGACCACCACGACGCCCTCCATCACGGGATCGACGACGACTCCTGTCACTCCCCCCTCCACGGTGACGCCATTGGCACCTCCACCGCCTCCCACCCCCCCGGCGCCCACTCCGCCGCCGGCAACGCCCCCGCCTCCCACCCCTCCGCCCGCCACCGCACCTCCTCCGCCGCCGCCTCCGGCCCAGACCGGGGAGCAGGTCAGCGGTCTCGAGCTGGGTGGTCCGGGCGCCCCCGCGCTGCGCGACGCGGGCGGTGACGACGGTGGCGGGACTGACGGCGGGACCCAGGACCCGACGAAGCCGGTGGTGATCAACTCGACGCCCCCGCCCGAGGTCCAGATCGGGCTGGGCGGGGTCCTGGTGCTGCTCCTCGGCGGAGCCGGGCTAGAGTCCTGGACCATCAGGCGTCACCGGCCCACCCCGATCGGATAGGCACGAATGGTCAGCAACCAGGTTGAGCAGGTCATCTTCGCCGTCGCGAGCGCGCTTCTCGTGCCCGTGCTGGTTCTCGCGCTGCTTGCGCTGGTCGCAGTTCTGGTCGATCTCGGAGTGTTCGCAGCAGAGCTCGTGCGCAGGCGCCGCCGGGACTTCGCCAAGCTCGAGCGCGCCACCGAGGCCGCTCGCGAGGCACTCGGCAAGGGCGACAAGACGCGGGCGCTTGACGCGCTCACGCCCGTGGCCTGGAGCGCAGCCATGGGCCAGTCGATCAGCTTCATGATCGCGGCATCGAGTGCCGCAAACGCACGCGATCGCCTGTCCAAGGCGCTCGCCGATTTCGATTTCCGTTCGCTCAAGCGCCTCGAGCGCACCAGGCTGCTGGTCCGCGCCGGCCCCGCGCTGGGCCTCATGGGCACCCTGATCCCGCTGAGCCCGGCCCTGGCGGGCCTCGCCAGCGGCAACGTCCAGGCGCTCAGCGACAACCTCCGCGTTGCCTTCAGCGTCACCGTGCTCGGCCTGCTGATCGGCGCAGTTGCCTTCGCCATCTCGCTGGTCCGCGACCGGCTCTACGGCCAGGACCTCTCCGATCTGGAGTACGTGGCCGCCGGGCTGGGAGTGCCGATCCCCAACGATCCAGCCCCGGCGCAGGCCACGGCGTGAGGCCGCTCGAGGTCACGCCACGCGTGCGCTCGCGCGGCGACCGCGCAGGCGATCCACTGGACGGGCTGGTCAACCTCTTCGACCTCGGCATCGTGCTGGCGGTGGCCTTCCTGCTGGCGGCCCTGTCCTCGCTCCAGCTGACCGACCTCCTGCTGGCCGACTCGGCCGCCCCGGGTCAGACCGCCGGCGCTCCGGCCGGAGGGGCACCGGGGGGCCAGGTGCGTCAGCTCGAGCTGACGCCCAACGAGGTCCAGGGCAACGGCCGCCCGGTGGGGCAGGTGTATGAGCTGCCGGACGGGCGCCGCGTCTACGTAGAGAGCCCCTGAGTGCAGTTCATCTGGGAGGGCATCAGCGATGCGCTGGACCTCCTGGTCTCCGGTGATCCGGAGCTGTTTGGCGTAATCGGCTTCACGCTGGCCTTCGCATTCGCTTCGACGGCGCTCGCCCTCGTGGCCGGTCTGCCGTTGGCGCTGGCGCTGGGCCTGGGTCGCTTCCGGGGACGCCGTGCGGCGCTTGCCGGGGCCAACGCCGGGCTGGGTCTGCCGCCAGTGGTGATCGGCCTCTTCGTCGCGCTGCTGCTCTTCCGTCAGGGGCCGTTTGGCGGCCTGCACCTGATCTACACGTTCGAGGGCATCGTCCTCGGACAGGCGCTGCTCGCGCTCCCGATCATCGCCGCCCTTGGAGCCGCTTCCATCCAGGGCGTGCCCGGCGACCTGCTTGACCAGGCCCGCGCGCTCGGGGCCGGCCGGCTCCAGGTCGCCGCGCTGGCTCTGCGGGAGGCACGGATCGGCGTGATCGCGGCGGCCATCGCCGCGCTTGGCTCCGCGCTCTCGGAGGTGGGCCTGGTGGTGCTGGTGGGCGGGAACATCACGGGCGAGACCCAGACCCTCGCAAGCGCGGTGCTGGTCGAGGTCTCGGCCGGCAACTTCAGCCAGGCGATCGCGCTTGGACTCGTTCTGCTCGGATTGATCCTGCTCGTGTCGGCGGGCCTGACGATTGCCCAGCAAAGGGCGCCGCGGTGGACAGCGCACCCGTCCTGACGGCTCGCGGCCTCGTGGTCGAGCGCTCGGGGCAGGTGGTGGTCAACGGCATCGACCTTGATCTGCACCGCGGCCAGACCGTTGCGCTGCTCGGACCGAACGGCGCCGGCAAGTCATCGCTGCTCGCGGCTCTTGCCGGCCTGATACCGGCGAAGTCAGGCTCGGTGACGGCATCCGGCCGGGTCGCCGCGGCCATGCAGGCGCCCGCTCTGGCCCGGCGCACCGTATCGGCCAACGTCGAGCTCGGGCTGGCCTGGTGGGGCGTGCCGCGTGGGGAACGCCGGGGGCGGGCGGCCACCGCGCTCGAGCAGCTGGGCGTGGGCGGCCTGGGGCCCCGTGACGCCGCCTCCCTGTCGGGAGGCGAACGGCGCAGGGTCCATCTGGCCAGGATGCTGGCGGTGGGTGCCGACGTCCGGTTGCTGGACGAGCCCTTCGCCGGCCTGGATACGAGCGCCCGCGGAGACCTGATCTTCGACGCCACATCCGTGCTGCGCTCGGCGGATGCCGCCACTCTCATCGTCCTCCACGACCGTGGCGAAGCCTGGGCTCTGGCAGATCGGCTGCTGGTGATGCTGGACGGCGAGCTGGCGGCGGATGGGCGGCCGGCGGAGATCCTCGAGCAGCCCTCCAGTAGCCGCCTGGCGCGGTTCCTGGGGTTCACCGGTGAGCTCCATGAGGGCGAGTCCACCCGGATGCTCCGCTCGGCCCAGGTCAGGCTCGACCCCGGCGGCGACCTGGATGCGACGGTGGCGCGGCGGGTCCCGACCGAGGATGGGGTGCTGCTGGATCTGGAGCTTGCCAACGGGCGTCTGTCGGCGGCCGCTCCGCTTCCCGGGCCCGCTCAGGGCGAGCGGGTTCGGATTCGTGTGGAGGCGGGCGTAGTCTTTCCACGTGACGAATCCAGGTGACTTCGACGGCTCGGTGAGGATCGGCACCGCGGCAAAGGCGCTGGGTGTCAGCGTCGACACATTGCGGCGCTGGGAGAAGGCGGGCCGCATCAGCTTCGAGCGCAGAGGCGCGCAGCGCGTGATCGACCCCAGTCAGCTGGCCGCGCTCATGCACGAGCGCAATCCCCGGGAACAGAGCAGCGCGCGCAACCGCCTCGAGGGCGTGGTGGTGGCCGTGATCCGCGACAAGGTCATGGCGCAGGTGGAGATGGCCTGTGGTGAGTACCGCATCGTCTCGCTGATGTCGCGGGAGGCGGCCGACGAGCTGGGCCTGGAGCCCGGGGTGCCGGCCGCTGCCGTGATCAAGTCGACCACCGTGGTGGTCGAGCGCCACCGCTGAGTCAGCGGCTGATCGCGCGCCAGCAGGCGGCGGCGATCGCTTCCAGGTCCTTGTCGGCCAGCGTCAGGCCGCCGGCCGCCAGGCGGACCGCCGGGCCCAGGCCGAGCTCGTAGGTCACCTCCAGCGGCAGGGGCAGGAGCAACCCGGCCAGGTCCGCAGCGGAGGCAGCCTCCTGCAACGGGTCCCCGTCCCCCGCCATCGCCGCTTGATGTGCCTCCTGCTTGTACGGCGAGCAGTCCACCTGGAGCAGGAAGAGCGCGTGCTCGCTGTTCGCGGCCAGATGCCGGTAGGTGGCCATCCAGATGCTCTGGAAGCGCTCGGCCGGCGGGTCCGATGGGTCGACGCCCGCCGTGGCCGCGGCGCCAAGCTCGGTCTTGGTCTCGAGGTACGCGGCCAGCACCAGTTCGTCCTTGGAGGCGTAGTGCGTATAGGCGGTGCCCGTGGCGACCCCGGCCTCAGCCGCCACCGCGCTCATCGACGCACCGTGGAAGCCGTGCTGCGCCACAAGAGTGCGCAGCGCGTGCCTTACGGCGGTGCTCCGGTCCAGGGTCTGCGGGGTCAAGCGGTCTTGAGCCCCGTCTCCCGCTCGGAGACCTCCCAGAGCTTGCGGATCGCGCTGTCCATACCGAGCCGCCTGAAGATCGGCTTCTTGACCGGCGGGCCGTTGTTGATCCAGAGCGGCCCGTAGAACTCGCCGCCCTTGGCGGCCGGGTCAGTGGCGGCGCGCAGCTGGGGCCGGGCACCCACGCGGGGGGACATCCCTGTGCGGGCCGCCAGGTTCTCGAAGAACTTCTGGCTGAATCCACCGTCGGTCTCCTGGACGCTCACGGTCTGCAGGTCGGTGTTCGACAGGCCGGGATGGGCGATCAGGCTGGCGGCGGGAGCGCCCGATGCGTCGAACTGCCGCTGCAGGCCCAGGCCGAAGTGGAAGTTCGCGAGCTTGGCCTGGCCATAGGCCTTCCATGCGCCGTAGTTGCCATCGAGGTGGGGGTTGGCGGGATCGACCGCGCGCCCCATGTGGTGGGCGGTGCTGGTCACGGTCACGATCCGCGCCGCCTCCGCGCGAAGGAGTGCGGGCATGAGCAGGGCCGTGAGCGACCAGTGGCCAAGGTGATCGACGCCGAATTGCATCTCGAAGCCGTCGACGGTGCGCTTCTCGGGGATGCCCATCACGCCGGCGTTGTTCACGAGCAGGTCGATCGTCTGGTGGTTGGCGAGGATGCCGGCCGCGGCCTCCTTGACGGATGCCTGTGAGCCCAGGTCGAGCGGCGCCACCTCGAGCGAGGCGTCCGGCAACCCCGCCTTGATGTCGGCCACTGCGTCGGAGGCCTTGGCCTGGTTGCGCGCAGCCATGACCACATGGGCGCCGGACGCGGCGAGGGCCCGGGCCGTCTCCAGGCCGAGGCCTCCGTTGGCGCCGGTCACGACGGCGATCCGGCCGGTCTGGTCAGGGATGTCGGCTTCGGTCCAGCTCACAGCGATCCTCCAATGATTGAACGTTCATTCGGCTCGCTCAATCTAACAGGGATTGCTGCACTGGAGCATCCGCGGGCCGCTCCAGGTCGAGCAGGAAGCGCTTGCGCTCCAGCCCACCCGCGTAGCCCACGAGCTTGCCGTCGGATCCGATCACCCGGTGGCACGGCACGACGATCGACAGCGGGTTGGCCGCGTTGGCGCCGCCCACGGCTCTGGCCAGCGTGAGGTCGCCGAGCTCGCGTGCCAGGTCCCCGTATGAGCGCGTCTCGCCGTAGGGGATCTGCCGGAGCAGGTTCCAGACGCTCAGCTGAAAGTCGTCACCGCGCGGGGCCAGCGGCAGGTCGAACTCGGTGAGCTCGCCGGCGAAGTAGGCATCGAGCTGCTCGCGGATGTCGTCGAAGCCCGTGTCTGCCGGCTCGCCGATCGCCGGCGGCCGCCTGCGGTGCAGTTCCATGAAGACGCCAACCAGCCCGGCGCCTTCGGCGACCAGCGTCAGAGGGCCGACCGGCGAGGCGATGACGGTGTGCGTTCTGGCGGTCACACCCATGAAACGCGGAGGGCCGCCTACTTGTGAGATCCGAGTGATGCCAGCAGCCCCTCGACCATCGCTACGAGCCGGTCGGCGCTGAAGCGGTCGGGGTCCTCGCAGATCTGGCGGCCGAAGTACTCGGCGATCGCCAGCAAACCGTGTGAGCCCAGCTCGGCGTCGATCTCGGGGCCGCCGCGCATGGCCAGGCCCACCTCCAGGAGCGACTGCATGCGCGAGCGCACCAGCTCACGGTCGCGGGCGATCCGCTCGCGCACGACCTCGGGGGTCGTGTCCCAGGCCGCCAGGATCGGCCGCCAGGTCTGGGGGTCGCCGGCGACGATCTCCACGAGCCGCCGGACGGTCTGGGCCAGATAGGCGTCCGGGTCGCGCATGTCGGGACCTGGCTCGAGCACGGTCAGGAGCTGCTCCAGCGCCCGGTTCTCCTGGCGGTCGAGCAGAGCGCCGAGCAGAGCACCCAGATCGTCGAACACGCCGTAGACCACCGGCCTGGTCACGTCGGCCTCGCGCGCGATCGCGTCGATCGAGATCGCCGAGTAGCCATCGCGAGCGATCACCTCGATGGCCGCGTCCAGCAGCTGCTTCCGCCGGTCGGCGGGCGACATGCGCGGTGTGTAGGGGCGTCTGCGGGCGGTGGGCATGGGCTTCGCTTGACAAATACTACAGCGTTGTAGTATTTGTACCGGCATCTTCCCGACACGACGCAACACCAAGCCGCACGAGGACTACGGATTCTTCGGGCCCGGCTCGGTGACCTGGAAGGTCTGGACCTATCCCACGTCGCTCACCATCGGCTTCCAGCGCTCCGTCGTGGTCGAGGAGCTCGACCCGGCGCTGATCGCGGCCGTCGACCAGACCGAGGCCGTGCGCTACCGGCCACGGACCCGCTACGACCGCACGATGCGTTACTTCGCCACCGTCTCGCTCGGCGACAGCCGCTCGGCCATAAAGGCCTCGGACGTGCTGGTCAAGGTCCACGCCAAGGCAGTCGGCATCGAGCCGCTCAGCGGCAACCCGTACGACGCCAACGATCCCCACTCACAGCTCTGGATCCACCTCACCGCCTGGCACTCGATTCTCTACGCCTATGAGCGCTACGGCCCCGGCCGCCTGACCGCGGCCGAGGAGTCCCAGTACTGGGAGGAGTGCGCGGTGGCCGCCGAGCTGCAGACGTGCAGCCCCGATGACGTCCCGCGATCCCGCGAGGGCATCCGGCAGTACTTCGAAGAGATGCGGCCCAAGCTCGCCGGCTCCGAGGCGGCCCAGTCGATGATGGACCATCTGCTGAATGCCGAGGTGATGCTGCCGCCGGCGCCGCGCGCCCTGCGCCCGGCCACGTGGATCATCAACAAGGCAATGCGCCTGGCGACGATCGCGACCATGCCCCAGTGGATGCGCAAGATGGCCGGCCTGCGCCAGAGCCGCTTCACCGACGCGCTGATCACGCCGGTCATGAAGGTCAACTTCGCCGTGGCCAGCAGGAGCAAGCGCCTGCAGCTGTTCCTGCTGCCGCTGCTCACGCCCTCGACACTCGATGTGGTTGCACCGGTCTTCCTCAATGTGCCCCCGCAGAATCCACGTACCTACACACCGGCGGAGGCCCGCGAGATGTACGGCGTGCTGCGCCCAACCGAGGAGTACGAGCGCTTCAAGGGGCTGGTGGCCAACAAGGCCGCGCAGCGCGAGGGCCTGGACTTCGAAGAGGTCCTCGGGCCCGTTGCCTGAGCGCCCACCTGCAGACGTGCGATCCTGACGCCATGACTCCCGGTCTGCCGGAGGCCATCAGCGGCCTCCCCGGCGTCTCCGATGCCGCGTCTGCGGCCAGACGCCTGGTCGAGCTCCCCGGGAGGATCGACTCGATCCTCCGGGGCATCGAGAGCCTCGAGCGGCTGGCCGCCCTTGATGACACGCTCAAGCTACTCGGGACCTTCGAGGAGAGCCTGGCCCGATTGGCCGACAACGCCGACGCCCTGGCGGAGCTGACGAGCTATGCCGCCACGCTGCCCGAGCTGACGCAGCACGCCGCGGCGCTGCCTGAACTGGCGCCTCGGGTGAAGAGCGTGGAGGTCATGGTCGAGCGGATCCTGGACTACCTGGACAAGCTTCAACCCACCGTCGACGAGCTGACCTCGGCCGCGGGTGACTTGCACCGCGCCATCGGGCCGATCGGCCGGATCGCGGGCCGGCTCCCCGGCTCGAAGCTGCGCGAGGACCTGCCCGAGAAGCTGACGCCGTAGACCTCGCTCGGGCGGAGGGGTAGGTTCGGCACAACCACCTTCGAGCAAGGAGTCTCCCGTGTCGATTTCCACCGCACCGGTCCCCGCCGCCACCAGCAGCGGCTCTCCGCTTCCGATCGTCTCGCTCCCCCAGGCCGGGCTTCTCACGGTCAACGAGACCGACGTGCCGCGCATCGAGAACGCGCTGGGCGAGGGCATCCACTTCAAGCCCCTGCGCCTGGACCTGGAGAACAACGAATGGGTTGTGCTGGCCACCTTCGAGCCGGGCGCCGAGATCCAGATCCACTACCACACCGGTCCGGCCGAGGTCTACACGCTCCAGGGCCGCTGGATGTACAAGGAGTACCAGGACCAGCCCCAGACCCCAGGCTCATATCTCTACGAGCCCGGCGGCTCCGTCCACACTTTCTTCGCCCCCGCCGACAACACCGAGGACACCATCATCTTCGTCCGGGTGGCCGGGTCGAACATCAATTTCAGTGAGGACGGATCCTTCCACTCCATCCTCGACGCCATCAGCCTCCGGCACATCACCGACACGCTCTCGGCCGAGCAGGGCCTGGGCGAGGTGCGCTACCTGCGCGGCGGCGAGGCGGGCTATACGACGTAGGCTGTCGGCTCCCCGACGACGAAAGAGGAGCCGGTGACACCCCCAGCCATCCGTTACGGCTACAAGGCCTCCGCCGAGCAGTTCGGCCCCCGCGAGCTGATCGACTATTCCCGCCTGGCCGAGGAGCTGGGCCTGGGCACGATCGCCGTTTCCGACCACTTCCAGCCGTGGCGACACAAGGGCGGGCACACGCCGGCGGTCATGCCATGGCTCGGCGCTCTGGGGGAGAACACGGACAAGGCGCTGCTGGGCACCAGCGTCCTGACCCCGACCCTCCGCTACCACCCGTCGATCGTCGCGCAGGCCTTCGCCACCCTCGGGTGCCTCAACCCTGGCAGGATCTTCCTTGGCGTCGGCACGGGGGAGGCGCTCAACGAGACCCCAGCCACGGCGGCGGAGTGGCCTGGTCCCAAGCCGCGCCGGCTGATGCTGGCCGAGGCCATCGAGTTGATCCGCAAGCTCTGGTCCGAGGAGCGCGTGAGCTTCGAGGGCGAGTACTACAAGACCGACAGGGCGACGATCTACGACCGCCCCGACGAGCTGATCCCGATCTACGTGGCGGCCTCCGGCCCCCTGGCCGCAAAGCTGGCCGGCCGCGTGGGCGACGGCTACATCGCGACGTCGGGCAAGGACCCCGATCTCTACCGCGAGCTGCTGGGCAAGCTGGAGGAGGGCGCCACCGAGGCCGGCCGCAGCGCCGAGGCGATCGACAAGTTCATCGAGATCAAGGTCTCCTACGACCAGGACGTGGATCGCGCCAAGGAGGACTGCAACTTCTGGGCGCCGCTCGCGCTGAAGCCGGAGGAGAAGACGGGGATCGACGACGCCCTGGCGATGGAGGAGGCGGCCGACAAGATCCTCGACCGCGCCCACACGCGCTTCATCGTGAGCAACGACCCCGACGAGGTGGTGGAGAAGGTCGCGCCCTACGTGGAGCTCGGCTTCAGCCACCTGGTCTTCCATGGTCCGGGCAACGACCAGGAGCGTTTCCTGCGCGGCTTCTGCGGCGATGTCCTGCCGCGCCTTCGGGATCGCTTCGGGGGCTCGTAAGGGCACCCGGCGTCCTGAGTCGTCATATTCGGCGAAAAATCAGGAGGCGAAACGACACATGCAGACGAGGTTCACAGAGGCTTTCGGGATCGAGCACCCGATCGTGCAGGGCGGGATGCAGTGGGTTGGGCGCGCAGAGCTGGTCGCCGCCGTTGCCAACGCCGGCGCGCTGGGCTGCATCACGGCGCTCACCCAGCCCACCCCCGAGGACCTCGTCAAGGAGATCGAGCGCTGCCGCGAGCTCACCGACAAGCCCTTCGGCGTGAACCTCACGATCCTCCCGGCCATCACCCCGCCGCCCTACATGGAGTACGCCGAGGCCATCATCGGCTCAGGCGTGGGCATTGTCGAGACCGCAGGCAACAACCCGACCGACTTCCTGGCCAAGTTCAAGCCCGCGGGCATCAAGGTGATCCACAAGGCCACGACCGTCCGGCACGCCATCAAGGCCGAGACGCTCGGCGTCGACGCCGTCTCGATCGACGGCCTGGACTGCGCCGGCCACCCCGGTGAGGACGACGTTCCCGGCCTGGTGCTGATCCCCGCGGCTGCGGACAAGCTGACGATCCCGATCATCGCCTCGGGCGGGATCGCGGACGGCCGCGGCCTGGTTGCTGCTCTGGCTCTCGGCGCCGACGCGGTGAACATGGGCACGCGCTTCATGTGCACCGTCGAGTCGCCGATCCACGACGCCATCAAGCAGCGCATCGTCGAGTCCGACGAGCGCCAGACGGACCTGATCTTCAGGTCGTTCCGCAACACGGCGCGGGTGGCGAAGAACTCCGTGAGCCAGGAGGTCATCGAGATCGAGAAGGGCGGCGGCAGCTTCGAGGACGTCAAGGACCTGGTGTCGGGCGCCCGCGGCCGCACGGTGTTCGAGAACGGCGATCCCGAGGCCGGGATCTGGTCGGCCGGCCTGTGCCAGGGCCTGATCCACGACGTTCCGACCTGCGCCGAGCTGGTCGAGAGGATGATGAGCGACGCCGACCGGATCATCGCCGAGCGGCTTCACGGCTTCAACGAGGCGGACGTGGTCGTCGGCTGATGTCCGCGTCCGTGGCCCGGCGGTCGTGTCTGGTGGTTCCGGGCCACGCCGCGAAGATGCACGCCAAAGCGGCCACGTCGGGAGCCGACGAGGTGGTGTTCGACCTCGAGGATGCGGTGGCGCCCGAGGCCAAGGAGGCCGCGCGCATTCAGGTTCTCGAGACCCTCGGGCGTCCCGAGTGGCAGGAGCGGGCGGTGGCCGTCCGGATCAACCCCGCCGATTCGCTGGACCACGAGGACGACCTGGTGGCGCTGCAGGACCTGCCGCCACTGCCGGGCCTGAGCGTCGTCGTGCCCAAGACGGAGAGCCCCTCGGATCTGGTCGTAGTTGCCGGGGCGCTCCCCGGGATCGGCCTGCAGGCCCTGATCGAGACTCCCGCCGGGCTGCTGGCAGCCGCCGAGATCGCCGGCTCGTTCCAGGTGATCGCCCTGATCCTGGGCTATGCGGACCTGGCCGCCGCGCTGGGCAGGCGCGGCGCCGAGCTCGACCGCTCACGCTGGGTGGTCCAGCAGGAGGCGGTGCTGGCCGCGGCTCGTGCGGCAGGGGTCCAGGCCATCGATGGGCCTTGGTTTCGCCTGGGCGACATCGCCGGGCTACGGGCGGCCGCGCGCGCCACGCGCGAGCTGGGATTCGACGGCGGCTGGGCCATCCACCCCGAGCAGGTGGAGCCGCTCAACCAGACGTACTCGCCGAGCCCCGCCGAGCTGGAGTGGGCCGAGGCCGTGGAGGCGGCGGTGGCCGACGCCGGGCAGACCGGCGCAGCGGTGGCGCGGCTGGACGGCGCGATGGTCGACGAGGCCATGGCTCGCCAGGCCCGCCGGCTCCTCGGCCTGCCGCGTGCGGATGACGCCCCGGCCGAGCTCGAGCCGGACCAGACCACCGGCCCGCCCTACTTCGACGACCTCTCGATGGGCGATGTCTTCGGCGCTCCCGGCCTCACGCTGAATGCAGGCCACGCGGCTCTCCACCAGGCGGTGATCGGCGACCGGCTGCGGCTCGCACTGGATGCCGAGCTGTGCAAGGCGGTGACCGGATGGGACCGGCCCATGGCGCACCCCCTCCTGGTCTGCGACGTGGCCATCGGCCAGTCCACGGAGCCCAGCGGCCGCGTGCTGGGCAACCTCTTCTATCGCGGCCTGGGCTGCCGTCCGGTGCCGCTCGGCACGACCCTGCGCACCAGCACCGAGGTGGTTGCGCGGCGGGCCACGTCCAAGGGCCGCGGCATCGTGGCGCTGCGGGTGACCACGGTGGATGGGCAGGGAAATCCCGTCCTGGACTTCTGGCGCTGCCCGTTGCTGCCGACCCGCGGCGGCGCAGAAGCCGACCCTGCGGCGGCTGATGACCTGGATGCGGTTGGCGCGCCGGTCGACCTCGAGTCGCTTGTGCCGGCGAGCTGGCAGCTCGAGCCTCTGCGCCAGAGCCCGCTCGGGCCCCTGTCCGGGGAGATCGCGGCCGGTGCCACGTGGCGCATCGAGGCGGGCGAGACCGTGAGCAGCGCGCCGGAGCTGGCCAGGCTCTCGCTCAACCTGGCGATGGCGCACACCGACGGCACGGCCAGCTCGCACGGCCGCAAGCTGGTCTACGGGGGGCACGTGATCGGGATCGCCGCCGCGCACGTGACCCGCGTGCTCCCGGATCTGGTCACGATTCTGGCGTGGCATTCGTGCGATCACCTGGGCCCCACGTTCGGTGGTGACGTGCTGCACACGGCCGTCGAGGTCGAGGCGGTCGACGCCCTGGCCGACGGGGCCCTGGTGACCATCCGGGCCAAGGTCGACGCGATGGCGGGAGCGGGCGAGCCGGTTCGCGACGTACTCGACTGGCGTCTGGTGGGATGGCTGCCATGAACGGGATCCTCGAAGGCCTGCAGGTGGTGGAGGGGTCGGCCTTCGTGGCCGCTCCTCTCGGCGGCATGACGCTGGCGCAGCTCGGCGCCGACGTGATCCGCTTCGACGATCTCCAGGGCGGGCTTGATTACCAGCGCTGGCCGCTGGCACAGGGTGGCCAGAGCCTGTTCTGGGCCGGGCTCAACAAGGGCAAGCGCTCGATCAGGGTCGACCTGCGCTCCGACGCCGGGCGTGAGCTGGTCAGCGAGCTTGCCGCGGGCGCCGGCGCATTCCTCACGAACTTCCCGGCACGCGGCTGGCTCGGGTACGAGCGCCTTCGCGAGCGCAGGGAGGACCTGGTCATGGTCGCGCTGAAGGGCAACCGGGACGGCACCAGCGAGGTCGACTACACGGTGAACCCGGCCACCGGCTTCCCCATGGCCACCGGCCCCCGCAACCTGGCGGAGCCCGCCAATTCGGTGCTCCCGGCCTGGGACGCGGTGATGGGCGGCCTGGCCGCCACCGGCCTGCTGGCCGCCGAGCGCCACCGGGCCCGTACCGGGGAGGGGCAGCTGGTGACGCTCGCCCTCTCCGATGTGGCATTCGCCATGGTGGGCCACCTGGGGCGGATCGCCGAGGCGCAGCTCGGCGGCCAGGACCAGCGCAAGGACGGCAACTACCTCTACGGCGCCTTCGGGCACGACTTCAGCACCCGGGACAACCGCCGCGTGATGGTTGTCGCGCTGACCGGGCGCCAGTGGATCTCGCTGCTCGAGGTGACAGGCCTGCAGGAGCAGATGAACCGGATCGGCGAGGCCCTGGGCACGGACCTCGGCGGCGAGTCCGGCCGCTTCGAGGCGCGCGACGTGATCGCGGCCGTGCTTCGCCCGTGGTTCCTCTCGCGAGACCTCATCCACGTGGCCGAGGCGTTCGAGGGCACGGGTGTCTCGTGGGGCCCGTATCGCACCTTTGGCCAGCTGGTCACCGAGGACCCGCGGCTTTCCACGGACAACCCGATGTGGGAGGTGCGCGAGCACCCGGGTGTCGGCTCGTATCTGATGCCCGGCACCCCGCTGGACTTCTCCGCCTGCCCGCGTGTGCCGGTCGAGCGGGCGCCGCTGCTGGGCGAGCACACCGAGCAGGTCCTGGCAGACGTGCTCGGGCTGACCGATGCCGAGATCGGAAGCCTGATCCAGGACGGCGTTGTCGCCCCAGCTGGGTAGGCTCGCTCGATGGCCGAGATCGAAGTCACGGTGGCCGGGGGCGTGGCGACGCTGCGCCTGGCGGCGCCGGATCGCCGCAACTCGCTGACGCCGGAGATGGCCGTTGAGTTGATCGATGCCTGCGAGCGGATAGATGCCGACCAGGAGGTGGGCGCGGTCGTGGTCTGCGGCTCGGGCGGGTACTTCTGCGCGGGGGCACACCGCGACGCGCTGGCCGACGCGGGGCTGGACCCCGCCGGCGACGAGGCCTTCGAGAAGATGGGTTCGATCTATCGCTCGTTCGCCCGGGTCGGCGAGTTGGCCACCCCGACGATCGCAGCGGTGGTCGGGGGCGCTGTCGGGGCCGGGGTCAACCTGGCCCTTGCCTGCGACCTGCGAATCGTGGCGACCGACGCCACGATCGTCGCCGGGTTCATGAAGCTGGGCATCCACCCGGGCGGAGGGCACTTCACTCTGGTGGGACGGGCGGGGGGCCGCGAGGCCGCCGCGGCCTTCGGGCTGTTCGGCGAGGGCGTCGACGGCACCCGCGCCGCCCAGGTGGGCCTTGCCTGGGAGGCGCTTCCGGCCGACCAGGTGGAGCCGCGGGCGCTCGAGCTCGCCGCGGTGCCGGGCGCCGATCCGGTGCTCGCGCGCAAGGCAACACACTCGATGCGCCAGCAGCTCGGCCCTCCCGGCACGTCCTGGCCGGTTGCGCTGGATGCCGAGCGCGCGGCCCAGATGTGGTCGCTGCGCCGCAAGTCCTCGTAGCGCGTCCGTTTCATCTTGCTTTCAGCGAACGTTCATCGCGCTTTCACGGCCTCTGTCTAGCTTCGCCTCGGCAGACGCAATCAATTCGAGAGGCGAGGCTGAATCATGACCAAGCGACAGAACGCAAACTCCGCGCTGGCGGCCGGGCTGCTGGCGCTCACGGTCGGCGCAGGCGGGTGTGGCGGCGGGGCGACTACTCCACCGGCCGAAGCGCTCCCGGTGTTCTCGGACCCCACGAACATCACAAACCCGTGGCTCCCGATCTCGCAGATGAAGACCTCTGTCTTCGAGGGCACGGAGGACGGCGATCAGGTACGCAACGTCAAGAAGCTGCTCACCCGGACGGAGTCGTTCACGGTCGGCGGGCAGGCTGTCGAGGCGGCCGTGGTGGAGGACCGCGCCTACGTGAACGGCGAGCTCCACGAAGTCGCGGACGACTTCTACGCCCAGGCTGACGACGGCACCGTCCACTACATGGGTGAGGACGTCGACTACTACGAGAACGGCAAGGTCACCGGGCACGAGGGCGCGTTCCGCTACGGCGACCAGACCCAGCACCTCGGGGTCGCCATGCCCGCGGATCCCAAGGCCGGCGACGAGTTCTCGATCGAGGACGTGCCGGGTGTCGGCAACGAGAGGAACACCGTCGCCGAGATCCAGCCCCACGCGCGTGTCGGGGGGCGGGGCTACTCGAACGTCCTCGCGATCGACGGCCACGTCGAGCCCGACAACGAGGACGAGGTCAAGTACTACGTGCGGGGCATCGGCACGATCCGCGAGTCGGGGCCGAAGAGCGACGAGCAGCTGCAGTCGCGCTGACTCCGGTCAGCCGCCGCCGAAGACCACGACGAAGTCGGTGAGGACTCCGGCCCCGAAGCCGCAGGCCAGCAGCGATAGCGCAAGCTCGCGGTGGCCGTGGCGCCGCATGCCGTGCCAGACCTCGCCGATGACATAGAGGATCGCCCCGCCCGCGACGGCATAGAAGGCCAGCTCGAGTGGCTCGGAGGTCACGTGATAGCCAACGATCGAGCCCAGGAACGTGGGTCCGCCGCCGATGAGGCCGGCCAAGCCGAGCCAGCTCCAGGACGGCTTGATGTCGCCGAGCGGGCCGACGATCCCGAAGCCCTCGGTGGCGTTGTGGAGCGCGAACCCGATGATCAGGACAGTGGCAAGCGCGATGGCCCCCGAGCGCGCCGAAACTCCGATCGCCAAGCCCTCGGCGAAGTTGTGCACGCCGATCGCGCCCGCGATGATGAGGCCCGTTCGCAGGGCACGGCGCCTCAGGGCCTCACCGGCTTCGGGCCCGCCCGAGCCCTCACCGTTCGCCGGGAGTGGGGATGTGCTCACGTGGAGCCTGCGCTCGATCGCCCCGAGGCCGGCGCTGCCCAGCGCGAAGCCTCCTAGGAAAAGCAGGGTCAGACCGACCGCCGCGCCGATTGTGCCCTCACCGTTCTTCGCGGCGTCGACCGCGCCCTCGGCGATCTCGAGGCCGTGTGCCAGCACGTCGACCAGGAGGAAGACCAGGACTCCGACCGAGAACATCGCGAGTGCCACGCGAGTCCGCGAACCCATCGCGCTGATCCGGCCAACGGGAAGGCCGATGAAGATTGTTGCGCCGGCCAGGGCGCCAAGCAACGCGGTTTGGCCAAGTGACACCTGGGTCTCCTCTCGTCGAGTTAGGGATACCTAAGTATGGAGCAAACCGGGCCGGGACGGCGTCCTCCCTCCCCCAGATGAAAGGCCTCTAAGAGATTCACCTTCGTTTCATCGCACCCGACCAGAGTGGGCGCCGGTTGATGTTCACGATGAAAGGAAGACAGATGACCAGCAGGATCAGGAACACGCTGCTCACCCTGGCGGCACTGGCCGCCATGGCGCTCGGCGCAGGTGCGATCGCCCAGGCGGGCGACAACCAGGCGGCCCCCGCGGCGGCCCCGGCGGCCGCGTCCCAGGAGGCCCCGGAAGCGTCCGAGGGCCCGAACAGCTCGGATGCGAATGAGGCCGAGAGCGGCTCGCAGGCTGCTGACGGGTCTGACGCCGGCGATTCCAACAAGGCGATCACCGGAAGCGCTCTGGACCGCGCGAGCAAGGTCGCCCTTGGCGAGACCGGTGGCGGAAAGGTCACCGAGACCGAGGAAGGCGACGAGGAGAGCTACTACCAGGTCGAGGTCACGATGCCGAACGGCGATCAGACCGACGTGAACCTGGACAAGGGCTTCAACGTCGTCCACACCACGACGGAAGGCCCGGAGAACCCGAACGACTAGGTTCGTACCGGCAACTGCTGCGAAGGGCGCCTGCGGGCGCCCTTCGCGGTTGTCCTGACCCGCAACAAGGCGGCCGCCATCTCCTCGATCACCCACCTCGACGCCACGCTAGCCCAGGACCTCCATGACTCGGCGGTGCCGTGGCTCACGTCGGTCTTCAGCGCGATCACCCAGCTGGGCAACTCCGTGCCGATCATCGTGATCAGCGTCGTGGCGCTCGCCGTTCTGGCCTGGCGGCGCCGGTTCGCCGACATGCTGTTTCTCCTGGCCGCCGTGCTCGGTGCCCACCTCATCACCACATGGGTCAAGCTCCTGGTCGCCAGGCACCGGCCGGTTCTGGACGACCCGCTTGCGATCGGCACCGGCTTCTCCTTCCCGAGTGGCCACGCCCTGGTCTCCACGGCGCTGTACGGGGCCATCGCCCTGCTGATAGCCGCTCCGTTGGAACCGCGAGCGCGCAGGTTTGTATTGGCCGCTGCGGTCGCCCTGGTGGGTCTCATCGGGTTCAGCCGGCTGTACCTCGGGGTGCACTACCTGTCCGACGTGCTCGCCGGCTTTGCGATAGGCCTCGCGTGGCTGGCCCTCCTCTCCCTCGTCCTACGTCGCCGGCGCACCCACCTCGCCGGATTCCCGCTCGTGCCCTGAGAGGATCCGGTCATGCGCGTCCTGGTGGTCGAAGACGAGGTTCCCCTTGCAAAGCTGATTCGCGAGGGGCTGATGGGCGAGGGGCTGCTTGCCGATGTGGCAGTCAGGGGTGAGGACGCCATCTGGATGGCTGCTTCGACGCCGTATGACGTGGTCTGCCTGGACGTGAACCTGCCCGGGATCGACGGGTTCGAGACCTGCCGCCGTCTCCGGCAGGACGGGGTGACCACGCCGATCCTGATGCTGACCGCGCGCGACGCCGTGGATGACCGGATAGCGGGGCTGGACACAGGGGCCGACGACTATCTGATCAAGCCGTTCGACTTCGGGGAGTTGCTGGCGCGCCTGCGCGCCCTGGGCCGCCGGCAGGCCGCGACTCATGACAACGAGCTTCGGGTCGGTGACCTGACACTGGACCTGGCAACCCACCGCGTGCAGCGTGCAGGGCAGGACATCGAGTTGTCGGTCAAGGAGGTGCAGATCCTCGAGGTGTTCATGCGGCGCCCGGGCGAGGTGCTCAGCCGGATCCAGTTGCTCGAGGGAGCGTGGGATTCCGGATACGAGAACCGATCGAACGTCATCGACGTCTACATCCGCTATCTGCGGGAGAAGATCGACAGGCCGTTCGGGCAGAGATCGCTCGAGACGGTCCGCGGCGCGGGGTATCGCCTGAGCGCCGGCTGAGGCGGCTCAGGCTGCCCGCAGCGTCAGCGTGACGATGGCCCCGCCTCCGGGGCGGTTGGCGGCTTGGGCGCTCCCACCCAGCGCCCCGGCCAATGCCGCCACGATCGCGAGGCCAAGGCCCGCGCCATCTGCGCGGCCATCGTCGGTCCCCTGGCTGAAGCGGTCAAAGGCCCGGGGCAGCAGCTCATCGGGGAAGCCCCCTCCGCGATCGGCCACCGAGATCTTGATCGTCCGCCCGTCGCCGGCCCGGGCCAGCATCTCGATGGGTCCGGCCCCGTGGTTCAGGGCATTGGACACGAGGTTGTCGAGCACCTGTGCCAGCCGATCCGGATCGGCAAGGAGGACGGCGCCCCCATCGATCTCGACCGTGGCCAGCAGCTCACGTCCCGCCTGTTGCGCGGCTTTCTCGTGCCGGCGGGCGACCTGCTCGAGCGCATCCTGCACGTCGATCGGCTGAGGCCGCAGCGGCAGCCGCCCCTGGTCCGCACGTGCCAGCACCAGGAGGTCATCGGCCAGCCGTGCAAGCCGGCGAACGTCCTCGCGCGCCTCGCCGACCACGGTCTCGAGCGCCTCCTGGTCGTGCCGTCCGCGCAGCGCGACGTCCAGACGCGTGCTCAGGATGCTGATGGGGGTTCGCAACTCGTGGCTGGCGTCGCTCACGATCCGCCGCTCGCGCTCCAGCGCGCCGGCCAGTCGCCCCAGCAGGTCGTTGAGCGTTGCGGTCAGGCGATCGAGCTCATCCCCGGTGCCGGGCTCCGGAAGCCGCGCCGCTGGGTCCTCCTCGCTGATCCGCGCCGCCTGGGAGCGGATGCGTTCGACGGGGCGCAGTGCCGCGCCGGCAACCAGGTAGCCAACAAGGGCCGTCAGAAGGAGGGCGGCGCCCAAGCCGATCTCGAGCAGAGTGGTCAGGCGGCTCAGCTCCTGCTCCCGGTGCTCGCGTGCCTCCGCGATGACCAGCACGCGGTCACCCTGGACGGGGAAGGTCAAGGCCCGGGCGTAGTCGTCGGGATCGGGTCCGAGGAACACCGTGAGCAGGCTGGGCTTGGCGCGGCCGGTCGCGACCTGCGCGGGATCGAGGAGTGGCCTCCTCCCGAGCGCCCGGGTGCTCTCGCGGAGCTTCCCGTCGGGCTCGTAGATCTGGGCCAGCGCCTCCCCTGCGACCCCGAGCAGCTGTCTCTCGGGGACATCCCGTGCGAGCGATCTGAGCGTGTCGCCGCGCTCCTTGAGTTCCAGATCGGTTCGGGCGTCCAGCCCCGACACGAATTCGCGCGCGACGAAGGTCCCGGTTATTGCAAGCACCACGGCCGTGACGGCCACCACCGCGGCGGTCAGGCGGATCCGCAGCGGCCACGGTCGCCGCACTCTGGTCAAGACGGCTTCCTCATGCCACCGACTATGCCAAGACGCCCTCTCATTTCCGTTTCATCTCGCGCCGCGACTGTGGCCCGGCAAGTCACCAACTTCGACAAGGAGCCCGAGATGCCCACAGCAAGGGCGATGCTGAACAAGGTCCCGGAAGTAACGCTTTTCTTCTGGGTCATCAAGATCATGTGCACGACGGTCGGCGAGACCTTCGCCGACTACCTCAACGTGGATCTGGGCTTCGGCCTGAACAACACCACCTATGTGATGGGCGTGCTGCTCATCATCACTCTGATCATCCAGTTCCGCGCCAAGAAGTACATACCCGGCGTCTACTGGCTGGCTGTCGTCTTCATCAGCGTGGTCGGCACCCTGATCACCGACAACATGACCGACGTGCTGAACGTCCCCCTGCTCACCTCGACGGTCGCGTTCGCGATCGCCCTGGCGATCACCTTTGCCGTCTGGTTCGCCCGCGAGCGGACACTTTCGATCCACACGATCTTCACGACCAGGCGTGAGGCGTTCTACTGGCTGGCGATCCTCTTCACCTTCGCCCTCGGCACCGCCGGTGGCGACCTCGTTGCGGAGGACTACGGAGTCGGCTACGAGCTCTCCGCGCTCATCTTCGGCGGAGTGATCGCGCTGATCACGGTGGCGCACCTCAAGTTCGGGATGAACGCCGTGCTGGCTTTCTGGCTGGCCTACATCCTCACCCGCCCCCTTGGTGCATCGATCGGCGACTTCCTGTCGCAGCCACACTCGGCCGGCGGCCTGGCGCTCGGCGCAACCGGGACCAGCGTGCTGTTCCTGGGAACGATCCTCGCGATGGTGACCTACCTGACGATCACCAAACGCGATCAGACGCCACCGGAGCTCCTCGCGGCCGAGGCATGAGCGGCGTGGCTTTCATGCTCATTTCACGAGACAACCCTAGGTTCACCTGCGAAGCCCCACCACTGGAAAAGGAGTACCGATGACCGACAGGATCAAGAAGGTTCTGATGGGCGTGGCCGTACTGGCCGCACTGGCCCTCGGAGCCGGCGCGATCGCGCAGGCCGGAAACGGCCCCGCGAGCTCGCCAAGCCCGTCCGCCTCGGGCGACGTGGCAGAAGGCCCGGCCGGTGACGGTGACGGCGAGGTTGCGGACGACGGGCCCGGCGCGGCCGACAATGATGGTGACGTCGCCGGAAACGGTGGCGATGACGGTGACGAAGGCGCCGGAGACAGCTCCGACGCCGGCGACAACGGCGCCACGACCGGCCCCGGGGCCGACCAGGCGACTGCAGCCGCACTGAAGATCACCGGTGGCAAGGCCAACTCCGTTGAGCGCGACGGTGAGAACGGCGCCACCTGGGAGGTCGAGGTGACCAAGCCGAACGGCCAGACGGTCGACGTCCGTCTCGATCAGGACTACAAGCTGGTCGTGATCGAAGGAGACGACGGCAAGTAGTAAACGCGATCCCTCCCGCGTTGAGACAGGAAGAGGTCCGGCTCCCCGCCGGGCCTCTTTCATTTTTCTTTCATGAATGCACCCCAAGCTGGTGACATGAAGGTTCTGGTCGTCGAGGACGACATCAAGCTCGCCGGCCTGATCCGCCGCGGCCTGCGCAACTCGGGTGCGGCGGCCGACGTGGCCGCCAAGGGAGAGGACGCCCTCTGGATGGCGGCCGCAACCGAGTACGACGCGATCGTTCTCGATGTGATGCTTCCGGGGATTGACGGCTTCGAGGTCTGCCAGAGAATCCGGCGCGACGGGATCTGGTCGCCGGTGCTGATGCTCACGGCGCGGGATTCGGTGGCCGACCGGGTGGCCGGGCTCGACGGAGGGGCCGACGATTACCTGACCAAGCCCTTCGCGTTCCTCGAGCTGCTGGCGCGCCTGCGCGCGCTGGTAAGGCGCGGACCGGTGGAGCGCCCCACGGTGATCGAGCACGGGGACCTGCGCCTCGATCCGGCCAGCCGGCTGGTCTGGCGAGGCGATAAGCCGATCTCCCTCTCCGCCAAGGAGTTCATGCTGCTCGAGACGTTCATGCGCCAGCCAGGGCGCGTGCTCACCCGCTTCGAGTTGCTCGAGAGCGCCTGGGACAACGAATACGAGAACAAGTCGAATGTCGTCGACGCCTACGTGCGGCTCCTGAGAAAGAAGATCGACAAGCCTTTCGGGACCGAGAGCCTGCAGACCGTGCGCGGAGTCGGCTACCGGCTCGCGAGCGGAGTGGAATGACCCGGCTACCGATCCGCCTGCGGCTGACCGCCGGGTTCGCTCTGGCAGTGGTCGTGGTGTTTCTCGCGATCGGGGCATTCACCCTGTCCCGGGTCGAGGCAGATCTGACCGGCACGATCGACCGGGGCCTGCAGTCCCGCGGCCAGGACCTGGCGAGTCTGCTGCAGGAAAACGACGGCAGGCTTGGTGAGGGGCGCAAGATCCTCGCGGTCCGCGATGGCAGCTTCGTCCAGATTCTTGGTCCGACCGGGGACGTGGTGAAGAGCAGCCGTGACGTCACCAGGGTTCCTCTGTTCGACGTGCCGGCGCTCGAGGCGCTCGGCCGCAGCGGCCGAGCCGCCGAGACGGAGGACCCACGCCAGCCAGGCACCCGTGTGCGTGAGCTCGTGACCCCGGTCGGCGCGGAGGGAAGGCGCTACTGGGTGATCGTGGGCGCCGTGGTCACGGAGCGCGACCGTGCGCTCGACGCGCTCCGGAACGCCTTGGCGCTGGCCGGCCTGATCGGGCTCGTCGCGGCATCCTTGGTGGGCTACCTGCTCGCGGCCGCGGCGCTGCGGCCGGTCGAGGCTATGCGCCGCCAGGCCGCGTCGGTAACCGAGATGCATCCCGAGCGCCGGCTTCCCCTGCCCCGAGCTGACGACGAGTTGCGACTGCTGGCCGAGACGCTCAACGCCATGCTCGACCGCCTGGATACGGCGCTGGCGCGCGAGCGCGACTTCGTTGCCGACGCGAGCCATGAGCTGCGCACGCCGCTGGCCACACTCAAGGCAGAGGTCGAGTTGGCGCTGGACTCCGGCGGCAGCCGCGAGGACCTGGTCGAGGCACTGGTGTCCGCCAACACTGACGTCGACCGGCTGAGCCAGCTGGCAGAGGACCTCCTGGTCATCGCGCGCTCCGATCGTGGACAGCTCCCGGTCCGGGCAGAGACGGTCGACCTGCGCCTACTGCTCGAGAACCTTCGCAAGCGCTTCGAGCGCAGGCTCGCCGACGCAGGCCGCCCGATGGAGATCGACGTGGCGCCCGGCCTGGCTGGCTGGCTGGATCCGCTACGGGTGGAGCAGGCGCTGGGGAACCTCATCGACAATGCGATACGACACGGGGCCGGCCAGATCCGGGCGTCGGCGATACCCGTCGACGGCTGGGTCGAGCTGAGCGTGAGCGACGCGGGGGAGGGATTCCCGGAGGCCACCCGGAAGGTGGCATTCGAGCGCTTCACGCGAGGCGATCAGGCGCGCGGGCGCGGCGGCGCCGGGCTGGGGCTCGCCATCGTCGAGGCCATCGCCGTGGCCCACGGAGGGACCGCCCGGATCGCCGGGTCGACCGTGACGCTTCGGCTGCCCTCCGCCCCTGCGGTCTCCTAGGCGCTCTACGAGGCTTGTCCGGATCGGCGCGCTGACCGTAAAGCCCTTCAGTGGAGCGGGCGAAATGCCGATACAGGAGTCGTGACTCCCGTGCCGGAATTCCACGCGTGACCTGCCGGGTTGTGATCGGAGACGACGTCGATGAGCTCCGGGAGCTGCTGTGCTTCGCGGTCGAGGCGGAGGGCGACATGGTCGTGGTCGGCCAGGCCGCCGACGGGCGGGAGGTGCTGCAGCTGGTTGAAGACGAGCACCCCGACGTGCTGCTCCTCGACCTGTCGATGCCGGGCATGGATGGCTTCGAGGTGCTTCAAGCTCTGCGGACCAACGGCGAGGACGTCGGCGTCGTCATCCTCTCGGCCCACACGAGTGCCGCGATGAGCGGACGCGCACTGGAGCAGGGCGCAGACCGCTACATCGAGAAGGGCACGCGCGGCGCGGCCATCCGCCAGGTCCTGAGGGACGTGGCGCGCGAGCACCAGCCCGTTTGAGCTAGCGACCTTCAGCGCGCAGCAACTCGAAGGCCTCCGGCAGGCGGTCCAGGTCTTTCGGCACGGCGATCGGGACACGGGTCGTAACGTCGCCGTAGCGGCGCTTGACCTCGGCCATCGCCTGAGCCGGCGACCCGATGACGGCGAAGGTGTTCAGGACCTCGTCGTCGATCACCTCGCCGATCCGGTCCCACTCACCGCGCTTGGTCATGGCGTTCAGCTCGTCCTGAAGGTCACCCCAGCCGTGCAGCTCGAGCACGGGCCGGTAGGCCGGGGTAGAGCCGTAGAAGCCGATCTGCTGGCGCACGGCCTCGGCGCCGGCAGCGCGCTCGTCCTCATCGTCGAGCGCGACCACGAAGCCCGGGGCGCTGATCTGGAACCCCTCCATGGTCCTGCCGGCCTTGGCGCGCCCCCGCGCGAGCGCGGGGATGGTTACCTCGCGCACGAAGCGCTCGGTGGAGAAGGCGTGGCAGAAAAGGCCGTCGGCGACCTCGCCGGCCACCTCGGTCATCAGCGGGCCGACGGCCGCGAGGTAGATGTCCGGAACCCCGTGCGGGTTGGGACCCGGGTCGAAGAATGGCGTCATGAGGGTGTGGGAGTAGAAGTCGCCGCGGAAGTCGAGCTTCTCGGACGTCTCCCATGCCTGCCAGATCGCGCGCACCGCCAGGACGAACTCGCGCATACGGGGCGCTGGATGCGACCACGGCATCGAGAACCGCTTCTCGATGTGGGGCTTGATCTGGGAGCCGAGCCCAAGGGAGAAGCGTCCGCCCGAAAGCAGCTGAAGGTCATTGGCCTGGACCGCCACGGTCATCGGGTTGCGGGCGAACGCGACGGCGATGGCCAGGCCGATCTCGATCTGCTCCGTCCGCTCGACGGCGACGGCCGCGGCCAGGAAGGCGTCGATCTGCGTTTCCGCCGCCCACCAGCCGTCGTAGCCCTGCGCTTCGGCACGGGCGGCGTTGCTCCCGGCCTCGTCGATGGTGGCGGCGTAGCCGCTGAGGTCGACCTTCACGTGATTGAAGTATATTGATCACATGATCAATAACTCGGGAGACACCACATCTTCATGACTGCCACCGCAAGTTCAACCACGGGCCGCACGATCTTCGAGCCGGAGCACGACGACTACCGCGAGAGCTTCCGCCGTTTCATCGCCGCTGAGGTGGCCCCTCACGCGGAGCAGTGGGAGAAGGACCAGATCGTCCCTCGCGAGCTATTCACCAAGATGGCCGGCTACGGCTTCCTGGCGATGGAGGTTCCGGAGGCCTACGGCGGCCAGGGTGTCGAGGACTGGCGTTTCAACGTGGTGCTGATCGAGGAGGGCGCGACCTCCGGGGTACAGGGTGCCCTGATCGCTCCGGGGCTGCACACGGATGTCGTCACTCCCTACATGGTCGGCTCGGCCGAGGGCGAGCAGCGCGATCGCTGGCTCCCCGGCATTGCCTCCGGCGAGCAGATTCTGGCCATCGCCATGACCGAGCCGGGCACGGGCTCCGACCTGGCCGGGATCAAGACCCGCGCCAAGCGCGATGGCGACGACTACATTCTGGACGGCGCCAAGACATTCATCACCAACGGGCTGCTCGCCGACCTCGTGATCGTCGCGGCGCGTACCTCCGACGAAAAGCACGGCGGGCTCTCCCTGTTCGTGGTCGAACGCGACATGCCGGGCTTCGAGCGCGGCAAGCAGATCGACAAGCTGGGCCAGCACACCTCCGACACCACTGAGCTGTTCTTCAACGAGGTCCGCGTGCCGCGCCAGAACCTGCTGGGCCCCGAGGGCTCCGGCTTCGGGCAGCTGATCTCGCGTCTGGTGCCCGAGCGTCTCTGTCTCGCCGTTGGCGCGACCGCGGGTTGCGAGCGGTCCCTGGCGATGACGCTCGAGTACGTGAAGGAGCGCAAGGCGTTCGGCAGGCCGATCGGCTCGTTCCAGAACTCGCGCTTCGTGCTGGCGGAGCTGCAGACCGAGGTCGACATGATGCGCTGCTTCATCGATCGAACCATCGAGCGCTACGTGGCGGGCACGGCGACGGTGGCCGAGGCGGCCATGTGCAAGTACAAGTCGACAGACCTGCTGGGCAAGGTCACCGACCAGTGCCTGCAGCTGCACGGCGGCTACGGCTACACCACCGAGTACCCGATCTCCAAGGCGTGGGTCGACGCCCGGATCACGCGGATCTACGCCGGGACCAACGAGATCATGAAGGAGCTCATCGGCAAGACGATGGGCCTCTGAGGCGAGCCG
>JAXDIE010000073.1:0-26365 GCA_034664165.1 Thermoleophilaceae bacterium | reverse complement strand
ACGGCTGTCCCGAGCGAGGGGTGGCCGGCGAAGGGCACCTCCTGCGCCACGGTGAAGATCCGGTTGCGGTAGTCCGCGCCCGGCTCGGTGGCGGTCTGCACGAATGTCGTCTCCGACAGCTTGGTTTCGCGAGCGAAGAGCTGCATCGTCTGGTCACTTACCCCGTCGGCGTCGAGCACAACGCCGAGCTGATTGCCGGTCAGCGGGGTGTCGGTGAAGACGTCGAGTACGAGGTAGGGGAGGGACACTGGTCAGGCGGTGCGTGCCATCGCGGCCAGTGCTCGCACGATCGCGGGCCGGTCGCCGAAGGGCATGGCCAGCAGCGTGTCGGCACCCGCATCGGCGTAAGCGGCCACGCGGCCCTCGAGCTCCGATGCCGTGCAGCAGATGGTGGACTGGTCGATGATCTCGGGGGAGAGCGCGGCGGCGGCACCCGTCCGGTCGCCGGCCATGAACAGCTCCTGCACCTTCCTGGCGGATTCACCCTGCCCGTAGCGCTCGGCGGCGTCGACATAGAAGTTCTTGGTCTTGTGCCCCATGCCGCCCAGGTACATGGTGAGCCAGGGCCGTGCCATGTTCCGCGCCGAGTCCACGTCGTCGTCCACGGAGATGAGGACCACCGGGGATACGTCGATGTCGCGCCCCGACGCGCGGACGGGGCCGAGCAGCTCACCCGCCGTCTCCGGGCTGAAGAGAAAGGGCAGCCAGCCGTCGGCGATCTGGGCCACCTGCTCGATCGACTTCGGCCCCAACGCGCCCAGGTAGATCGGGATGTCCGGCCTCAGTGGCTTGGTCATCATCTTCAGCGGCTTGCCGAGGCCTGTGCCTTCGATGGGCAGCTGGAACTCGGAGCCGTGGTACTCGAGCGGGCCCTCGCGCGCCAGCGCCATCCGGACGATCTCGATGTACTCGCGCGTACGGGCCAGCGGGCGCGAGAACTCCACCCCGTGCCAGCCCTCGGAGACCTGTGGGCCGGAGACGCCGAGCCCCAGGCGGAATCGACCCCCCGAAAGACGGTCGAGCGTCATCGCTGTCATGGCGGTCATGGCCGGGGTCCGAGCCGGGATCTGGAAGATCCCCGACCCCAATCCGATCTGCTCGGTCTCCCCGCTCAGCCGGGCCAGCACGGTCGCGGCGTCCTGGCCCCAGGCCTCCGCAACCCACACGGAATCGAGGGCCTCAGCGTCCGCCAGCTTGGCCAGCTCGATCTGCTCCTCGAGCGAGAACCACGGCCAGTAGGCGAGGAAGATGCCGATACGCACCCGCCGGAATCTATAGACCACCCGTTATCCGGTTAGGATCCGCGCCCGGTGGACCTGACGCTCAGCTCATCCGAGGAGGCGTTCCGCGACGAGTTGCGCTCGTGGCTCGAGGCGAACAACCCCGGGCCCGAGCCGCCCGGCGACGACGATGGCTTCGACTTCCGGGTCGAGTGGCAGAAGAAGGTCTTCGAAGCGGGCTGGGCGGGCGTCTCATGGCCCAAGGAATACGGCGGCCGGGGCGCCACCCTGGTCGAGCAGGCCATCTTCACCGAGGAGATCGTCCGCGCCGAGGCGCCGCAGTTGGCAAACGTGCTGGCCCTGGCCATGGGCGGCCCCACGGTCATTGCCCACGGCGACGAGGAGCAGAAGGAGCGCTACCTGCCCCCGATCCTCTCCGCCGAGGAGATCTGGTGCCAAGGATTCTCCGAGCCCGAATCGGGATCCGATCTGGCGTCGCTCAAGACCCGGGCCGTGAAGAGCAATGGCGGCTGGACGGTGACGGGCCAGAAGGTCTGGACCACGTTCGCCCACAAGGCCAAGTGGTGCATGCTCGTGGCCCGAACCGACCAGGACGTGCCCAAGCACAAGGGCCTGACCTACTTCCTGATGGACATGGAGCAGGAGCAGGTGCAGGTCCGCCCGCTGGTCCAGATCACCGGCGAGGCCGAGTTCAACGAGCTCTTCATCGAGGAGGCCTACATCCCCGATGAGAACGTCGTGGGCGGCGTCGGCAACGGCTGGATGGTGGCCATCACCACGCTGATGCACGAGCGCGCCACGCTGGCCTTCGGGCTCCAGGCTTCGGTTCAGATCCTGATGCGCCGCCTGAAGGAGCTCGTCGAGGAGCGCGGCCTGGCCGATGACCCGGTTGTGCGCCAGCGCGTGGGCCAGCTGCAGATCGAGGCCCAGATCCTCAAGCTCAACGCCTACCGCGGGCTCACCGCGATCATGAAGACCGGAGTGCCCGGCCCCGAGGGATCGCTGGGCAAGTGGCACTGGTCCGAGGTCAACCAGTCGCTGACAGAGGCCGCCATGGAGATCCTCGGCCCCGACGCACCGCTCAAGGAATCGGACTGGTCCTACCCGTTCCTGCGCGCCCGCGCCAACTCGATCGAGGGCGGCACCACCGAGATCCTCAAGAACATCGTGGCCGAGCGCGTGCTCGGGCTGCCGAGGATGAAGTAGCGAATGAACTTCGACTTCAACGACGACCAGCAGTCGATCAAGGCAACCGCCCGGGAGCTGCTGACCAAGCGCTTCAAGGCCGACCACCTGCGCGAGCTGGCGGAGGCGGGCGAGTACGACGACGCTTTCTGGAAGGAGATCTGCGAGCTGGGCTGGGCCGGGATCTTCATCGATGAGGAACACGGCGGCCAGGGCCTCGGCCAGGTCGAGCTTGTCATCCTGATGGAGGAGCTGGGCTTTGCCCTGGCCCCCTCGCCTTACTTCTCGAACGCCGCCGCGGGTCTGGTGATCCAGCATGCAGGCAGTGACGAGCAGAAGGCCAAGTGGCTCCCCGGCATCGCCTCGGGCGAGGCGCGTGGCACCGTCGGGATCGTCGATGGGGACAGGGCTCCGCTGGTCCCCGACGCGGACACCGCGAGCGTGATCGTCCTGATCGACGGCGACAAGGCCACCGTGATCGAGGGGCCCGCCGGCGAGCCGGTTGCGACGATCGACATGACCCGCCGCTTCTCGACGGTTCCCGCCGCCGGCGGCGAGGGGCTGGAAGGCGACGTGGGCGCGGGTGTGGATCGCGCCGCAGCCGCTCTGGCCGCCGAGCTCGTGGGTGTGGCCCAGCGCACCATGGAGATGGCTGTCGAGTACGCCGGCGACCGCAAGCAGTTCGACACGCCCGTCGGCGCCTACCAGGGTGTGTCCCACCGCTGCGCTCAGATGCTGCTCGAGGTCGAGGGCGCCCGCTCGGCCGCCTACTTCGCGGCGTGGGCCGCCGACGCCGAGCCCGAGACGCTGCCGCTGGCGGCATCGATGGCCAAGGCCTACGCGTCAGATGCCGGCTGGCGCGTCACCGCCTCCGCGCTCCAGGTGCACGGTGGAATCGGCTTCACGTGGGAGCACGATCTGCATTTCTTCCTCAAGCGCGCGAAGACGGACGGTCATCTGCTTGGTACCGCCCGCGAGCACCGCGACCGGGTAGCCGGGCTCTCGGGCCTGGGCTCAAGCTGACAACTACACACCAAAGGAGCTCATCGAGATGATGATCGTCAGAAGTCCTCTAGGAGCAATCATCGGGGTGATCATCACGTTGATCATCATCTTCGTGATCGTGCTTCCGCAGCTGAACAAGGCCAACCAGATCACCGATCAGGCCCTCCAGCAGTCCCAGCAGTTGATCGACCAGGGGGCCTCCATGCAGTCGCAGGCTCTGGACCAGGCCCAGGAGCAGCTCAACCAGTCACAGGATCAGCTCAACCAGGCCACGGGCCAGGACAAGGCCGCATCCTCGAAGGACGATCAAGCCACCGGCGCAGACGTCGGCAAGTGCGTCAGCGATGCCGGGACCGACGTGGCCAAGCTGCAGGCCTGCCAGCAGCAGTACGCGCCGACGCCCTAGTCAGTCGTCGAGCGGAGCCAGCTCGCCGTCGAAGGCGATCTGCTCCAGCCGCGTGATCTCACGCTCGCCTTCCATCCGGGCTGGATGCCCGGGTGGGAGGCCGGCGATCAGATGACGGATCCGGTTGCGGATCTGAAGCGAGAAATGCGGTGTGGATGCGCCCATCAGCTTGCGCACGTCCTCGACGGTGACCTCACGCCCGGCAAGCGCCGGCTGCTCGTACTCGCTCACGCCGTGAGCCTACAGCGGGTCTAGCTGGAGGGGGCGGTCGCGCGGCTGTCGATCGTCACCGGAACGAGCTTGGTGATCTCGTCGAGCCGGCCCTGCACCGAGCCCGATACCGCTGCGGGGCCGCCGAGGATGAAGACCCGGTTGAAGACCCCTGTGGAGGGGTCGCTGTCATAGCCCGGCTGGACGTCGAGCAGGTAGTTCTCGATCGGCAGCGACAGCGGGGCGGGCCTGTCGACCAGCAGGAGCGGGGCGAAGATCCCGTTCGAGCCCAGGACGGCCGCCGCCGCGGCATCGAGCGGCCGCGAGGTGGATGCAACCGTGAAGTTGTGCCCGGGCGTGACGAAGCCCCAGCCGAAGGTTGCGCGAGCGAAGCGGGCAAAGGCCACCGAGTTGTCGACCGGCGTGGGGCCCTCGATGCGGGTCACGTCCTTGGCCATCTTGCCGAGCTGCTTCTTGACGGTGTCGCTGATCAGCGTCTTGGGCCCGAGGAGGTACAGGTGCGGCTTCTTGTGTGCCTTGAGGGCAGCCACCGTTGCGGCCGGGATCGCGTTGTCGCCCGTGTACAGAATCGGCTGCTCGGCCCTTGCCGCCCACGCGGCCGCGGGCATGGCCCATTCGGGGTGCTCGCCCGAGGCGATGATGACGTGGCCGGCCGGCCTGCCAAGGATCTGGGTGTTCAGGCGATCGATCGCAGCCGCCGTCGCGAAGGGGTCGGGTCCGGCCAGGACCTTCGTCGTCAGGCCGCCGGGGGCCGGGGCCGAGCCGACCCGGATGACCTGGACCTTGCCGGCCTCGTCGATTCCGGTGGGGCGGAGCTGATCGATAGCAGCTCGCGTGGCGGGCGGAATGCTGCCGTTCTGGCTGAACAGGATCGGTGAGGCCGTTCGCTGACCCGCGAAGACCGACGCCGCTATGGCGGCCCGCCAGTCACTGGTATCCACGAGGGTGATCGCACGCGGACGGCTTGGCGGGCTCGTGGCGGGGAAGACCGCGTTGGCCGTGTCGACGGCGTCCTCGATGGGGGTGGCGCCGGGGAGGCGGACGGTGTCCTTGGTTGCGGTGGCAGCCGATCCCAGGCCGGTGGCGCCGTCGTCCGGCGGGGCGGGCGCGGGTGTGGTGGGCGGCGGGGCGGCCTTGGTGCTGGTGGTGGCAGGCGGTGCGGCCTTGGTGCTCGTGGTGGGCGGAGGCGCCGTCTTCGTGCTCGCCGTGGTGGGCGGCGTGGCCTTGGTGCTCGTCGTGGGCGGCGGGGCTGCCTTGGTGCTCGTGGTCGAGGGCGGGGGAGAGGTCTTCGTGCTCGTCGTGGGAGACGACGACGCCGTCTTGGTCGTGGCGGTGGTGGACGTCCCTGTGGAGGTCGCCGGGGGCTCCTTGCGGATCGAGCAGCCGGCCAGGAAGGCGGCCAGCACGAGGATTGGAATCAGCAGGCGGTGGGTCCGTGTCACGGGCCGCACGATAACGACGGGTGCCGGGCCTTCGCGCAGGATCCCGCCCGTGGTCACTAGCTCGCGAGCCAGTCCTTCAGCGGTAGCCGCGCGTCCAGAGCCGAGAAGTCACCGTGGTCGCGGATCCCCTCCGCCGCGTCAACCATCGCCCGGATGGCGACCCAGGCCAGCGCCCCGCCGACGCTGATCCGCTGCCCACCGGCCTCGGCGATCTCCGCCATTGACATGCCCGCCCCGGCGAGCACGTTGAGCGGCCGCGACACCGATTGGGACAGCGCCCGGATCTGCTCACCGGTTCGGATTCCCGGGGCGAAGAGCACATCGGCGCCCGCGGCCTCATACGCCTGGAGCCGCGCGATCGTGTCGTCAAGGTCCGGGTTCCCGCGGATGTGGTTCTCCGCTCTTGCGGTCAGCATGAAGGCGAAGTCCAGACCCCGCGCGGCCTCGGCTGCGGCGGCGATGCGTTCAGCCGCGTGGGCCGGCTCATAAAGCCCTGCATCGCGATCGTAGTCCTCGATCGAGCCGCCGACCGCACCGGCTGCCGCTGCGCGCTGGATCGCGAGGGCTGCGTCCGCCGGGTCGGGCCCGAAGCCGTTCTCGAGGTCGACCGATATCGGCAGGGCCGAGCTGTCGCAGAGCCTCGAGACGTGCTCGGCCAGCTCGTCGAGCGTGACGTTCCCGTCGAGGCGGCCGCGCGTGAACGCGAAGCCCGAGCTGGTGGTGGCCAGAGCCTTGAACCCCAGTGCCTCCAGCACCCGTGCGGAGCCGCTGTCCCACGGGTTGGGGATGACGAACGGCGGGCCGGAGTGGAGGGCCTTGAAGTCTTCGGCCCGCTGCAGCTGGGTCATGGGTGCTCCTGGGTCGGGTCGCCGGAGATATTCCCGCTCCGTCACAATCCACGCCGTGACCTTGTCGCTGGACCCAGCAGTCATCGTGGGCCTCGGCACCCTCCTCGTGCTCTATGCCCGCGCGGTCCGGGTGCTTGCAAGCAGAGGCTGGGGGGTGCCCCGCCTCCAGCAGGCCTCCTGGTACACGGGCGTCGGGCTGATGGCCATCGCCTTGGTCTCGCCGCTCGACCCGCTGGGCGACGACCTGCTCTCGGCACACATGGCCCAGCATCTCCTGATGGCCGACCTCTCGGCCCCCCTCCTGCTGATCGGCGTCCGCACCCCGGTTCTGGTCTTCCTCCTTCCGCGGCCGGCGCTGGTGTCGCTGGCGCGCCGCCACTGGCTCCGGTCCGCCTTCCGGACGCTCCGCCGCCCGCTGGTGGCGGTTCCCCTCTGGGTGGTCACGCTCTACGGCTGGCACATGGTCCCGATGTTCCAGGGCGCCCTGGGCAGCCCCTTCGTCCACGCCCTCCAGCACGAGTCGTTCATCGCGGCCAGCCTTCTGGTCTGGTGGTCGGTGATCGAGCCCCAGAAGAGCCATACACGGGCAGAGCTGTGGAAGGCCGGCCACGTGATCGGGGCGCGGGTTGCCGGCATGTTCCTGGGCATGGCCTTCGCGGTGATGCTGCGCACCGCGATCTATCCGGCCTACGGCGACAGGGCGGCTGCCTACGGGCTCACGCCGCTGGCCGACCAGCAGATCGCCGGAGGAATGATGATCTTCACCGACCTTCTGATCATGCTTGTCACACTCGGCTTCTTTTTCTGGGCGGCGGAGCGCGAGGTCCCGCGGCAGAGCCCGCGGGTGCCCGTGAGGGCCTCGGCCGGCGCTTCCGCCCAGCGCCGTTCATAGGCCGGCCGGCTGCAAGATTCCTGCCCGGAAATTAATTAGTGCCTAAATATCGGCCCAATCGGGGGTCCCGCAAAGGGGCCCCTGTTATCTTGGCCCTGTCCTTTATCGCCGAATTCCCTGCATAACGCAGGTAAACGGGGGACCCGAGAGGTGGGGCGAATCACCGTCTGAGAGCGGTGTAGCGGCCGAAGACGCCGCGAGCCCGTCAGCTAACCCCGTAGGCGCGCGAAGGGCACCAAGACTTCAAATGCAACGTACTTTCTGGGTTTCCATAATCATGGCCCTCGGGCTGATCCTTGCGCTGCCATTGGCAGGGTTGGCGCTGCCTGACGCCGCAACCCTGTCTACCCAGATCGAGCAGACGCAGTCGCAGCTGAATGCGACCAACTCGAAGAAGACGGAGCTCTCGGGCGAGGTCAAGGACCTGGGCAGCCGCATCTCCGGGCTCCAGGACGAGATCAACGGACTTTCGCAGCAGGAGGCCTCGGTCCAGAGGCGGCTCGACGTCAGGGCCGCTCAGCTCGAAAAGCTCCGGAAGGAGCTCGAGCAGCTCAAGCGCCGGCTCGCCAAGCTCACCGTCCGTTACGAGAAGGCCCGCACGGCCCTCGCCGACCGGCTCGTGGAGCGCTACAAGGAGGACCCGCCCGACGCCGTGACGGTGGTGCTCGAATCACAGGGCTTCAACGAGTTCCTGGAGCGCACGGCCTTCATGGAACGCCTGTCCGACCAGGACCACGACATCGTGACCCGCGTGTCCGGCCTCAAGGACGAGGTCACGGCCGACACAGAACGCGTCGGCCAGATCGAGAACCGGGTGCACGGCATCGTCCAGGAGATAACCGAGCAGCGCGACATGCTGGCCGCGGCCCGCTCCCGCAAGGAGGAGGCCCAGGGCCAGGTGGCCGACGTGCGAGCCGGCAAGAAGTCCGCGCTGGCGGAGACCGCAAAGCAGTCCGACCACCTCCAGGGCCAGCTCGACAGCCTCGAGGCCGACCAGGCAGCGGTTCAGGGCCAGCTCTCCGGCACTGCGGGCACCTACGACGCCGGTCCGATCCGCCAGGGCTCGGGCCAGCTGATCTGGCCGGTCAACGGCCCCATCACCTCGCCCTTCTGCGAGACGCGCGCCTGGGAGGCATGCCACCCGGGTATCGACATCGGGGTGTCGTCGGGCACGCCGATACGCGCCGCAGCCGACGGCCGGGTGATCACCGCCGGGCCGAACGGCGGATACGGCAACTACACCTGCATCCAGCACGGCGGCGCGCTGTCCACCTGCTACGCCCACCAGTCGAGCATCGGCGTGTCGGTGGGGCAGGAGGTGCACCAGGGCGACGTGATCGGCCTGACCGGCTGCACGGGCCTCTGCTTCGGCGACCACCTCCACTTCGAGACGCGCATCAACGGGTCGGTAACCGATCCAATGGCATACCTGTAGCTCTTCTGAGCTAGCTTGACGGGCGATGCAGCCCGAACTCCATCTCGGCCCCCTGACGCTGCAGACCTTCGGCATCTGCTTCGCATTCGGCTTCCTGGCCGCAGGCGCCGTCCTGTCGCGCCGGCTGCGGGAGCTCGGGCGCCCGGCCGACTGGGCCTACGAGATGATCTTCGCGGGCCTGCTTGGAGGGCTGATCGGGTCGCGGCTCGACTACATCATCCAGAACTGGGAACAGGCCTCTCCCGATCTGCTGGGCAGCCTGCTCTCCGGCAGCGGGCTCGTGTGGTTCGGCGGCCTGGTGGGCGGCGCGGTGGGAGTGCTGCTGTGGGCCCGCTGGCGCCGTTACCTCGGGCTCGAGCTGCTTGATCTCGCGGCGGTGCCGCTGGCGCTTGGGTATGCCATCGGCCGGGTCGGCTGCCAGCTCTCGGGGGACGGCGACTACGGCAGCCCCTCCGATCTGCCGTGGGCCATGGGCTACCCGCACGGCACGGTGCCCACGGCGCCGGGTGTGACGGTCCATCCCTCGCCGGTCTACGAGACCCTGACGATGGGCCTCGTCGCGCTTGGGCTGTGGAACCTGCGGGATCGCGTCCGCCCGGGACAGCTGTTCGGCCTCTATCTGGTGTTTGCCGGCATGGAGCGCTTCTTGGTCGAGTTCGTCCGCCGCAACGATCCGCTGCTGATCGGCCTCACCCTGCCCCAGCTCGTGAGCGTCGGCCTGGTGGCCCTGGGCGCCGTGATGCTGGTCCGTTTCGGCGCTGGCAGCCGGCCTGCAACCGCCTGAGCGGGCAGGGACTACATCTTTCGTCCAGAACCGCCCTTCTTGACGTCGAAATGGGTTGATGATCTATGTGAACGCGTTTAACACGCACACGCAGGCATGGAGGCGCAGTAGAGGATGAAGACGACCAGGGCATTTATCGCCGGCCTCGGGACCAGCATGCTGCTGGTGGCCAGCTCGGTCGCAATGCTCGCCGTGGTCAGCGCCGTTCTGGCCTACCGCGGCGTGCCGGGCACGACGCCCACCGTGTCCGAGGCTGCGCTCGTGGTCAAGCCGCTCGAGCGCACCGCCGAGCCCATCCAGCTGACCCGAGACGACATCCAGGCCGCCAACAACCCTGAGCCCCGGCGCGACAAGGGCCTCCCGTCCCTGCCCGGCTCGTCTGGTTCGGGCGCCTCGGGCTCGTCGGGGCCATCTTCTGCCGGATCAGGGCCCAGCTCGATTCCGGCTTCGTCGGGATCGAACAATCCCGGTTCCGCGGACGCCGTGAACGACACTCCCCAGGCGGACACCCCACCCGACCCGCTTCAGACGGTCCGCGACGTTCCCAACCGGCTTCGGGACACCGTGGCCGGCTTCGACCTCGGCAAGGACGGCCGGGACCTGACCGGGAAGCTGAGCGACGACGTGGTGTCGAAGGTAAGTCCCAAGCTCGCCGACGACGTGAAGAAGACCACCGAGCCTCTCTGGAAGGTCCTGGAGAACGACGGGAACTAGCCGCTGCTGGGGGCCGCTGCGCGTTCGATGAACCGGATCGACTCGGCGTGCATGTCGGGATCGTGCTGGATCGATCGATGGTGTCCCCCGGGCAGCACGATCAGGCGCTTGGGCTCGCGGGCCGCCCCGAACAGCTCCTCCGAGACCGTGTAGGGCACGCTCTCATCGGCCTGCGCGTGGAGTAGCAGCAGCGACGTGGCCGGGGACAGCTGCTCCACCGCGGCACCCAGGTCCGCCCGCTCGAGGAGCGGCTCCAGCGTGCCGGCATCGAAGTCGAAGCCCTCGAGCCGCCCGGAGCGCAACCCGCGCAGGAGGAAGTCGGCAGGCGCGGGACAGATGGCCACAACGGAGTCGACGGTGCCGGGACGGGCGGCAGCTGCCGAGATTGCGCAGAACCCGCCCAGGCTCGAGCCGCGGATCGCCACCGATGGAGCGTGGCCGCCGATCAGGTCGCACATGGCCAGAACGTCGTCCAGAAGACGTCCGTCGAGGGAGCCCTCCGACTGCCCATGGCCGCGCATGTCGAAGGCCAGGGCGGCCAGCCCGGTGTCGCGCACGTAGCGGGCGAACTCGAAGTGGCTCTCCTTGGCGGACCCGGCGCCGTGGCAGATCACCACGCCGGCCGGCGGGTCGCCGTCTGGCATGAACAGCGCGAATGACAGGCCATCCCGGCTGTCGATTTCCGGGGGCTGGGGAAGCCGGTGCTTCATAATCGCCCGATTATGTCCCGCGAAGCGGTTCAGAACCCCATGCCCCTCGATCTTCCCTCAGCCCACGTGTTCCCGGCGGGTACCCGCCTGAACGAAGCCGGCCGCCTCGAGATAGGCGGATGCGACACGGTCGAGCTGGCGCGGGAGTTCGGCACGCCTGCCTACGTGTACGCCGAGGACGACATCCGGGCCCGGGCCCGGGCCTACATGGACGCCTTCTCCCGGCGTACCGACCGCTTCGAGGTCGTGTACGCGAGCAAGGCGTTTCCCTGCACGGCGGCCGAGCGGATCCTGGTCGAGGAGGGCCTCTCCTGCGACGTGGCCTCCGGCGGTGAGCTGCACATCGCCCTGGCCGCCGGGTTCGACCCCGAGAAGATCTACATGCACGGGAACAACAAGACCGAGGCCGAGCTGGGATACGCGCTGGAGAAGGGCGTCGGCCACATCGTCATCGACTCCTTCGACGAGATCGACCGCCTGGAGCGGCTGGCCAAGGGCACCGATCAGCGCGTGCTGATCCGGGTCACGCCCGGTATCAAGCCCTCGACCCACAGCTTCATCCAGACCGGCCAGGTCGACTCCAAGTTCGGCATCAACCTCGATGAGGTCGGGCGCGCGATCGAGCGCTGCGACCAGGCCGGCCTGGTCGTGCGGGGCCTGCATGCCCACATCGGCTCCCAGATCTTCGAGCTCGGCGCGTTCGAGAAGCTGGCCGAGGTGCTGGCCGGCATGGGCGAGTACCCGCTGATCAACCTCGGCGGCGGCCTGGGCATCGCCTACACGGCGGCCGAGGAGCCGCCGTCGCTGGACGAGTACGTGGATGCACTGCTGGCTGGGGTGCCCGAAGACGTGACCGTCCTGGTCGAGCCCGGCCGGTCGATAGTCGGCAACGCAGGCGTGACGCTGTACACCGTCGGCACCGTCAAGGAGATTCCCGGTGTGCGCACCTACGTGGCGGTCGATGGAGGCATGGCGGACAACCTGCGGCCGATGCTCTACGGCGCCGTCTATGAGGCCGAGATCGCCGATCGGCCCGGCGACTCGGTGGAGTGCCGCATCGCCGGGATGCACTGCGAGTCGGGCGACATCCTGGTGCGCGATGCCCGCCTCCAGGATCCCCGCCCAGGCGATGTGCTGATCACTCCCGCCACCGGCGCCTATGGCCACGCGATGGCCAACAACTACAACGCCGTTCCCCGCCCACCGGTCGTCTTCTGCTCTGGCGGCGACGCCCGCGTCGTGATCCGCCGCGAGACCTACGACGACCTGCTGGTGCGAGATGTCGGCTGATCAGAGCTGCCGGATCGGCCTGCTGGGCCACGGCACGGTCGGGGCGGCATTCGACGCCCTCCTGGCGGAGCGGGCCGGCCAGATCGAGGCCACCGTCGGGATCCGGCCCGAGCTGTCGGGTGTCCTGACGCGCAGCAGCGGGTCCTTCGACGAGATCCTCGAGAACAGCGACCTCATCGTCGAGCTGATCGGCGGGATCGAGCCCGCGCGGGAGTATGCGCTGCGGGCGATGGCGGCCGGCAAGCACTTCGTGACGGCCAACAAGATGCTGCTCTCCGAGCACGGCGAGGAGCTCTTTTCCGCCGCCCACGAGAGCGGTGTACAGCTACGGTTCGAGGCCGCGGTCGGCGGCGTGGTACCGATCATCAGGGTGATCCACGAGACGCTCGCCGCCGCCCACGTGGAGCGGGTTCACGGAATCGTCAACGGCACCACCAACTACATCCTCAGCGAGATGGCGCGGACCGGCGCCACCTACGAGGACGCGCTCGCCGCCGCCCAGGAGCTGGGTTACGCAGAGGCCGACCCGACCGATGACGTATCCGGGCGGGACGCCGCCGCCAAGATGGCGATCCTCGCCAGGCTCGCGTTCGGCGCGCGCGTGTCGCTGGCCGACGTCAAGTACGAGGGCATCGAGCGGCTGACCTCCGACGACATCGCCTACGCGCGCGAGCTGGGGCTCTCGCTCAAGCTCGTGGGCTCGGCCGAGCGCATCGGCGACGGCGTGGCCGTGCGGGTCTTCCCGACCTTCCTCTACGGCTCCCATCCGCTGGCATCGGTCAACGGCTCCTTCAACGCCGTGACCATCGAGTCGCCGGCGATCACGGAGATCACGCTGTCCGGCCCCGGCGCCGGCGGATCCCAGACGGCCTCGGCCGTGCTCGGGGATGTGGTCTCGGCCATGATCCCGCCCCCGTCGCTGCCACCGCACGCCGAGGACCTCAGGATCGTCAGCGACTCGGAGTCCTCGTTCTACCTGCACCTCGAGGTGGCCGACGAGCCCGGCGTGCTGGCACAGGTGGCCGAGATCCTGGGGCTCCAGGGCGTTTCGGTCAAGTCGGTGGTCCAGAGGGGCCTGGGGGAGGACGCCAGGCTCGAGATGGTGGTCCACCGCGTGCTCGAATCCAAGTTCAAGGCAGCCGTCGACCTGATCGGGCGGCTCGACGCCGTCAAGGCGCCGCCTCGCGTGATCCGGGTGATCGAAGAGACGTTCGAGTGAGCCTCTGGCGCTACCGCGACCGGCTGCCCGTCGACCCGCTCGTCACGCTGGACGAGGGAGACACCCCTCTTGTTCACGCGGCAAGCCTGTCCGAGGCCACCGGCTGCGAGGTGTGGCTCAAGCTCGAGGGGCAGAACCCCACCGGCTCGTTCAAGGACCGGGGCATGACCGTTGCCGTGTCCGCCGCCATCCAGGAGGGGCAGGAAGCCGTGATCTGCGCCTCCACCGGCAACACCGCCGCCAGCGCGGCCGCCTACGCGGCCCGTGCGGGGCTACGTGGGGCGGTGATCGTGCCCGAGGGGAAGATCGCCACCGGCAAGCTCGCCCAGGCCCTGATGCACGGCGCCCGCGTGATCACACTCAGGGGCAACTTCGACCAGGCGCTGTCGCTGGTCCGGGAGCTGGTCGAGAAGCACCCGATCGCCCTGGTCAACTCGGTCAACGACTTTCGGATCGAGGGCCAGAAGACCGGTGCGTTCGAGGTCTGCGACCAGCTGGGCGGCGCTCCCGACGTGCTCTGCATCCCGGTCGGCAACGCGGGCAACATCACGTCCTGGTGGAAGGGCTTCCAGGAGTACGGCACCGCCCCCGCGCTGAACGGCTACCAGGCCGAGGGTGCGGCTCCCCTGGTTCACGGCGAGCCGGTCGAGTTCCCGGAGACGGTGGCATCGGCCATCCGGATTGGCAACCCCGCGCGCTGGGAGGAGGCGATGGCGGCCATCACCGGCTCGCGCGGCGCCATCCGCGCCGTCTCCGATGAGGAGATCCTGGACGCCTACCGCTGGCTGGGTCGCCGCGAGGGAGTGTTCTGCGAGCCGGCCTCAGCCGCCTCCGTGGCCGGGCTTCTCAAGTACGGGGCCGAGGGGCGGGTCGTCTGCGTGCTCACCGGCCACGGCCTGAAGGACCCGGGTACGGCGATGAGCGGCCAGTCATCGGTGGTGCCCTGCGAGCCCTCGCTCGAGGCGCTGGAGGAGGCGGTGCTCGAGTGAGGCGCCACCGCGTTGTCCGCGTGCCCGGCTCGAGCGCCAATCTCGGCCCCGGCTACGACACGCTGGCCGCGGCGGTCGGGGTCTATCTCGAGCTGGAGGTCAAGGAGTGCGGCGAGTTCTCGGTGACCGCGGAGGGGCCGGATGGCGAGGCGCTCCCCGGCGTGGCTCTCGACCGCTCCAATCTGTGCGTGCAGGCCTTCGAGCGGCTCCACTCGGCCGACGGCATCTCCTTCAGCATCCGCTCCGAGCTGCCGCTGGCGGCGGGCCTCGGATCGAGCGGCGCGGCCATCGTGGCGGGCGCCGCCGCCGCCGACCACCTGTATGAGCTGGATGCGCCCCTGCTCGAGGTGGCGGCGGAGCTCGAGGGCCATCCGGACAACGTCGCGGCGTCGTTGATGGGGGGCTTCGTGGTCTGCTCCGATGGCCGCGCCGACAGGTTCGACCCGGCCCCCGGCCTGGAAGGGGTCATAGCCACGCCGCCCAATCCGGTTCCCACCAGCGAGGCGCGTGCCGCGGTGCCCGACCAGATCCCGCTGGCCGACGCCGTGCACAACATCGCGCACAGCTCGCTGCTGGTGCTGGGCCTGGTCCGGGGCGACCTGGACCTGGTGGCCCGCGGGCTCTCGGACCGCGTTCACCAGTCGCGCCGCGCGGCGCTCTATCCGCGTTCGATGGAGCTGCTCGGAAAGGCCGAGGAGATGGGGGCGATCGGTGCCTCGATCTCGGGCGCGGGCCCCTCGGTGCTCTTCTGGTGCCACTGGGAGCACACGGGCGCCCTGGTCGATCGCCTGCGGACGGAGGCGCCGGACTGCGTGTCCCGGCGCGTGCAGTTCGTGCCGCACGGCGCCGACGTGCGCGAGTTGTAGCTCCTGCGGAGTAAGCTCAGGCCGGATGCGAGGGCCTGGGGGAACGATCGTCTGGAGGGGAGCGTTGATCGCCGCGGCGATCGTGTGCGCGCTGCCAGCCGCCGCGACGGCCCGGGTCCTGCACGCCGAGTCGGTGCTGGCTCCGGGGCAGAGCGGCTTCGTATCGGTCGGCGGCGTCACCTCCGGGACCGGGTCGCCGCACCTGCTCGACCAGACCGAGCTGTTCAAGACCTTCAACTACAAGAGCGCGATGTTCGGGCAGCCTGGCACCACCGAGCACCCGCATGCCGGCGTGACCGTCACCCGCGACAACTATGGGGTGCCCACGATCGACGGCGACTCCGACTACGACGCCTGGTGGGGGGTCGGATACGCGGTGGCCCAGGACCGCCTGTTCCAGCTCGAGGCATTCCGCCGGGCCACCAGCGGCACGCTGGCCGAGATCAACGGCACAGGCAGCCTCAGGGACGACGTGACCAACCGCCGTGATTACTACACCGACGACGAGATCCAGAAGCAGATCAACGCGCTCCCCCAGAGCCTGATGCCGCGGTTCAAGGGCTATCGCGACGGAATCAACGCGTGGGTGGCCCACGTCGAGGGGCCCGGGATCGCCGAGCTCCCCGGCGAGTTCCCAGCCACGCTGGCTTCGCCCCCGCACTGGACCCTCAGGGACAGCGCGCGCGTCGGGGTGTTCCTGGCCCGGACCGTGCCCTCCAGCAACGGCGCCGAGATCGAAGACGCCGCCGCCCTGGACCAGCTCGGTCCCGATCAGTTCGACAAGCTGCTGCCGACGCGCACACCCGGTCGCATCTCGACGGTCCCGGCCGAGGACGGCCGCTTCCCGTCGAACCCCGGAACAAGCCAGGCGCAGGAGCGCAGGGCCTTCAAGAAGTCTGCCGAGTTCACCCGCGGGCTCGGCCTGCCCTCCGACCCGGACGCCAACGCCGGGACGCTGCCGATCCCGCCGGCCGCGATCAAGCTGTCGAGCACTCAGCTCAAGCCGTTCCCGGGTGGCGGTTCGTTCATGTGGACCATCAGCGACGGCAACCGTGCCTATCTCTACAACGGGCCGCAGCTGGGCTTCTCGATTCCCGAGCTGTTCGTCGAGTTCGAGGTCCACTCGCCTTCCCAGGACGTTCGCGGCGTCAGCGCGGCGGGCATCCCCGTGGTGGGCATCGGCCACAACAAGCACCTGGCATGGGGCCTGACCTCCGGGCTGACGGACGACAACGACCTGTACGCCGAGAAGCTGACCGGGCCCGAGACCTACATGTACAAGGGCAAGGAGCGCCAGATGGACTGCCGCAACGAGCAGTTCGGCGCCCGCGAGCCCGTCACCAGCCTGCTCGGCCTGCTGGACACGCCGCAGGTCAAGCCGCTTCTGGAGTTCACCACCCAGCGCATCTGCCGGACGGTTCACGGGCCGGTCCAGGCCAGGGTGGGCGGCTACGCGTACGCCCGCCGCTACGCGGTCTGGGGCAAGGAGATGAAGTCGATCGTCGGGTTGAGTGACCTGAACGACGCCAATACCGTCAAGCAGGCCGGGCGGGCGGTAGACGAAGTCACGTGGAACGAGAACGTGATGGCCGCGGACGACCGCGGCAACATCGGCTACTGGCACCCCGGGCTGTTGCCGCTTCGGCCCCGGGGCTACGACAACCGCCTCCCATACCCGGGCACGGGCCAGGCGGAGTGGCGCGGCTTCCTGAAGCCGCAGGACCGCCCGCACGTGATCAACCCCGAGCAGGGCTGGCTGGCCAACTGGAACAACGTCCCGTCACAGGACTGGACCAACGGCGACGGCGAGGCGCGCGAGCGTCTCTCCGGGCCCTTCCACCGCGTTGCGTTCCTCGGCGCCCAGGTCTCCAAGGTGGCCCGCCATCCGAGCTTCAAGAGCTCGACCAACATCGTGAAGACCACCGGCACCACCGCGCAGCAGTTCCCGCAGTCGCGAGGGCTCCTGCGGGACGCGGAGGCCAAGGCCTCAGGCCTGGGCCGCAGCGCGCTGGCGCAGCTGCTGCGCTGGGACGGCAACTACGCACGGGTGAAGGCCGATGGCACGATCGACCCGGGCGCGGCCATCTGGGAGGGCTTCAAGGATGAGGTCGATCAGATCGTGCAGGGCCAGTTCGGCCCGGGCGCCTCGCTTCTGGACGGCGGTGGCTCCAACAGCCACATGTACGACATCCGCAGCCTCGAGGCGTACGGGCTGCAGCACCTCTCGGCCTCACAGCTGGCCACGGCGGCGGAACGTGCCGCGGGACACCTTCGGGAACGGTTCGGATCGGCCGACCCGGCCAAGTGGCGGGACCCCCGCCGGCTGTACAAGCTGTCCGCACAGGGCGCCGGGCAGGCACCGCCCCTGCCCTTCTTCGACCGCGGAACGTGGAACCAGTCGGTCGAGCTCGGCAGGTGACGAACGTCACACCCCGCGGCGGCCCCTGGCTCCAGTCTTGACCCCGGGCCGGGGAGCGGGAGCTACCGGCCCATATTTAATTCCTGGCCGGGTGAGGCGTCAGGCGGGCACGAGCTCGGCGCGCAGGACGCCGAGGCGCTCGCGCTCGGCGGTGAACCCGGTGCGGTCGAGCAGCTCGTCGGTGAGGGCGAGGTAGTCGGCACCCAGGTCTGGCCGGTAGTCGATGATCGAGATCGCGCGTTCGGCAGACTCGGCGTACCTGATCGACTGGCGGATGACGGAGTCGAAGACCTTCTGACCGAAGCGGTCCTTCAGCTTCTCGTGGGCCTCGCGGGAATGAATGGTCCGCATGTCGGCGATGTTGAGCACGACCCCCAGCCATTCGAGCTCGGGGTGAAGGCTGTCCTTGGCGAGGTCGATCAGCTCCAGGGCCTGCTCGACCCCCTGGAGCGAGAAGTACTGGGCCTCGGTGGTCACCAGGGCCTGGTCGGCCGCCACGAGCGCGTTCACCGTGAGCAGGCCCAGGGTGGGCGGGCAGTCGATAAGGATCACGTCGTACTGGCGCTTTGGCTCCCGCAGGGCCCTGCGGAGCGTCAGCTCGCGACCCATCTTGCCGCTCAGCACGAGCTCGGCCTCGGCCAGCGACAGGTTGGCCGGGACGATTCCGCCGGGCACCACGGCGTCGAGGGCGGTGGCCTTGCCGTCCAGGACGTCGGCGATCGTCGGCGAGGCATCCGGCGGCACGTCGAAGTAGTCCGAGAGATTGCCCTGGGGATCGAGGTCGATGCAGAGGACGTCGAGGCCGAGGCGGCTGAGGACATCGCTGAGCGTCCTGACCGTGGTGGTCTTGCCGGTTCCACCCTTCTGGGACATGACGGCGATCGTGAGGGCCATGGCGCCCGACTGTATATGACTGACCCCTCATCCCCGCACCCTCGGCTGACGCCGTATGCCATCGCTGAGCGGCACCCGCAGCGCTCACCGATAGCGCTGCTATCGGTTTCGGCTGCGTGCACCCCTCAGCTCGGCCTCCGGCGCCCCCGAGGGCACGGTTATTCGGGTCAGTCATAGAGCGGCTGGGAGGGGTTGGGCGCGTGGCGCCGAAACCAGACCGCATGGCGCGCGAAATGGAGCCGATCCTCATCCGCAGAGGCATTGGCCAGCTGACCTCGGGGACGCCCAAATGCGCCGGGTGCCACCGCACGTTGCTCTCGGGAGAGCAGCTGCACCGCTTCGAGACGGGCCGGCTCCTGTGCCAGCTCTGCCTGGCCAAGCTGCCGGCGCACAAGCCGCGCCCCGTGAGCAGCGAGCAGATCCGCGTGACCGATCGCCGGCTTCGCATCGTCTCGCGCTAGGCTCCGGACGCCGGCAGGGCCTCGGCGCCTTACGGCGGCGATGAGGGTGCGGCGGATACGAAAGCGAAGTCGTGCACGTTATGCGTGCAGAAGTTCGTGTTCGTCGCGAGATTCCGGCCGAGCCGGCCGCGAGTGGTGATTTTCGTCCCGTGTAGAGACGTTTTCCACCACTGGCGCCCGCCGGGCGTCTCGAGCCCCTTCATTGCCGCCGTTTCGCCCGACCTGCCAGCACGCGCACTAGAATCCGCCGCGAAGTGCGGCCCGTCACCCTCACCACCTCGATCTCGGCTCCCCGCGAGGAGATCTACGACTTCCTGGTCGACCTGGCCAACCGCGTGGCCTACACCGACCACTACATGAAGGACTACCGCCTGGCCCGGGCCAACTCCATCGGTGTGGGAGCGGCCGCGCGCTTCAAGCTGGATGCCCCGATCTCCCAGCAGTGGGGTGAGATCGAGATCACCGAGGCCGACCACCCCCGCAAGATCGCCGAGCGCGGGCGCATCGGCAGGCTTGGGCGCACCCCCACCGCCGCGGTCTATGAGCTGGTGCAGGACGCGGGCGATGTGACCCGGGTGGAATTGACCATCTGGACCGAGCCCGCCACGCCGTTCGACGCCGCGCTGGAGCGCATGGGCGCGCGCAGCTGGATCACGCGCAAGAACCGCAAGGCCCTCGGCAGGCTGCGCCGGATCTTCGAAGAGGAGCAGGACGGGCCGCCCGCCCGTGCCACCATCGCGGGCTACGAGCCGCTCAAGGCGGCCCGCTTCGGCTGACGCCCGCGCCGCGGCCACGGATAGACTGCGCGACCTCATGCCGAACCCCCGGAAGGCAACCCTCGTCCTGACCGCCGCCATGGCCGTGTTCGCGATCGCCGGCTGCGGTGGCCCGGCGGCCGAGCCGAGCGGCGCCGAGGCCGAGCCTCATCACGAGGGCATCGCTGCGGAGCTTGACGGCCTCCAGTACAACATCTACCTCACCCGCCAGCTCAACCTGGAGGACACCGAGGACAGCGGCTACACGACGCTGGATCCGCCGCCTCCCGGCAAGACCTACTACGCGTCGTTCTTCTCGGTCTGCAACCCCCCGGAGGGCGAGGAGGCGCATACAACTGCCACGCAGATGGAGGTCACCGACAGCCAGGGCAACGTCTTCCAGCCCATCGACATCTCCGACAGCCAGTTCGCCTACGAATCGACCGAGCTGGAGCCCGGGGATTGCATGCCCACCAAGGGCAGCCTCACCGACATGGCCCCGGCCGGGGGCGCGCTTGTCGTCTTCGAGCTCCCCGTCGCGACCACCGAGAACCGCCCGCTCGATCTGAAGATCACGAGCCCGGAGACCCCGGCCACGGGCGAGCCGCACACGCTGACCTTCACGCTCGACCTCTAACCGGAGGGCGCGCCGGCCTGAACGCCGTCGACCTCATCATCATCGGCTTTACGTTCTGCCTGGCCGTCTGGGGCTATCACCAGGGCCTGGTGGTCGGAGGGCTGTCACTGCTGGGGTTCGTCGGCGGGGCCCTGCTGGGGACGCGCGTGGCGCCGCTGGTGCTCGCGGAGGGGGCCCATTCCGCGTACGCCCCGCTCGGCGCTCTGGCCGGCGCACTTCTGATCGGCGCAGTGCTCGCCGCCTTCGGCGAGGTGGTGGGGTCGCAGGTCAGGGCCCGGATGGGACCCAGCCGGCTCGATGGCTTCGGGGGCGGCCTGCTGCTGATCGCCATCGCGCTGCTGATCGTGTGGATCGCGGGCGCCGCCGCTCTGCAGGCGCCGGCCCTCAAGACCCTTCGCCCCGATCTGCAGCGGTCGTCTGTGCTCGCGTTCATCAACGATCAGATGCCTGGCACGGGCCCGGTGCTCAACGCTCTAAAGCGGTTCGACCCGGTGCCGAAGATCAAGGGCCCGAAGCCCCAGGTCGGCCCGCCGCCCAAGGGCATCGTCTCGGCCGGGGGCGTGAAAGCTGCCGAGCCCGCCGTGGTGCGGGTGCTCGGAAGCGCGTGTGGGCTCAACGTCCAGGGCTCCGGCTGGGTGGCCCCCGGCGGGCTGATCGTCACCAACGCGCACGTGGTGGCCGGGCAGGAGGACACCGAGGTGCAGTTCGAGGGGCATGGCGCGCTACACCGGGCGGCTGTGATCGCATTCGATCCCCATAACGATCTGGCGATCCTGCGCACCGACGCGCCCGCCGGCAAGGGGCTCGAGCTGGAGCTGAATCCCAAGGACGGCACAGCGGGCGCGATTCTCGGCTTCCCCCAGAACGGCCCGTTCACATCGGAGCCGGGACGCGTGGGCCAGACCACCGACGTGATCAGCCAGGACGCGTACGGCCGCGGGCCAACCACCCGGGAGATGACGGCGATCCGGGGCAAGATCCGGCAGGGCAACTCGGGCGGGCCGATGGTCGACGGCAACGGCAAGGTCCTGGCCACGATCTTCGCCTCGGCGGCCGAACCCGGGGCGGACTCCGGTTTCGGGGTGCCCTCGGAGGTTGTCGCGCAGGCCCTGAACACCGTGGATGTAACGAATCGGGTGGGTACCGGACCATGTGCGGGGTAGATGATTTGCAGAGCCCATTTGCCACTTCCCGTACCCTGAGCCACACATGAAGACCCTCGTAGTAGCCGAGAAGCCGTCAGTCGGCCGCGACATCGCGGCCGCGCTGCCTGGTTCCTTCACGCAGAACAAGGACAAGACCTTCATCGAGGGCGACGAGTACATGATCACCTGGGCTGTGGGCCATCTCGTCGGCCTGGCCGAGCCCGATCAGTACGACCCGAAGCTCAAGAAGTGGCGCTACGCGGACCTCCCGATCCTGCCGGACAAGTTCAAGCTCGTCCCGAACGACGACAAGTCCAAGAAGCAGCTCGCCGTGGTCCACAAGCTCATGAAGGACCCCGAGATCGACCGGATCGTCAACGCCTGCGACGCCGGGCGGGAGGGCGAGCTGATCTTCGCCTACACGTACGAGACTTCGAAGGTCAAGAAGCCCGTCGACCGCCTATGGCTCAGCTCGATGACCAAGAAGGCCATCACCGACGCCTTCGCGGACCTTCGCCCCGGCGAGGAGATGGCGCAGCTCGAGGCCGCCGCGCGCTCGCGCTCCGAGGCCGACTGGATGGTCGGGATGAACGCCACCCGGGCCGCATCGATCCGGCTGCGGGCCGCGTTCGACGGCGCCGTGTCGCTCGGACGGGTCCAGACGCCGACACTGGCACTCGTGGCCCGTCGTGAGGTGGAGATCCGGAATTTCGTCCCTGAGCCGTACTGGCTGGTCGAGGCCCAGTTCGAGGCATCGGGCGCGCGCGGCTACGCCGGCCGCTTCATGGGCGGCAAGCGCATCCCGGAGGACCAGGCCGCCAAGGTCGTGGCCGACTGCGAGGGCCAGCAGGGATCGATCACCAAGCTCGAGGTCAAGGAGGAGCGGGAGATACCGCAGCTTCTCTACGACCTCACGTCGCTGCAGCGGCACGCCAACACGCTCTATGGCTTCACGGCCCGCCGCACACTGGGTGCGGCCCAGAAGCTGTACGAGGATCGCAAGGCGCTGACCTATCCGCGAACCAATTCGCGCTACCTGACGGGCGACATGATCCCCGAGATCAAGCCCATCGCCGAGCTGGTCGGGCACAACCGCGAGTACGCCAAGGGCGCCGCGTACGTCACGGCCCTGGACAGCCTTCCGCTCGACCGCGTGGTCAACGACAAGAAGGTAACCGACCACCACGCGATCATCCCCACCAAGTCCGAGCACCTGATCGGCAAGATGACCGAGGACGAGGTGAAGATCTACGACCTCGTGGCCAAGCGCTTCCTCGCGATCTTCCATCCCGAGGCCGTCTTCGAGCGCACCAGGGTCGAGACGACGGTCAAGGAGCACATCTTCCGCACCAGCGGCCGGCGGCTGATCGAGGCGGGCTGGAAGGCCGTCTACGGCGAGGAGGTCGCCGCGCCCGGGGCCGAGGACGATGACTCCGGCGGCGATCAGTCCCTGCCCAAGCTCGAGCAGGGCGAGGACGTCGACACCAAGTCGATCGAGTCGATCCGCAAGGAGACCCAGCCGCCTCGGCGCTTCACAGAGGCATCGCTGCTGGGCGCCATGGAGGCCGCCGGCAAGGACATCGATGACGCGGAGCTGCGCGAGGCCATGAAGGAGTCCGGGATCGGCACTCCGGCCACGCGGGCATCGATCATCGAGCGGCTTCTGTCGGTCGGCTACATCGAGCGCGACGGCCGCGCACTGCACGCCACCGAAAAGGGCGTCCAGGTGATCGGGTTGCTGGGTGATCACGCGCTGACGTCGGCCCAGCTCACCGGCGACTGGGAGCGGCGCCTGGGCCTTATCGAGCAGGGCAAGGACGATCGCAAGCACTTCATGCAGGACATCGCCAAGTTCACCACCGAGACGGTGGAGGAGCTCGACAAGCTCAAGGGCGTCAAGATCGAGCGCGCCAAGCTCGGGCCATGCCCGCACTGCGGCCGGGAGATAACTGAGAACCGCAAGGGCTTCTCCTGCTGGTCCAAGGACGATCCGGGCTGCGGCTTCGTCATCTGGAAGAACAAGGCGGGCAAGATGCTCTCCGTCTCCGTGGCCAAGGAGCTCATCGCCAACGGCAAGACCGAGAAGCAGGTCACCGGCTTCCGCGGCCGCTCCGGCCGCAGCTTCCGCGCCAAGCTGAAGATGGTGCAGACCGACGAGGGCAAGTGGCGCGTCGACTTCGACGAGGAGTGGGCCGACGGCAACCCGCCGCCCGTGCCCGGCGCCGAGGGCGCCAACGGAGCAGCGCCCGACACCGCAGCCAATGGCGCCGCCAACGGTGCCAAGGCCGCCAACGGCGCCGCGACGGCCAAGCCCAAGGCGAAGGTCAAGCCGCGGAAGCCCGCGGCCACCAAGCCCAGCTAGCTTCCCGCGCCTACTTCCGGCAGACCGGCACGGGCATGGCGCTCGCGCCGTGGCGCTCCAGCAGCGCGGCACCCAGGTCGGCCACGTAGGAGTCCAGCGTCACGGTGAAGCCGGCTTCGCGCAGCCGGTCGGGAAAGTCCCGGCCGTACAGGCGCACATGGTCCTCCTGCCAGAACTCGCGCTTGCGATCGGCGGGGTCCCCGATGGCCGGGTCCTCGTAGGTCTGCTCCCGCTCGCGATCGACCGGCACCATGACGATGGCCCAGCCGGCCGGCGCCAGGATCCGGTGGAGCTCGCGAAGGGCCCGGCGGTCGTCCTCGACGTGCTCCAGCACGTGGCTGCAGATGATCGCGTCAAAGGAGCCATCGGGGTGGGGGATCGAGGTGATGTCGAAGTGCTCGTCGGCCTCGGGGGACGAGAGGTCGGCAGTGGTGTAGCGCAGGGTCGGCACCGCCTTGAGCCGTCTCCGGAACACCGGCTCAGGGGCGAAGTGCAGCAGCGACATGGGGTGAGTGAACAACTCGGAGTGCCGCGCCTCGAGGAACAGCCACAGCGCCCGATGGCGCTCCTGGGCCGCACAGCCCGGACAGATGGCATTGGGCCTGTTCCAGCTGGGCATGAAGCGGCGCCAGCGCCCGCCGCAGCAGGGGCACCCGACCCGGTTGCCGCGGTAGGCCAGCATCAGCGCGCGCCGCTTCATGGCGCGCAGCGCATCGCGGCCGCGGCGGGGTACCAGGGCTCGGGCAAGCGGACGAAGCCGGGATCGCGTGGCCAGGCGGGCCAGATGCGCCGCTCCCTGGGATGCCGAACGCTCAGCCATCGAGCCCCGCCTCGGGCAGGTTCCCGAGCAGCGATTGGAAGCGAGGGTCCTCGTCATCCTCGACCACCACCACGCCTCCGGGCCAATAGGGGCTCTTTCGCCCTGCGCTGCCCACCAGGAACGGCTCGCTGACCCAGCTGCCGGTGTTGTGCAGGCGCCGCCCGCCGGGAGTGATCCACTCGGCCGACACGTCCCCGTCCATAGGACCGCGGCGATGCGTGTGCCCGAACACCACGTGCTCCGCGTCCACGTCCAGGCGGTCCACCACCTGCCCGATCGCTCGAAGTCCGGCCCGGCGCAGCTCCGGCCCGGAGAAGTCGGGGCTGAAGTTGCCCGTGCCCACCAGGTTGGCCACCCCCACGGCGCCGGGCACGATCACCCGTGTCAGGAGGGAGTGGAAGGGGTCGATGCGGCCGCGGGGCTCGCGCAGCCGTTTGAGGACCTTCAGCGAGGTGCTGTCACCGCCGCGCGACCCCGGGTCCATTCGCTGGGCGCGCGCGTGGAGCGAGCCGTAGATGGGCGAGAGCACGGCCTCGTAGTCATCGGCGCCGGGGTCACCGCCCTGCATGCGGCCGGAGCGCCGCGCGGCCATCTGTGCGAACACCGCCTCGATCGCGGGCACCGTGTTGTGGACATCGAGGTAGTGGCCGTGGGTAGCCCACACGTCGTCGCGGATCCGGACTCCGGGGTAGGACAGGGTCACGTCGGCATCGGGCAGAGCGGCGGCGATCCTGCCCAGCAGCGTGCCGGCCTCGGGCCGGATCTGGTGCTCCAGCCCGAGCGGCGCTGCCCCGTTGCGCGAATACGAGTCCTGGAACACCTCGTGGTCGTGGTTGCCGGCCGTGATGGTCACGGGCTTGCCGGCGAGCGCCTGGCCCAGGCTCCGCAGGATCGGCTCCGCGCGGGCCATGACGTCATCCAGCGGTGAGTCGCGCAATTCCAGGACGTCGCCCAGAAGAACCACCCGGTCGGCGGTCTCGAACGCCTCGGTCAGGACCTCGAGCGGCCCGGGATGGCGCAGCAGATCCCGGGCCGAGGCGGTGCCCAGGTGCAGATCGGAGGCGATCACGGTGCGCATGCCCGGATCCTGTCACGCCGCTGCGGGCGCTAGCTTCGACCACATGTCACTCGAGCTCATAACCGGCCCTGCCGGAAGCGGCAAGACGGGGGAGATCCTCGACCGCTTCGTCGCGTCGCTCGACCGCGAGCCGGTGCTGGTGGTCCCAACCGGCGCGGACGTCCAGCGCTACGAGGAGGAGATCCTGTTCCGCGCGCGGGTCCCGGTAGGCGGCCGGGTCACCACCTTCGGGGGCCTCTTTGCGCTGGTGGCTCGTGCGTGCGGGGTCATCACCCGTCCCGGGCTCTCCCCGGTCCAGCGCGAACTGGTCATGGCGGGGGTCGCCCGGTCGGCATCGCTTGTGACGCTCCAGGGACCCGCGCGCCGCTCAGGCTTCCCGGCGGCGCTCGACCACTTCATCGGCGAGCTCCAGTCGGCGATGGTCACTCCGGAGCAGTTCAGCGAGCGGATGACGGCACGTTCCCGAGGGCCACGGGGCGGCTATCTGGCCGAGCTCGCCTCGCTCTACTCCGGCTACTGCGATCGCCGGACGGCGCT